>DASSZL010000155.1:0-3925 GCA_035713505.1 Vulcanimicrobiaceae bacterium | reverse complement strand
GAGTACCGGCTGCGTGAAGTACTCTTCCATCATGTCGGCGTTCGCGCCGGCTGCGCGCGTGCCGGCCGGCGGATGCGCGGCGTCCGTGTATTTGCCGGTGAGGATGCCCATCGCTAGCGGCGACCACACCACGTTGCCCAGTCCGTACCGTTCGCAAACGGGCAGCACGCGCGTTTCGATACGGCGCCAGAGCGCGCTGTACTGCGGCTGATTGCTGACCGGGATCGCCCACCCGCGCGCGCGGCACAGGGTTACGGCCGCCGCGATTTGATCGGCGTTCCACTCGGAAACGCCCCAATACAAAACTTTGCCCGCGCGGATTAGATCGTTCATCATCTCGCACGTCTCTTCGAGCGGCGTCGTCTGATCGTAACGATGACACTGGTACAAGTCCACGTATTCGACTTGGAGCCGCCGCAGCGAATGATGCAGTTGGTCGCGGATATGCTTGCGCGAAAGGCCGCGCTCGTTCGGCCCTTCTCCCATCGGAAAATAGACCTTCGTGGCGAGCACGAGCTGATCGCGTTTGAGCTCTTTGAGGATTGGTCCGAGCACCTCTTCGGCCGCTCCCCGAGCGTAGACGTTCGCCGTGTCGATGAAATTGATGCCGCGTTCCCAGGCTTCGTGCACGCATGCGCGCGCCTGCTCGGCGCCGACGGCCCCGCCGTAGGTCAACCAAGAACCCAGGCCGACGACGGACAGCTGTAATCCGGAATGTCCCAACGATCGATAGCGCATCCGTCGGCCTACGGCACGAGAATGCGCAGCGCCTTCGGCCGAACCTCGAAATCCGCCGGCGTGACGCCGGCGGGTTCGCCGTCGGCGCTGATATGGTGCGGATGGTGCGTCACGATGGAAAAACGAGCCGAGCGGCGCGTGCGCAATCCTTTACCCGAAGTCGGATCGCGCATGACGATCTTGCGCACCACCGCGAACGCGTCGAACCAATTGCGCGGCTCGACGCTGTAAAGATCGAGCCATCCGTCGTCGATGGCCGCGTCGGCGCGATCGATGATGCCGCCGAACCGTGCGTTGTTCGCTACGGTGATCTGCACCGTACGGCATTGTTCGACCCGATCGTCGTAGGAAATCCTCGCGTAGAACGGCCGTATGTCCGCAAGCGTTTGCAGCGTCGTCGAGATCACGCCTAGCACGCCGAACCGCTGTTTGACCTCGGGCGTCTGCCGCCGCGCGATGCGCGCGGAAACGCCGATGCTGGCTTCGTTCACGAAGTGACGGCCGTTCACGCATCCGACGTCGATCGCGCGCGTGCGCCCCTGCACGATCACCTCGCAGGCTTGCGGGATGCCCAGCGGCACGCCCAGCGCTCGAGCCAGATCGTTGAACGTTCCGAGCGGCACGATACCGAGCGGAACGCCCCGTTCCAGTGCCAACGGAATCGCACCGATCACCGTCCCATCGCCTCCGGCCGCGATGACGGCGTCCACCTGCGCGCTCCCGGGAGTCTCCAGACACTCGGCTCCCGCCTGCGCGAGCGTCCGGCATACGGTCTCGCCCTCTCGCTGACCGAGGCGGGAATGCTCATTGAGCACCAGCAGGGCCTTCATCCTGCGGATTGTTGGACGCGGGGCACCCTTTCACTTCGCCGCCCGGTTGCCGATATGAAGATCGTGACGCCGCTTGACTCGAACATCCTTTCGATGTTCGCAGGCCTCCTTTTCGGCAGTGCCGCGGTAGCCGCCGTTGCCCGCTTCGGCGTGTTGCAAAGCGGGCTGCATACGGCGATGTTTCAGAAATCGCCCACGCCGATGTACGTGTTCGATCGCAAGACCTTGCGGTTTCTGGCCGTGAATCAAGCGGCGATCGATCGCTACGGATATACCCGCGAGCAATTTCTTTCGATGACGCTGGCCGATTTGCGCGCTCCGGAGGACGTACCGGCCCTGCTGCGCTCTTTGGAAGAAGAACGCGAAGCGAACGGCGATGCCGGCATCTTTCGCCACCGTTCCAAAGACGGACGCTATGTCCATGCCGCGATTCGCCGCTACGATCTAATGTATCGCGGCGTTTCCGCGCGGCTCGTTCATGCAGTCGATATAACCGCACAGTACGAAACCGAGCAGCGGCTGCGCGAAAGCGAAGCGGCGATGCAGCTCGCGCAAGAAGTCGCGCATCTCGGAAACTACTTTCACGACTATCAAAAACAGGACGGCTTCTGCTCGGATGAACTCTGCCGCATTTTGGGCGTGCAGCCGGGTGAAATCAAAGCCGGAGGCCTGTGGGACTTCGATCATCCCGAAGATTCCCCGCGCGTTCGCCAGGAAGTCGAAACGGCGCGCAAGGAGCGCCGCGCGTTCAAGAGCGATCACCGCGTCATCCGGCGCGACGGTGCGGTACGTCATGTCGAGGAACGCGGCTACTGGACCTACGACCAGAGCGGCGAGCCGACCAGAATGTTCGGCACCGTGTTGGATATCACGGAACGACAGACGTCGGAGGCCGCGCTCGCACACTTGGCCTTTCACGACCCGCTCACGAATTTGCTCAATCGCGCGAGTCTTCGCGACCATCTCGAGTCCACGATACAAGAGCGGCAGGCGGGCGGGCTCACGCCCGTATTCTATTTCGATCTCGACCGGTTCAAGACGATCAACGACACGCTCGGACACGTCGCGGGCGATCACCTCATCGTGGAGATCGCGCGCAGGCTCGAGCGCGGGCTGCGCGGGAACGAAGTGCTGGCGCGCACCGGCGGCGATGAATTCGTAATCGTCGCTCCGCCGATGCCAGATCGCACGACGATTTCGCTGCGCGCTCGTCAGCTGCTCGACACGTTCTCGGCCCCGTTCAGTATCGGAGGCCTGGAGCACACCGTTTCATCCAGCATCGGCATCAGCGTGTATCCCCTGGACGCACAAGAGCCCGACGTGCTGCTGCGCAGCGCGGACGTCGCGATGTACGCCGCCAAAGCGCGCGGCGGCGCCACGTTTCATTATTATACGGCCGAACTGCAGCGCGGCGCGGAGCAGCGTTTTCGCATGGAAGCCGCGCTTCGGCGCGCCGTGGACAAGGGCGAGTTCACCCTGCACTATCAGCCGGTCGTATGCGGGCGCAGCGGACGCATCACGGCCCTGGAGGCGCTGCTGCGCTGGAACGATCCGTTCGCGGGTTCGATACCGCCGGCCGCCTTTATCCCGCTTGCGGAAGAAACGGGCTTTATCCGCCGCATCGGCGCGTGGGTGTTCGAACACGCGGTCGCGCAAGCGAAACGCTGGTCCGCCTGCGGCAGGCCGATTCGCGTGTGGGTGAACGTTTCGGCCGAGCAGTTGCACGACGCCTCGCTGCCGCAATTGATTGCCGATCTTCTGCGCACGCACGATCTCGACGGCTCGCTGCTTGGACTGGAACTCACCGAAAGTTCGTTCATCAATCACGAGCGCGACGTGCTCGCGACCCTCAATCAAATACGTGCGCTGGGCGTGGGTTTGGCGCTGGACGATTTCGGCGTGAAGTACTCCTCACTCGAATATTTACAGCGCTTGCCGATCGACACGATCAAGATCGACCGCGTGTTCGTCACGGACATCGAGAGCAACGCTTTCAGCGCGTCGATTGTCCGCGCCGTCGTCGGCGTCGCGCACGACGTCGGTTTCCACGTAACCGCCGAGGGAATCGAATCCGCAAGCGAACTGGCGATGCTCAAAGCGCTGGGATGCGACGCCTGGCAGGGCTTTCTATTCAGCGCAGCGCGCCCGCCCGAAGAGATCGACGAGATGATCGGCGCACAAGTACGCTACGCGAATTCATAGCGGCATAGCAGGAAGACATACAAGACAGACACCGCATTCCCGCGGCCTTCTTTGGGAGTTCCTCTTCTTGGCATATGCTGGCTCCCCACGAGAAGTTCGAAGGGAGAACGATGAAGATATTTATGATTCCGGCCTGCGTGATGGCCCTGTTTGCG
>DASSZL010000154.1:0-9806 GCA_035713505.1 Vulcanimicrobiaceae bacterium | reverse complement strand
ATCGTACGCGTCCGAACCGGGGCCGCTGATTGCAATGAGCAGCAATTCGGCATCGCTCTCGATGATCTCACCGAGGGCCGCCGCGGTCGTTCTGCGGTCGGCAACGATGCCGACGCCGACAGGTAACGCCATACGAGCTGGATTATAGCACAGTTCATCATCCAAAGTGATGATCATCATCCTTGCCGACTTGTTGCGCGCCGTTGCCGGGCGTACCCTTGAGGAACTCGCATTGATAGAGGAGCGCGCAATGAACATTCGCCTTTTCTTTCTTTCACTTGTACTCGTACTTGCCGCGATCGCGGCCGGCGTGCTGATAACCCATCAGCAGGCAGGCGCCCAGCAGCAAGTTTCGCTTGCGGATATGTCTACGAATGCTTCGGAGTGGGTGATGCCGGGGCAAGACTACGCAAATCAGCGGTACAGTGAATTGGATCAGATAACGCCGGACAACGTCAAGAACTTGAAAGTCGCTTGGATGATGTCCACCGGTGCAACCCGCGGCCACGAAGGCCAGCCGCTGGTCATCGGCAACATGATGTACTACCAGAGCGCGTACCCGAACCACGTGTACGCGATCAACCTCAACGACAACACGATTAAATGGACGTTCACGCCCAAGCAGGACGCCTTCGCGGCGTCGGTCGCGTGTTGCGATCTCGTGAACCGCGGCGTCGCTTATGACAACGGCAAAGTCGTTATGGCCGCGCTGGACGGCACGGTGTACGCGCTGAACGCAAGCAACGGCAGCGTTTTGTGGCGTGCCAAGAATGCCGACCCGGAAGCCGGGCAAACCATTACCGCCGCTCCGCTCATCGTCAAGAACGTCGTTCTTGTCGGCGTGTCGGGCGGTGAGTATGGCGTGCGCGGCTATTTGACCGCGTTCAACCTGCAAAACGGACACCGCGTCTGGAAAGCCTACAGCGAGGGTCCGGATTCGGACACGCTCACGCAGTCGCAATTCCATGGCCCGCACAATGCCGGCATATCGACCTGGCGCGGCGATGAGTGGAAAGTCGGCGGCGGAACCACGTGGGGCTGGTACTCCTACGATCCGAAACTCGATCTGCTGTACTACGGAACGGGAAATCCCGGAACGTGGAACCCGACGCAGCGTCCCGGCGACAATAAGTGGTCGATGACCATCTTCGCGCGCCGCCCGGAAACCGGACAAGCCGTGTGGGCATATCAAATGACCCCGCACGACGCCTGGGACTACGACGGCATCAACGAGATGATTCTCGCCGACATCAAAGTGCACGGCCAGGAAGTCCCCGCGCTCGTGCATTTCGATCGCAACGGCTTCGGATACGAGCTGGATCGCCGCAACGGCAAACTGCTGCTCGCGCAAAAGTTCGATCCGTCCGTGAACTGGGCGACGAGCATCAATATGCAAACCGGACGTCCGAACGTCAATTCCCGCTACATGACGGTAGCAGGCAAGAACGTGACGGGTATTTGCCCCGCGGCAATGGGCAGCAAAGACGAGCAGCCGGCGGCGTACGACCCGACCACCGGCTACTTCATCGTGCCGACCAACCATAA
The DNA here is from genome assembly GCA_035713505.1 of Vulcanimicrobiaceae bacterium. Classification (GTDB taxonomy): domain Bacteria; phylum Vulcanimicrobiota; class Vulcanimicrobiia; order Vulcanimicrobiales; family Vulcanimicrobiaceae; genus DATGJX01. The sequence continues at coordinate 8,261 of DASSZL010000154.1, read as the reverse complement.
TTGCATGGATTACAAGGCGTTCTCCGTCAAGTACAAATCGGGATTCCCGTTTGTCGGCGCGATCGTCAAGATGTATCCGGGCCCGGGCGGAAACCGAGGCGCGGTCATCGCCTGGGATCCGAACGACGGCAAGATCGTGTGGACGGACAAAGAGCGCTTCCCGGCGTGGGGCGGCATCGTCACCACGAAGACCGGCCTGGCGTTCTACGGAACGATGGACGGCTATTTCAAAGCCATCGACACGAAGACCGGTGCGGAACTCTGGAAGATGAAGATGCCTTCCGGCATCATCGCCAACCCGATCACCTACATGCATGACGGCAAGCAGTACGTCGCGATTCTGTCCGGCGTCGGCGGATGGGCCGGTATCGGCCTTGCCGCAGGGCTCACCAATCCCACCGCGGGTCTTGGTGCGGTCAACGCCGCGCAGGATCTCGGAAGGTACACCACCCTCGGCGGCGATCTCGTGGTGTTCTCACTGTGATTCTTCAGGCCGTCATCCTGGCCGCCTCGCTGCTGCGAGTCTGCGCAGATCCGAATTATCTGCCGTTCTCCAACAGCGCCGGCCAGGGCTTCGAAAATAAGATCGCAACGGTCGTAGCGCACTATCTGGGCCGCAAACTTTCCTATACGTGGGATTCCATGCGGTCCGAGGGCGGGTTCGAGCAGTTCGTTCACGACACGCTCGACGCGCGCCGCTGCGATCTTATCGTCGACGTTCCGTACGCCACCGCGGATCTGCAGACGACAAAGCCGTATTACATCTCGTCCTACGTCTTCGTGTACAAGAAGCAGCGCGGATACGACTTGACGTCGATGGATTCGCCCGTGCTTCACCACGTGAAGATCGGGTACGAGACCGACACCCCGGCCGAAGGCGGATTGAAGGCGAGGGCGCTCACGCCCGGCGCGCTTCCGTTCGAAGTCGCCGAGCATCCCGACGAGTCGCCGAACGTTCTGCTGAACGCGATTGAAGGCAATCGCATCAACGTCGGCATTACCTGGCAGCCGGCGATTGGATACTACCTGCGCAACCATCCCGATCTCACGATCGTGACCGTGCCGAACACCCGCTCTCAAGGGGCGCCCGAGCAATACTCGTTCCCCATGGCCATGGGTCTGCGCAGTGATGAGGGTACGCTGCGCGACCAGTTGAACAGAGTGATCGATCAGCATCGCTCGCAGCTCGATGCCGTACTCAAACAGTATGGCGTCCGGTTCTTCAACCCGGAGGCAAGTTATGACTAACACCGACCGTATCGGTATCGTGGGGACGGGGCGCATGGGCGCAAACATCGCGCTGCACCTCAAGGACGAGGGCTATACCATTGCGGCATTGTACGACGTGCGCCCCGAAGCGGCGCTGCAAGTCGCAAAGGAAACGGGCGGCGAGGCGTGCGGCGAGCTCGCCCGCGTCACGGAACTGTCCGATGTGATCATCACGGTCGTTACGGACGACGCCGCAATGTACCGCATTTTCGCAGCGGAAGGCGACTCGCTGCTCGTGAACGCGAAGGGCAAATACTTCATCAACACCGCCACCGTCACGCCCAAGGTTCACGTGGACGTGCAGGGGTTGTGCGAGGAGCGCGGCGCGCATTCGATAGAAGCGTGCATGGCGAGCTCGATACCGCAGGCGCGCAACGGCTCGCTGTATTTGATGTGCGGCGGCCGCAAAGAAGCGTTCGAGCGCGTTCGCCCGATGCTCGAGCGCATGAGCGCGTCGCTCCGTTACATCGGAGATGCCGGCCGCGCGGCGCAGGTCAAAGCGCTGGTCAACATGGTGATGAACATCAACACCGCGGGACTGGCGGAAGGTCTGGGCCTTGCCGATGCGCTCGGTTTGGACCTGGACACGATCCGTGAAGTCTTCAGTCAGACCGGCGCGAACTCGCGCGTGCTGGAGACCGACGGCGCCGACATGCAAAACCGCGACCACGAATGCTATTTCTCGGCCGAGCATGCCGCGAAGGACTCCGGCATCGCTCTGCGGCTCGCACGCGAAGCCGATCTCAATCTTCCGCTGAACCAGGCAACGTACGAACAATACGAACGTATGAAAGCGCTTGGTTTGGGCGGCCTGGACAAATCCGGAATCTCGGAACTCACGTTCAAGTCCCGTCACGCAGCTGATCAATTAGCACGCGCCTAAAAGCGCGCAGAGGAGAGGCAACCATGACCAGTACCGGTACGACGCCATCGACCCGTGAAAAGATCGTTCCCCTCATCTCGTCGGACACCGCCGGACCGCTCGGCGCGATTCATCTCCCGCGTCTGTGGGCAAAACTGATGCTTGGCGCGGCGGGTCAGCTGCCCGAGGGCTATGACGAATGCGGCCCCGGCTTCGATCAGATGACGCTCACCGCCATGAACCTGGATCGTGAAAAGACGATCGACTACGTGCGCAAGAACAAGCCGACGTATATGCAGTTCGAGCGCTACGTCATCGAACAGAACGGCGGGAGCATCGACCCCGAGCGCATTCGCAAGCATAACGAGGCCGTGCGCGCTTATTGCCATGCCGACCAGCTCGCGGGAGACATGCGCAAGGCCAGCGGCGTGCAGGATGCAACGATCTCCGACGCCGTCACGTTGAACAAGCTCGAAGACCTCGACGAACTACACCGGCAGCTGACCGCAGGGAGATAACATTTTGCGTACGAGCGTACCAGCTTGGCTCCTCACTCCGCTCGCAGTGCTCGCGCTTGCCGCGACGGGAGCGTCCAGTATATCGTTCACCTCCTCCCAAATGACCAAGGGCGACAAGCAGTTCGCCCAGTCATGCGCTCAGTGTCACGGTGAGCACCTCGAAGGCGGGGCCGGTCCTGCACTGACCGGCCCCACGTTCGAAACGCTAAGCAAGAAAGTCGGCGCCAACGTCGGCGACATCTTCACGTACATGTCAACGAATATGCCGCTCAACGAACCGGCCAGTCTCTCGCACGATCAGTACGTCAACATCATGTCGTACATCCTGAGTCGAAACGGTTACAAGGCGGGCAAAAAAGCGCTCACCTATAAGATCGCGGAACAGTCCAAGGCAGCTATCATCAAGAAGTCGCGATAGCGGCTTTTGGAGGCGCCCATGGGAGACTATCACGAGCATGCCGATCTCGCGCAGCTCGCCGAGCTCGCGAGGCTGGCGCGTCCGGAATTCGAGGGATTCCTCGGGCTGAACAACGCGCTGGAGCGAAAGAACGGCGCGATCCCGACGAAATATCGCGAGCTCATGTGTGTTGCGATTGCCGCCGCGACGCAATGTCCGTACTGCATGGAAGTGCATACGGCGCAGGCCAAACGCGCGGGCGCGACGCGCGAGGAAGTCGCGGAAGCGATTTTCGTCGCCGCGGCCCTGCGCGCGGCAGCGTCCGTGACTCACGGGGCGCTCGCGCTCAAATTCTTTGACCGGGCAGCCTCGGAAATGGAGAAGGCCCCCATTTGACGTATACGTCGCGCGTGACTCATACCGAAGAACGCGTAACGCTCGACGACGGCGTACAGACCACGCTCGAGCGCTGGGGAGAGCGCGGTCCCGTGATGCTGTGCGTCCACGGCATGACGAGCTCGCGCAAATCCTGGGAACGCTTCGCGCAGCACTATGCCGACCGTTACCGCGTTTACGCCTACGATCAGCGCGGGCACGGCGATTCCGCGTCGGTACTCGGACCGATGACGCTGCATCGTGCGCTGCTCGATCTCTACAACGTCATGCAAGCCATTCCCGATCCCGTCGAATTGCTGCTGGGACATTCTTGGGGCGGCGCGGTTGCGATTCTGGGCGGCAGACGGTTCGACGTGCAGCGCGTGGTTGCGGTCGATCCGATGATACGTCAGGCCGACAACCCGTGGTATGACGAGTTCCTCGCCGATCTGCGAACGCTGTTCGCGCTCAAAGGCGCGGCGCGCGATGCGAAAGTGGAAGAGGAATACCGGGACCTGGGCTGGGGCGAGATCGACGTTGAGCGAAAGAAACACGCCGTGCGCGAAATGACGATCACGCCGATCGAGCGTCTTCGCGACGAGAACCCGCCGGAATCCTGGGATCTTCGCGGGGACTTGGAAGCGTATCCCAAGCCGCTGCTGCTCGTCATGGCGGGAGCCGATGAAAGCATCGTGCCGGTCGAGGATCTCAGAACCGTACGCGATCGCGGCGGTCCCAACGTGGTCATTCGCGTCTTCGAAGATCAGGGTCACAACCTGCATCGAACCGCATTCGACCGGTTCATTCAAGAAGTCGACCGTTTCTTGGAGCGAAAAAGAGAAAGCCCGGGCTAAAGCACCGGGCTCTCGCTCACGCGCGCGGTTCGCGTTACTTGCAGATCTTGGTTCGAACTCCGCGCTCCATGACGTACCGGCAACGCTGCATCATGTGCGTCATGCGGCGCATCGAGCCGGGACGCGTCGTCGTGCCCAAGTAGTTGCTTGAACGGACGTTCGGACGATTGAACTTCGCCAGCCAATCCGATCCATTCGGGTTATTGGTCAGCGCGTTGTAATTCGTCGTGCTCATCATCGGCGCGGCAGCCGGTGTGTTCGGCATCGTTCCGGCGGGTGCGGCCGTTGGATTGGTGCAGTTCGCCGTCGTTGAACTCGCGGCGGTGTTCGGCTTGGTGGTAACGCTCGGGGCGGTGCTGCTCACGCCGCCGGGCGTTGCGCCGTTGGGGTTGTTCGTACTCGTACTCGTGCCGGTCGCGGTTGTGCTCGTCGTCGTGGTTGCGCTGGTCGCCGCAGTGCCCGGCGGACACGGCGTCGTGGTCGTCGTGGACGAATTCGTCGTGGTCGTGCTCGGCGTTGTCGTCGTCGGCTGCGTGGTCGTCGTCTGCGCAAAGGCCGGGAGGGCCATACTGACGACGAGTCCGCCGATGGATGCAAGGCCGAGAATAGCGCGTAAACTCATGCGTCTGATTCTCCTCGGGAAGCAAAAAAGAAAGGCCTAGCTCTGCATACCCAATCGCATAACGATTTATGAAGAGGGGGCGCATGGTTGGGTGACGCAACCTGCGGCGATGCACGCCATTGCAATATGGGCGATTGCAGCCGCGACAATCGCGCTTATGCTTGCGCGGCCCGCGCGGCTGGGTGAATGGATCTGGCCGGCGCTTGGCGCTATCGTGCTCGTTGCTTCCGGGCTGCTGTCCGGCGGGCAAGCCGCGGATGCGGCTCGCGACGGCTTAGACGTCTACGCGTTTCTGCTCGGGATGCTGGCGCTCGCAGAGCTGGCGCGCGTGCAAGGGCTCTTCGATTGGATCACGGCGAGCCTGATAGCGGGCGCGCGCGGCCGCTCTAAACGTTTATTCGCTTGGCTGTTCGCCATCGCGATCGCCGTCACGGCGCTGCTTTCGAACGACGGCACGATTTTGCTGCTCACGCCGGCCGCGATCGCGCTTTCACGCGCCGCGAAACTTCCTGCGCTGCCGTTCGCGTATGCGGTTGCGTTCGTGGCGAACGCCGCGAGTTTTATTTTGCCGATCAGCAACCCCGCGAATCTGGTCGTGTTCTCGCCGCTGCCGCCGCTCGTGCCGTGGCTCACGTTATTCGCGGCGCCGTCCGCAGTCGCGCTCGTCTATACGTATGCCGCGCTCGGATGGCATTGTTCGCGCGACTTGGCGCAGGCGTACGTGCCGCAAGACGCGCGTGCGCCGCTCCCCGCGGTGGGGCGCCTGACCCTAATCGTCGTTGGGGTATCGCTGGCGCTGCTCGTCGCAGCGGCAGGTTTTGGGCTGCCGGTCGGCTACATCGCTTTCGCGCTCGGCGCGATCAGTGTGGCAATCGTCGCGGCGCGCGACCGCGCAACGCTCGCACCGCTCGTCCGCGAAGCGCCGTGGTCGGTGATACCGCTGGTCGCCGGGCTGTTCGTCATCGTGCGCGCGCTCGATACGACCGGCGCGCTGGAATTGGCGCGCGCGATGCTGCGGCAGGCCTCGGCGCTCTCGCCGCTTGCGGGCAAGCTCTATGCGGGCGGCGCGATCGCGCTGGGCGACGCCGTCATCAACAACTTGCCCGCCGGCGTGGTCGTCCGCTACGCCTTGCACGGCCACGGAATCGCGCCGCACGCGGCGCACGCCGCGCTCGTCGGCATCGATCTCGGGCCGAACCTATCCGTGAGCGGTTCGCTTGCGACGCTGCTTTGGGTGATGATGCTGCGCCGCGACGGAGTCGAAGTGAACGCGTGGCGATTCCTCGCGCTCGGCGCGCTGATAACGGTTCCATCGCTGGCGCTGGCGCTGCTGGTGTTGCGCTGAAGTAGAAGGCTAGCGCTGTGAAATGACCACGTTGCCGAACGTCGTGGTCGCGTTTACGGTTGCGGGGCCCTTGCGCACGTCCGCGGTGTTTCGCACTTCGCCGAGCGTCACTTTCGCGGTAACCGTCGCCGCGAAACCGCGCGGAACGCGCAGATGCACGTTTCCGGCATTCGTGTGCATGGTAATGGCGCTGCCGCGCCAGTTCTTTGCGAGCGTCGCGCTCACGTTGCCGTTGCCGTTTTTTACGCTGAGCGGGCCGCCGGCGCCGTTCACCCGGATATTGCCGTTGCCGTTCGCCACGCTTAGGGCGCTTGCGGCGCCGTCGATGACCGTGTTGCCGTTCTCATTACGAAGGCCAACCGCAAGCGAGCGCGGATAGTGCACGTCCAGTTCGATGTCGCAGTCCGCGACGGTCCAGAAGACCAGGCGCCGCGTCGCGGGGCACACGTCCGCGATGCGCACGGTATTGCCGCTGCGCGTCTGGGTGACGTCCAGAGCACGAAGGGCGTCGGCCGAGCGCGCGCCCAGAACCGCATGAACCCGGATGGTCGAGCCGCCGTCGCCCATGAGATGGATGTTGCCGTTTTGGCCGGCCACGCTCAGGGCGGTCGTGCCCGCCGTCCCAATCGTAAAATCGAGCGTGCGCTTGAACGCATACTCGTCGGCCCGGGCGGGGGCGCTGAGGGCCGCGAGGGCCGTTAGAACGGCGAGTGCGGCAAGGAAAGCCTTCATATATATCCTCCTGCCGGCTATACGGGCTGGGGCACGGCCCTGTTTCACCGCTTGAACGCACGGCGCTGGAGAGGTATACTATCTGTCTGTGCCCCGCCCTCGTCCTTCGACAGGCTCAGGATGACGGGAGCGGCGGACCAAAAGCGACGGTGGGCCCCCTTACGAGCAACGTGAGACGTGTGTGCCCTGCGTAGGCTGCGGTTCCGACGTGCACCCCACTGGGGAATGACAAGACTTGAACCTCATTGACGTCAATAATTTCGATGCGATGCGCATCGGTTTGGCTTCACCCGAGCAGATCCGCGCGTGGTCGTTCGGCGAAGTTCGCAAACCCGAGACCATCAACTATCGTACGCTCAAGCCGGAACGCGACGGCTTGTTCTGCGAGAAAATTTTCGGGCCCACCAAAGACTGGGAATGCCACTGCGGCAAGTACAAGCGGATCCGCTTCAAAGGCATGATCTGCGATCGCTGCGGCGTGGAAATCACCCGCGCGAAAGTGCGCCGCGAGCGCATGGGCCACATCGAGCTCGCAACGCCCGTCAGCCACATTTGGTACTTCAAGGGCGTGCCCAGCCGTATCGGCATTCTGCTCGACATGTCGCCGCGGCAGCTCGAGAAAGTGATCTACTTCGCGGCGTACGTCGTGATCGATCCCGGCAACACGCCGCTGCAAAAACGCGAAGTGCTCACCGAGCAAAAATATCGCGAGCACCGCGAGAAGTTCGGCAACGCGTTTAAAGCCGGCATGGGCGCGGAAGCCGTCCGCGAACTGCTGCGCGATCTGCAACTGCGCAAAATCCAAGAAGATCTGCGCCGCGAATTCAAAGAGACGACGGGTCAGAAACGCCTCAAGGCCATCAAGCGCCTGGAGGTCGTCGAAGCGTTCATCAACAGCGGCAACAAGCCGGAGTGGATGATTCTCTCGGCGGTACCGGTGATCGCGCCCGAACTGCGCCCGATGGTGCAGCTCGACGGCGGCCGCTTCGCCACGTCCGATCTCAACGATCTCTACCGCCGCGTCATCAATCGCAACAACCGCCTGAAGCGGCTGCTCGAACTGAGCGCGCCCGAGATCATCATCAAGAACGAAAAACGCATGCTGCAGGAAGCGGTGGACGCGCTCATCGACAACGGCCGCCGCGGCCGTCCCGTCACGGGCCCGAACAATCGTCCGCTCAAATCGCTGAGCGACATTCTCAAAGGCAAGCAGGGACGGTTCCGTCAGAACCTGCTCGGCAAACGCGTCGACTATTCCGGCCGTTCGGTCATCGTCGTCGGCCCCTC
>DASSZL010000153.1:0-5822 GCA_035713505.1 Vulcanimicrobiaceae bacterium | reverse complement strand
CTTTGTTGGGCGCACCCGGCGTGAGCGCCGCGAGATCGTCGTGCGGTCCGCCGGCGAGCACGATCGTGGTGATTGTGCTCACGCCGCGCTGCGCCATGCCTCGCCGTTCCAAAACGCGCAGCGGAAAATGCGGTATTCCGGCGGCAGCGCGAGCGCGCTTGCAAGGCCTTCGGCCTGCCCGGCAGTTTGCGCGAGTTCGAAAACGCACGAACCGGAGCCGGTCAGCACCGGATGCTTCGCGCCGGCGGCGCGCAAAGCGTCGAGCGCGGTTCCAATTTCCGGCGTTGAAGACGCGAGCACATCGTGAAAATCGTTTTGCAGGAGCGCCTGTACGCGATCGAACTGCGCGCGCTGCAGCGCTTCGCCGAGTTCCAAGCTCACGGAGGTGCTGCGCGGGCGCGATTGCCGCACTGATGCCTCGATGTGCTCGTATGCCCGCGCGGTCGAGACGTGCACCGGCGGCTTGACCACGACTGCATGCCAGGGCGGCACGGGGCCGAGAGCCGTCACGCGCTCCCCGGTGCCCTCCACCAATGCTGCCGTTTCCACTAAAAAGAAGGGCACGTCCGAACCAAGCGAGCGCGCGACGCCTACATAATCGGCGTGCGGGGCCGGTCCGAACACTCCACGCTGCGCGGCCAGCAAAATGGCCGCAGCGTCGCTCGATCCCCCGCCCATGCCCGCTCCGGTCGGAATCGCTTTGTGGAGCTCAACGCGGAAGCCGCCGACGCCGAGCGCCTGCAACGCGCGCTCGACCAGGTTCTGCTCTTGCAACTCCGGGAGGTCGCAAGTGAATCCCGGCGTCTGTGATTGCTCGATATGCAGTTCGTCGCACAGGTCGACCGGCACCATCACGCTCCGTAATGCATGCAGGCCGTCCCCACGCCGCTGCAAGACCTCGAGCGTCAGGTTCAATTTCGCCGGCGCACGCAGCGTCTCGGTTGCTTTCACGCGCCTGCGGTTGCTTGCGCGGGCGGGACATCCCTGCGCGGGGTAGTAACTGAACGATATGCGAGCCAGTTACGACGCACAGCATAACGAGTATTGCGCGTACGTCCTACCTGAGGCGCAGACGCCCTACGGTTTGCTTCTGGGCAACTTCAAGTCGTTTGCCCAATCAACCGCCAAGGGCGGCATCCGCGGTTTGTGGGATGCGGATACGGACCAGATCATCTTCGGCACCCATCAGATCGCCTATCGGCTGCGCGATCTGAAGCAAACGGTTTTCCCGCATCAGATCACGCGCGAGTTCACGTTTTTGCCGTACGCGCAGATCTCGGAGTTCACGCTCGCCGATCGGCTGCACGTCACCGAAGCCTTTTACGTGCCGCACGGTCCGCGTCACGAGCGCGTCGTCAGCTTCGTCATCGACGTCACGTTGTACAATCCCGGCGGCGCGCCGCTCGAGGTTGCGTTGTTTCCGTGGGCGCTGCTCGTCGGCCAACGTTTTTACGGCGAACCCGAACACGAAGTGAGCGCGTGGGTGCAAGGCGACTTTATTTGCTCGAAGAACCAGCAGACCGGCGCGCAGCGCTGGTGGGGCGGCTCGCGCTCCCCGCACGCCGGAATCGTCGCGCTGCGCGAACAGGTGATGCTGCACCACATGCGCACCGGTTCGCTTCGCCCGGAAGAGCATTTGGATGAGGTCACGCCGCAGCTCGCCGAATGCGTGAGCCGCCGCATCTTCGGCGCGCTCGAGTATCGCATCACCGTTCCGCCCGGCGCCCGGGAATCGCTGCGGCTGGCGGTGGTCTATCACAAAGACGGCGAGGAAAAATCCCGCCCGGTGCTCGAGCAGTTGCTGCACGATCCGAAAGCGCTGCACGAAACGCAGCGCTATTTCGCTTCAAAACTGGGCGACGCGCGATTCATGGCGCCTTCCCCCGCCATTAGCCGCGGCGTGGTGTGGGCCAAAGCCAACATGCTGCGCATCATCAAAGAGTATCCGAACGGCTGGGGATCGACCAATTCGCCGCCGTCCGATATTCTGGTCTCGCGCGACACGTCGTGGTTCGTCCACGGGTTCGATTACTTTTTGCCGCAGTTCAGCCGCGATGCAATCGAGGTCTTCAACAAGTTCGTCGAAGAGAGCGGCGAGATGATCGAGTACGTCCGCGGCGTGAGCGGCTTCAAGACCTCGTACGAACTGAATATCAACGACGACACGCCGCTGCATTTGATAGCGATGCTCCATCACTACAACGCGACGCTGGACGACCAGTGGGTTCGCGACTGGTTTCCGCTCATCTGCAGCATTGCCGACTACATGCTCACGCAGCGCGACAAGAACGGTTTGCTGTTTTGCCGCGCGAACGGCGTGGATATGTTCGGCATTAGTTCGTGGCGCAACATCATTCCGTACTACACGCTCGACGGAGCGGTGACGGAGATCAACGCCGAAGGCGTCTACGCGCTGGAAGCCGCGGCCATGCTCGCAGCCGTCGTCGGCGACAACGAACGCTGGCTGCGCTACTCGGAGGAAGCGCAATCGCTGCGTCAGGCGATGATGCAGTACCTGTACAACGCCGACACCGGCGCGTTCGTGCTCAATTACGACCAGGAGCACAACTATCAAGACAACTTTACTGCGGATGAAGTCTTCCCGGTTCTGTTCAACGTCGCCGATGCCGATCAGCGGCGCAAGATCCTCGATCGCTTGTGCGAGGCGGACTTCACGACGCCCGTCGGTTTGCGCACGATTTCGACCGCCGATTCGTGGTACTTCCCCTCGCACGGATTCGGCTTGCTCGGCGGCGTTTGGCCCGATCTCACGCTGTGGTTCGTTATGTGCCTGGCGCGTAACGGCAGCATCGATGCCGCCGTGCATTGGATGGAAGCGATCTACGACACCATGGAAGCCGGCGCCACGCGCAATACCGTGCCCGGCGAATTCGGCGAATGGTTCGACGGCGGGTCGCTCACGAATCGCGGCATGTATCTCTCGCCGTGGACCGGTGCGAAATATTTGTGGGCGGTTGCCGAGACGATCGGCGGTTTGGACGGCTATCGCACGAGCGGACGCCCGCACCTGGTGCCGCTGCAGCCGCGCGGATGGAAGTGGGTTGCCGCCGCGCGCGTCCACTGGGGCGGCAAACTCTGCAGTTACGTCATCGACTTCGAACAGCACGCCATCTACGGCAACATGCGCGAGCTCTCGGCCGAAGAGCCGTTCGTGTGCATGTATGCCGGGCGCGACGTGAGTGAGGAGGTGACGACCTCGCCCGTCGAGGTCGGCGCCGTCGCGTTCCAGGATGAAGAGGGCGCCGTTCGGGTGTTCCTGTGCAACCTGAACGACCAGGCCCGCACGGTATCGGTCGATTTCCGCGGCATCACGAAGAAGGTCGTGATGCAGCCGGGCGAGCTGCACGACTTGCACCTGATGGGCAAGCCGGCCGATCGGCAAGCCCGCGCCGCGGCGCGGGACGTCGCGCCACGCAGGCTCGAAACCGTCTAGCCGCGTACTCGTAGCCTCCCGTGCTGGATCCATCCAAAAGATTTCTGACGATCATCCTCTCGCTCGGCATTATCGTGCTCGTTGCGGGTATCGCGCTCGGCCAGCACGCGGGCGACCGCGTTATCGGCCAAGTCACAGAGAAGCGGCTCAAAAGCATCGCGCCCGTCACCGTGACGCCCGCACCCGAGAAAAAAAGCGCCAATGCCTATGGACCGGATTGGAAGCGCACGGACGTGATGTCGGCTGCGCCGGACCCGGGCTTCCCCGATCCGCGCGTTCCCGCCGTACCGCCGCCGACGCCGCCTCCTGCCCCGAAATACACGCCGCCGCCGAAGGAAGCGCCCACGCCCACGCCCACGCCCAACCTCAATCTGCCGATTTGGCGGCGTGCCGCGCCCATGCCCACCCCGACGCCGGCGGATACCGGTTCCCCGGGGGCGCAGGCAAGCGGTTCGCCCGCGCCCACGGAATCGCCGCAACCGGGGGCTAGATTCCGAATTGATCCCAATGTCGCCATTGGTTTTGGCTGATATGATGGGATCATGACCGAGACAACCGGTACCGTCACCGTCAAGCGCGGACTCGCCCAAATGCTCAAGGGCGGCGTCATCATGGACGTCGTCACTCCCGAACAAGCCGTCGTCGCTCAGGAAGCGGGCGCGGTCGCCGTCATGGCTCTCGAGCGTATTCCGGCGGATATTCGCGCGATGGGCGGTGTGGCGCGCATGAGCAACCTCGAACTGGTCCAGTCGATCATGGACGCGGTCACGATTCCGGTTATGGCCAAGGTGCGCATCGGCCACTTCGCCGAGGCGCAGGCGCTGCAAGAACTCGGCATCGATTTCATCGATGAATCGGAAGTGCTCACGCCGGCCGACGACAAGTACCACGTCAACAAGCAGCATTACACGACGCCGTTCGTATGCGGCGCGCGCGATTTGGGCGAGGCTCTTCGCCGTATTGCCGAAGGCGCCGCGATGATTCGCAGCAAGGGCGAGGCGGGCAGCGGCAACATCGTGGAAGCCGTGCGTCACATCCGCGCCATCAACGATGCGCTAAAAGAACTCACGGTCGTGCCGGAAGAGGAGTTGGTTGCGCGTGCCCGCGACCTCGGCGCGCCGCTGGAACTGGTGCGCGAAGTCGCCAAGAGCGGCAAGCTCCCGGTGGTGCTGTTCTGCGCGGGCGGCGTTTCCACGCCGGCGGACGCCGCGCTCATGATGCAGCTGGGCGCCGAAGGCATCTTCGTGGGCAGCGGCATTTTCAAATCGAACAATCCCAGACTCTTCGCCAAAGCGATTGTCGATGCGACCACGCACTTCAACGATCCGAAGGTCATCGTCGAAGCGAGCAAGTCGCTCGGCAAAGAAGGGCAAGCGATGGAAGGCATCGATCTGCGCAAACTGCCCGAATCGGAGCTGCTCGCCCCTCGTGGCAACTGACCCCGTAATCGGCGTTTTGGCGCTGCAAGGCGATGTGGTAGAGCACATCGCCGCCATGCGCCGTGCCGGCGCGCAGGCGATTCCGGTGAAAAACCGCGAGGATCTCTCGCGTGTCGACGGCCTCATCATTCCGGGGGGCGAGTCCACGACGGTGATGAAACTGCTCGACCGCTTCAGGATGGCCGCGCCGATCGTAGAGCGCGCGCGCGGCGGAATGCCGCTGTGGGGCACGTGCATGGGCATGATCGTCATCGCGGACGAAGTCGTCGGGACGGAGCAGCCGTCGCTCGGCCTGCTCGATATCGCGGTGCGGCGCAACGCATTCGGCCGGCAAAACGAATCGGCGGAAGTCGAACTGCCGATCGCGGCGCTGGGCGAACCGCCGTTTCCGGCCATCTTCATTCGCGCGCCGTGGATCGAACGTACCGGCACGGGAGTGGAACTGCTCGCGCAGCGCAACGGCTACGGGGTGATGGTGCGTCAGGGAAACATCCTGGGTACGTCGTTCCATCCCGAACTCGGTAAAGACCAGCGCGTGCACGCCTATTTTCTGCAGATGGTGCGCGATTCGCGAGAAAAAGACGTAGGGAAGCGGCGCAGCGTCGCATAAATCTTCAGCACTATGAGTCCGCAGGCTCCCACCGGGGAACCGACAACGGCCGGCGCGGACCAGATGCCTCCGGTGGAGGCTCTGGTTACGGATACGGTCGCGCGATTCACGCTCGCCGCCCACGGCTATCTCGCCGATGAGGAAGGCAAGCAGGCGGACTTGCGGGCTGCCGAAATCGCGATCGACATTGCGAGCAGCGCCTACGAACGGGTCAAAGAAAGGCTGAGGCCGGAAGATCGGTTGGCAATCACGCAGTTGTTGACCGAAACCAGAATGACGTTTGTGCGAAAGCGAGGTTTGTGATGCCTCGCTTTCGCCG
>DASSZL010000152.1:0-9819 GCA_035713505.1 Vulcanimicrobiaceae bacterium | reverse complement strand
GCGCCTTAGCGCCCAGCTCTACGAGCGAACTTCCGTCTGCGCGCATCGGTACTCTTGCAGTGAACGCGGCGGCCCCGCCGTGTTTTCCAACGCTTCGGCGAGGGCGCCCGCGGTGTCCAGACTCGTCAAACACGCGATGTTCGCCTCGACGGCGGCGCGGCGAATGCGGTAGTTGTCGGAAATCTGGCGCGGGCCTTGCGCGTCGTTGATGACGAGATCTACGCCGCGATCGTGAATCAAGTCCAGCACGTGCGGCGATCCATCGGCGATCTTGTTGACCTGCAGGCATGGAATGCCGGCAGCCTGCAAAAACTCGCGCGTTCCGGGCGTTGCGATCAGCGTATGGCCGAGCCGCACGTACCGCTCGAGAATCGCAACCGATGCTTCTTTTTCTTCGTCCGCTATCGAGACCAGTATCCGGCCGCCTTCGCTGGGCAGCCGAATGCCGGCGGCGATAAACCCCTTACGCAATGCTCCGGCAAACTTCTGGTCGACGCCCAGAACCTCGCCGGTGGACTTCATCTCCGGACCGAGGATCGTTTCGACGCCGCGCATCTTCGCAAACGAAAAGACGGGAATTTTGACGACGACGAACGGCGCCTGCGGCGTCAGACCGGTTCCGTACGGCATGTCGCGCAGCTTTTCTCCCAGCGCGATGCGCGTCGCGGCAGCCACCAGATTCACGCCGGTCGCCTTCTGAATGATCGGCACGGTGCGGCTGGCGCGCGGGTTCGCCTCGATGATGTACAGCTGCTTTTCGTGAATGACGAACTGAATGTTGATGAGGCCGCGAATGTTCAATTCGCGCGCGATGGCCGTGGTGACGTCCACGATGCGCTGCTGCATCTCGGCCGAAATCGTCTGCGCCGGATAGACGCTGATGGAGTCGCCCGAGTGAATTCCGGCGCGCTCGATGTGCTCGAAGATACCGGGAATGAGGATGTCGTCCCCATCGAACGCGGCATCGACTTCCACTTCGAGTCCGCGCAAATACTTGTCGACCAGCAGCGGCGCATCGGCCAAAATCGGCGGCGCCGACTCCGCGTACGATGCGAGCTGGCCTTCGTTGTACACGACCTCCATGCCGCGTCCGCCGAGCACGTACGACGGCCGCACCAACACCGGGAAACCCAGTTCGCGCGCAATGGCGCGTGCTTCGCGGAATGAACGAGCCGCTTTGCCTTCCGGCCGGGCGACGCCAAGGCGCCGGAGCGCCGCGTCGAACTTCTCGCGATCTTCGGCCATGTCCAGACTGCGCCGGTCGCTGCCGATGATCGTCACGCCTCGCCGCGCGAGTTCGTCCGCGAGATTGATGGCGGTTTGTCCGCCGAACGCGAGCATTACGCCGCGCGCATTCGTCGAGCGGAATGCCGCCTCGACTTCGTCGGCGCCCGGCGGCTCGAAAATGAGCACGTCGGAGATATCGAAATCCGTTGAAACGGTTTCCGGATTGTTGTTGATGACCACCGGCGAGCAGCCGGCCTCGCGCAGCGCCCATGCGGCGTGCACGCACGAATAATCGAATTCGATGCCCTGGCCGATGCGAATGGGCCCGCTGCCGACCACGACCACGGCTTCGCGCGGCGGCACGCGCATTTCGTCGCTCTCGCCGTGCGCGATGTAGTAATACGGCGAGCGCGCCGGAAACTCGGCAGCCGCCGTATCGACCATCCGAAACACCGCGCGATCGACGGAAGCGGCCGGCTCGCCTTCGCGTTTGACGATCTCCGCGATCTCGTAGAGCCAGAACTTGTCGATCGCGCTGAGTTCGACGATGCGCTCGATTGACGTACCGCGCGCAAGCGCCTGCGCCACGGCGAACAAGCGCTCGTGGTTCGGATGCGCGATGACGTCTTCCAGTTCCGCCTGGCTCCATTCACTCAACGCGTTGTGCGTGAGTGTCTCGCGCTTGAGGTCCAGCCCGCGAACGGCCTTCATGAGCGCCTCTTGGAAGGTGCGTCCGATGCCCATGGCCTCACCCGTCGACTTCATCTGCGTTCCGAGTGAGGTGTCCGCGAGCGGGAATTTGTCGAACGGCCAGCGCGGAATCTTCACGACGACGTAGTCGAGCGTCGGCTCGTATGCGGCCTTCGTCACGCCGGTCACCGGATTTGGAATTTCGTCGAGCGTTTGACCGAGCGCGATGCGCGTGCTGATTTTGGCGATCGGATAGCCGGTCGCTTTGCTCGCGAGCGCGGAACTGCGCGACACGCGCGGGTTCACTTCGATGATCGCGTACTCGCTGCGCTCGGGGTGCAGCGCGAACTGAATGTTGCAGCCGCCTTGCACGTTCAGCGCGCGAATCACGTTCAGACTCGAGGTGCGCAGCATCTGGTATTCCAGGTCGGAAAGCGTCTGCGAGGGCGCGACGACGATCGAGTCGCCGGTATGCACGCCGACGGGATCGATATTCTCCATGTTGCAGACGATGATGCAGTTGTTCGCACCGTCGCGCAGCACTTCGTACTCGATCTCTTTCCAGCCCAGAAGCGAGGTTTCGAGCAGCACCTGGTGGATGAGGCTTGCGGACAAACCGCTCTCGAGCGTTTCGACGAGCTCGCGCTCGTTGTGCACGATGCCGCCGCCCGTTCCGCCCAGCGTGTAGGCGGGGCGAACGACCAGCGGGTACCCGTGCTCTTTCGCGAACGTGAGGCCTTCGTTGATTTGCGTAACGATCGCGCTGTTCGCGACGGGCTCGCCGATTTCGATCATCTTGGCTTTGAAGCGTTCGCGATCTTCGGCGAGCTTGATGGTCTCGACCGGCGTGCCGAGCAATTCGACGCCCCAGCGATCCAAAACACCGGCTTCGCTGAGTTCGACCGCGAGGTTCAATCCGGTTTGGCCGCCGAGCGTCGGCAGCAGCGCGTCGGGGCGCTCGCGCTCGATGATCCGTTCGAGCGAAGCCACCGTCAGCGGTTCCAAATACACCGCGTCGGCGACCTCCGGGTCGGTCATGATCGTTGCGGGGTTCGAGTTGACGAGGACGACGCGATGGCCTTCCTCACGAAGCGCGCGGCACGCCTGAACGCCGGCATAATCGAATTCCGCGGCTTGGCCGATGATGATGGGGCCGGAGCCGATAACCAGGACGCTCTTTTGGGGCATGCTGAGAACCCCGAATTAGGCGCGCTACAGGGCGGTTACTGCAGGAACGTCCTTCGGCAACGAAAGTTGCTCGCGGTACCACCCGACCGTTCGTTTAAGGCCATCCTTGAAACCGACCGACGGCCGGTAGCCGAACGCCTCCCAGGCTGCCGTGACATCGGCGAGCGAGTGCTGCACATCGCCGACGCGGGCGCCGTCGTAGACGGGTTTGCCGCGAAATCCGGTGGTGAGTTTGAGCAGTTCGAAGACTTCGTTCAGCGTGAACCGCACGCCGGTGGCGATGTTGAACGTACGTCCGGCAATCGCGCCGGCCGGCGCGCCGGCGGCGAGCAAGTTGGCCTGCACCACGTTGTCGACATAGGTGAAGTCGCGGCTCTGCGATCCGTCGCCGAAGATCGTCGGCGCGCGTCCCTCCAGCATTGAGGTGATGAATTTGGAGAGTACGCCCGAGTACTGGCTGCCGGCGTCCTGGCGCGGCCCGAAGACGTTGAAGTAGCGCAGCGCGGTCGCTTCCAAACCGTATACGCGGTGAAACGCCGCCGTGTACAGTTCGCCGCACAACTTTTGCACGGCATAGGGCGAGATCGGCGTCGGCTTCATGTCCTCGCGTTTGGGAAGCGCCGGTGTGTTTCCGTACGCCGATGACGAGGCCGCATAGATGACGCGTCCCACGCCCGCCTCGCGCGCCGCCAGCAGCAGGCTCAGCGTGCCCTCGACGTTGGCGCGATGACTCGTGAGCGGGTCCGCGATGGATTTTGGCACCGACGGAATCGCCGCTTCGTGGAAAATGCAGTCGGCGCCGCGGCAAATCGCAAGCAAGCGTTCGTAGTCGTTGAGATCGACGTCGTGAAACTCGATCTCATCCAGAACGCCTTCGAGGTTCGCGCGTTTTCCGGTTTTGAAATTGTCGACAGCCCGCACGCGTTCGCCGCGTTCGAGCAGCGCGTGCACGATTGCCGAACCGATGAACCCGGCGGCGCCGGTTACGAGATACGTCGTCATCCTGCCGGAATCGTACCGGGCGCGCGCCCATGCGAACAGAGGCGAGAGGGCTATGGCGCCGGGTCGATTAGGGCTCGCAAAGCAGGCGAGGGCTCCATCCCGTGCTGCGCCCGGAGATCTTCCGCATACTGACGGAACGTCTGCAAAGCGGACGCTCGATCGCGGCGCGCCAGGTGGACGCGTATGGCCAGCTCGTGGACGGTTTCGTCGAGCGCGTCGAGCACGATGAGTTGCTGTGCAATTTCGAGCGCGCGCTCGGCATCGTTCGCCCGCAGCGCGCGGTCCGCGAGATAAAGACCGATTTCGCGCGCCGCTCCCCGCAGGTTTCGCTCCACCGCGAGGAACCAATCCCACGCGGCGTATGCGGCGGGGCGCCCGGCGATGAGCTGCTCGAAGATCGCGGCCAAACGCGTTTCAATGGCTTTCGCTATGCTCTTTGCGCGAATGGCGCGCACGATTTGATTGAGAAAACGCACGTCTACGACAACGTCCTCGGCCAGACGATAGCCGCGCTCGCTGGTTTCGATGACGCCGCGCCCGCCGAGCTGTTTGCGCGCACGGTAGACGCACATTTTCAGTGCGTCGTATGCTTGATCGCGCGGAATTCCCGGATACAGGCGTTCCGAAAGAACTTCGGTCGGAACATCGCGCGCCTCGCATGCGAGCGCGACGAGCAGCGCCAGCGCGCTGCCGCGCACCGCGACTTCCGCGCCGTCCCGCAACACCTTGCCGGTCGTGATCTCCACCTGAACGTTTGGCCGGTACTGCGCTTTTGGTTCGAACGGCAGCGAGACCATCTCGATGGCGACCGCTTGCCGATCCGGCGCCGGCGGGCGGCGTCCTTCACGCGCGCACTCCTCCAAAATCCGTGCAATCTCCACCCGCGCGGCACCAACTGCTTCTTCAGGCGTGTCGCCGGCCACGTGCAGCGAAGGGAATGCGCGCACGTAGGCCTGGCATTTTCCGTCCTCGCCGCGCCAGACGATGACGCGGTAGTCCAATCTCACGGCTGCAGGCGCCGCACCGACCAGACGCCATCGGATTGCACGAATTCAAGTCGATCGTGCATGCGATTGGGACGCCCCTGCCAGAATTCGATACGTTCGGGGACGATCGCATAACCGCCCCACGAATGGGGACGAGGAACATCTTCGCCTTCGAAGCGCTCCTCGTAGTCGCGCATACGCTGATCGAGCAGCTCGCGGTTCTCGACCGGCTCGCTTTGTTCAGAGGCCCACGCGCCAAGCTGGTGACCGCGCGGCCGGCTCGCGAAATACGCGTCGGATTCATCCTCGGCGATGCGCTGCACCGCTCCTTCGACGCGCACTTGCCGCTCGAGCTGCGGCCAGTAGAACAGCGCGGCGGCGCAGGGATTCTCTTCGATCTCGCGTCCTTTCCGGCTGAAGTAACTCGTGAAAAACACGAGTCCGCCCGCGTCCAAACGGCGCAGCAGCACGACGCGCGAGGATGGCCGGCCGTTCGCGCACGTGCACAGCGACATCGCATTGGGTTCCGCAGCGCCGGCCTTCACGGCGTCTTCGAGCCAGCGCCGCAACTGTTCGATCGGGTCGGAACAGACCTGCTCTTCATGCAGTTCCGTGCGTTCGTAGCTCGTACGCATATGCTCGATGTCCATCTCGTGCACTACGGGTATCTCCCGGCCGCTAGCCCAGCCAATGCCGCGAGCGCCATCAACGCGCCGCCCGCCAGCGCAACGGGCAGTGAGACGTCGAGGTTCCTGCGCGTCAGCGAAGTGCTTCGTCCCAAACGCGCGAGGGCCTCGCGTAATTGCACCGCGTCGTCGGCCCGGCTGTATGCGCCGCCGGTTGCCGCCGCATAGGCGCGTAACGCGTCCTCGTCGATGCCCGCCGTCTGCAAGGTGCCCGGAATGAGCGCGCCGCTGTTCGTTCCGATTCCAATCGTGTAAAGCGGAATGTGCGCCGCGCCGAGCGCGCGCGCGGCATCCATGGGGTCGGAACCCGCGTTGTTCTCGCCGTCCGTGATCAGCACGACCGCGCGCGAACCGGTCGCCGGCAAAATGCGGTGCGCGAGCGCGAGCGCGTCGCCGATGGCCGTGGCGCCGTTTGGCGAGGGAATCGCATCGAGCGCCGCCTGTATCTGATCGCGATCGCGCGTGGGCTGCGTCAGAACTTGCGCGTCCGAGGCAAAGGCGATGATTCCGATCGCGGTTTGCGACGGCGACTGATCGATGAATGCCCGCATCGCGGCCAGGGCGCCCTGCGCGCGCGTGGGATCGACGTCGGTCGCGTTCATCGAGCCCGACGTGTCGATGCAGAGCACGACGCTCCCGCCCAGTGATGGAACGGCGGCATACACGTGCGGGCCGGACAAGGCCAGCACGATAAGCCCCACGGCGGCAATCCACGCGCCCAGCAGCGCCCGCCTCGGCCACGCGCGCGGCGCGGTCGCGCCGACGAGAAACGGCAGATGGGAATACGCGATCGTTTGCTGCTCTCGCCGCGAATCGGCCAGCCGGTACAACAGCGCGAAGGCAAGCGCTGCCGCGGCGGCGATGCCGATAAATGCCGGATGCGCGAAACTCACGTCACGCCGAATACACGCATGAGCGCGGCCCTTCCATCGGTTTCATCGAACACGCCCGCGCGCCAGTTCGCTTCGGCAAAACGTTCGAGCAGAAACGCCTCGCGATCGCGCACCGCCTGCTCGTAGCGGCGCCCTTCGCGCCTGCCGAGAAAGACGCGCGCGCTCCGGCCGGTTTCCGCGTCGCGGATAGTGGCGAAGCCGCGCAGCGGCAATCCGTCATACCAAGGATCTCGCGCCACGAGCGCCGTGCAGTCGTAGCGCAAGCCGAGCAGCACCAGTTGGTCGTCGTCTTGCGGCAAATCCCAGAAGTCGCTGACGACTAGGAGCGCGCTTCCGCGCGGCAGCACCGCGGCCGCCACGTCAAACGCATGCGTGAGCACGAACGGCTGTTCCACCTCGAGATACACCGCGCGATCGCTGCCGTCGGCGGCGGCGTACCACGCCTGCGCCGCTTCGTGCGCGCTTTCCAAGAGCGATCGCTGCCTGCCCGCCCGCATCGAGGCCGATTCGTCGACCAGCGCGCAGATCGTGAGCGCCACGTCTTCCAGCACGACTCGCGTCTGCAATTGCGCGGTGCGTGCGGTGGCCGCCCAATCGATGCGCCGCACGTCGTCGCCCGGAACGTACTCGCGCAGTTCGACGAATTCGTACCCGTCGCCGCGATACGCCGTCGGCGAGCCCGCGCCCGCCCGGCGCGGACGCCGCTTTCCGCGCAGCAGCGCCTGGCGTATCGCCTTCACGGTGCGCGCACGGCGGCGATCGTTCCCAGTACGATCTGCTCGGGGTCGACGCGTTCCACGGCAATACGATGCGTGAAGCCGATCCGGTGCCGCAGCACGAGCGGCGCGACCAGGCGAACGTCGTCCGGCAGCACGAAGTCGCGCCCCCCGAGCAGCGCTTTGGCGCGCGCCACGAACGCGAGCGCGAGCGTGGCGCGCGGGCTCGCGCCGTACTCCACGTAGGGCGTCGGTTTGCGCGTTTCCATGACGATATCGACGATGTACGCTTTGATCTTCTCTTCCAAATGCACGTCTTGCGCCTGCCGGCGCCATGCAAGCACGTCGTCGAGTGTGGCGACGCCGCGTACCGGCTCCGTATGCGCGACGGCGAATCGATCGAGGATGGCGCGCTCCTGCTCGTGCGAGGGCAGATCGACGCGCACTTTGAGCAGAAAGCGGTCGAGTTGCGCGAACGGCAGCGCATACGTGCCGTCCGCGTCCAGCGGATTCATCGTCGCGAGCACGATGAAGGGATCCGGTAACGCATGCGTCTGCGGTCCGATGGTTACCTGGCGCTCTTGCATCGCTTCCAGCAGCGCCGACTGCACCTTCGCCGGCGCGCGGTTGATTTCGTCGGCTAAAACGACGTTGGCGAAGATCGGTCCGAGTACCGTGCTGAATGCGGTTTCGCGCTGGTCGAATATCCGCGTGCCGACGATGTCCGCCGGCAGCAGATCCGGCGTGAACTGCACGCGTTTGAAGTCGCCTTCCAGTGCCGCGGCAAGGCACCGGCAAGCGAGCGTTTTCGCAAGGCCCGGCGGCCCCTCGAGCAGCACGTGTCCGCCCGCAATGAGCGCGAGCACGAGCGATTCGACGACTTCCGCTTGCCCGACGATCGTCGCGCTCAGCGCATCGATCAGCACGGACGGCCGCGCCGAAGTTACACGAATGTCCATTCTCTCTCCGAAAGCACGTCCTCGACGGCTTGGCTCAGGCGTGCTTGCTCGATAAACGCGGCACGCTCCACGACCATCAGCAAGCGGCGCAAGTGTTCGTCCGCCGCGGCCGGACGGCGCAGCACGTCGCCGAGCGTTTCGCCCGTACTCGCACCTGCAGCGCGCCAAAGCGCGCCCCGCAACACCAGCACCGCTGCGCGATCCCGGCGCTCACGCAGTTGCGCGAACGCGTCCGCGAGGTCGCGCGCCGGATCCGGTTCGGCCTCCACAATCAGCGGCGGCGGTGGCGGCGGCGCCGGGGCGGCCGCGGGGCGGGCTCGCCTGCGCCAAAAGATCACCGCGAGCACGAAGATCGCCGCACCGGCAGTCACGATAGCGATCACGACGTACGCGATCGCGCGCAAGGCATCCCATACCGCCCAGACGGGGCCGCCGCCGACGGGAATGCGCAGCGAATTCGAAATGAACCGCTTGGGTTTTCCGTCTCGCGCGTCCACCGCGTCGAGATACGCGGAACTGATCGAGAGCATTCCCCGCGTATGGGCGACGAGCGTCAGTGTCTCGCGGTAGGTCGTGCCGTCCGGACCGTGCGTGGTTTGCTGCTCGTCGCCGAGTTCTTCGGCACCAAAAAAGGTGGGCAAAAAGACATTGGTGATATCCGTGAGGTTCTCCGCGACCCGGATCGTCACGCTGACGTGAAACGGCTGTTCGAGCTGCGGCCGCGCCGTGTCGGTCGTCAGCGTGAACGCGCGGACGAGCAGCCGCTGATACTGCTGCGCTTGCGCCGTTGCGGCGAGCAGCAGCACCATCGTGACGACCGCTACGCCAAATCTTGCAGCCATTGCGCGAAGAGACGCCGCGCGTCGAACGGACCGGGAGACGCCTCGGGGTGGAACTGCACCGCCGCTACCGGCAGATCGCGATGGCGAAAGCCTTCGTTCGTGCCGTCGTTGAGGTTCACCATCGTTTGCTCGAGAGCGGCGGGCAAAGACCTCGCGTCGACGGCGTACCCGTGGTTGTGCGCCGTGACGATCACTTCGCCGCGCGCGATGTCCTTGACGGGCTGATTGCCGCCGCGATGGCCATACGGCAATTTGAACGTCTTCGCGCCGCACGCCAGAGCGAGCAGCTGGTGACCCAAGCACACGCCGTACATCGGGCGCTTTCCGAGCATGGACCGCAGCGTGTCGATCGTTTGCGGCAAGTCCGTCGGATCGCCCGGTCCGGGAGAGATGAACACGGCCTGCGGCTCATTGCGCATGATCTCTTCTTCGCTCGCGTTATACGGAAGCACGGTAACGTTCGCACCCAAGGCGGTCAACTCACGGATGATCGCCTTTTTCACGCCGCAATCCAGCAACACCACGCGCGGCCCCTGCGCATTGCCCTCGACGTGCTCGACGGTGGTGGCGACGCTGGGCACCAGTTCTCTCGTGGTGGCGGTGCGCACGAACTCCGTGAGGCGCGCCTCC
>DASSZL010000151.1:0-7305 GCA_035713505.1 Vulcanimicrobiaceae bacterium | reverse complement strand
GACCAAGGCCGTGAAGACGACCAAGGCCGCGAAGGCGACGAAAGCCGCCAAGACCACCAAGGCCACCAAGGCCGCCAAAACCACCAAGAAAACGCACTAAGACCTAAACCCGTTTTTATACATACTCAAGCGCGGTCGGGGACCGCGCTTTTTTTACAGCTGAAAGCGTCGCAGCCCCAGAAAGTCGATGGCGTGAGGCGTCCCGCCCTCCAGCGCAAGTTGGGCCGCGATTTCACCGACGACGCTTGCGAATTTGAATCCGTGTCCCGAGAAGCCGCCGCAAAGCACGACGCGCGGATCACGCGGATGCCGGTCGATGACGAAGTGGCGATCGGGCGTGAGCGCATACATGCACGCCTTGCCCTCGCGAAAAGACCCGGACGCGCCCGGCATCCACTCTTCCAGCGCCTGCGCGAGGGGCTGCACGTCCTTTTGCGGATCGATTCCGCGCTCGAGAGCCTCGGGGTCCGTTAACGCACCGAGCCCGTGAAACGCCGCTTTGACGCCGTTGCCGAAATCGGGAAATCCGTAGAGCGGCGCGGGCAGCGAGCGGCGCTCGATGAGGAACGCGGGAAACGCCGCGGCATCGTACGCGGCGGTTCGGGGCGTGAACCAGACCTGCACGTTGCGCTGCACCTCGAGTTTCACGCCCGCTTCGTGCAGCGCTTGCGAGAACCACGGACCCAGAGTGAGCACCAGCGAGCGCGTCCGCACGCTCGTGCCGTCGCCGAGTTCGACGCTCACGCCTTGGCCGTCGCTTTGCCATGCGCGCATTTCGGTGTTGAACCGCGTTTGGGCGCCGTGCTCGCGCGCGAGATCCAGATGCGCGCGTATTGCGCGCTCGGGGAATACGGCGCCGGCTTCACGTTCGAACACGCCGGCTTCGTCATCGTACACGCGCAGCATCGGGTAGCGCGCGCGAAGTTCCGCCGCGTTCAGTGATTCCACCGGCAAACCGTGCTTTTGCGCAGCGAGCAGTGAACCGCTGATTACTTCGCTATCGGGTGTCCCGGCCAACAATAAGCCGACCAAACGAAAGATATCTTCTCCCGTCGTGCGCTCGAGATCGCGCCATAACTCGTAGGCGCGAACCAGCATCGGCACATACGCCGGGTCTTCGAAATAGGCTTGCCGGATGATGCGCGTCCTGCCGGACGAAGCACCCCGCTCGTGCAGCGCGTCGAACTGATCGATGCCGAGCACCCGCGAACCGCGCAGCGAGAGATGCGCAAGCGCGGCGCTGCCCATGCCGCCCAAGCCGGCGACGACGGCGTCATACACGGCCGGCTACAAACTCCATTGCCAGGCGTTCCAGGATTCGACGACCGGGTTGGGTGCGAAGCCGTGCAAGTTCACCGCAAGCGCTTCCTGCTGGCGCTGCCACCAGAAAAAGATGATGGGATTGTCCCGTGCGAGCAGCGCCTCGATGCCGTGATAGGCTTTCGTACGGGTCGCGCGATCGTAATGCGTGAGCGCCTGCCTCTGCAGCGCTTCCATCTGCGGGTTGCAGTACCGGGAATCGTTGTAGCCGTGCGGCGGCATGACCGCGCAGGTGAACTCGGACGAATTGTCCGGGTCGATTCCCGCGTACCACGGCCAGATCGCGATATCGAAGTTGCCGCCGTGCACGATGCCGCCGGCGCCGGCCGGCGCATAGAGCAGATCGCCGGGATACGTTTTCACTTCCAGTTGGATGCCGATCCGGTGCAGCATCGCCTGCAATTGCACGGCTTCGCGCTTGTGCGTGACGTTGGCCGTATCGGTAACCAAAACGAGATTGAGCGGCAGCTTCACACCCGCGCTTCGCAGCAGCGCGCGGGCTTTCGTCAAGTCGTGCGGGACTTGCTTGACCGCGGGATTGTATGCCCACATCCAGTCCGGCAAATCTTCGGTGGCGATCTTCTCCTGACCGTACGTGAGGTCGCGGACCAGCCGAGCCTTGTCGATTGCGTAAGCTATCGCCAGACGCACGCGCGGATCGCCGAGCGGTTTGTGCTGCAGATTGAACGACATGCCCTCGTACGCGTTCATATTCACCCAGACCAATC
Organism: Vulcanimicrobiaceae bacterium; assembly: GCA_035713505.1. GTDB lineage: Bacteria > Vulcanimicrobiota > Vulcanimicrobiia > Vulcanimicrobiales > Vulcanimicrobiaceae > DATGJX01. Next base: position 5,257 of record DASSZL010000151.1, on the reverse strand, counting down.
GAATGCCGGGCACGCTGCTCAGCGAGGGGTACGTGCCGATTGAGGCTTGGAACATATAGTCGACGGCGTGCGTGCGCAGCAAATTCACCGACGTGTTTTCATCGGGAACAACGCGGATGACGATGCGCCGCAGATGCGGCTTGCCCATGAAGAAACCGTCGTTTGCCGCCAGCACGATCCGGTCACCGTGAGTCCAACTCACAAAGCGAAACGGCCCGTCGCTCACGTCCGGACGGGAATTGAACGGAACCTGATTGATGTTGGGATAACGCGAGAGCACGTGCGCAGGCACGATGTCGTACGGCTGATCGCTCTCGGAGAAAAACGTGTTCACGAACGGCGCGAACGGCTGCTTGAGATGCACGGCGACCGTGTAGTCGTCGGGCGTGTCGATGCGCGTGATGTCGTCGTAGCCGTGGCGTGAAACCGCGTCGTTCGCCGGATTCATGATGGCTTGCCACGAGAAGCGCACGTCCCGCGAGGTTACCGGCGTGCCGTCGGTCCAGCGGGTGTTGTGCCGCAGATGGTAGGTTATCGTCAAGCCGTCGGCGCTGATTCCGCCGTTTTCACGCGACGGCACTTGCGAGGCCAGGATCGGGACCGGTTCGCCGTGCGGATCGGCCGAGATAAGCGGCTCGAACATCAGCCGCATAACGAAGCCGTCTATCGTGTTCGACGAGAGAATCGGATCGAGCGTTTTCGCGTCTTGCGGTATGGCGACGCGCAGCGTGTCATTCGTTTGCGGCCGCCTGCCCGCGCCTTGGCTGCACCCGCCGATGACCGCGGCCGCCAGAACGGCACACATCGCACGCGCAATCGTCTGCTTCATCGGGCGCGGTTTCGCCGCCAGGGACGCCGTTCGCTTCAGGGAAAGGCTCGGCCATGAACGCGGAGATGAGGAATGCCGTCGTCTGGGACAATCATGCGTGCCTTCCGCTCCGTCCGCACGACGAGCGTTTCTTGCCGCAGCTGCAGCGCTATCGCGCGGCCGGCGTCACGGTCGTGAGCATCAACATCGGGTTCGGGGAGCAGGGCATCGAGCCGCACGTGCGCATGCTCGCGCATTTCCGCCGCTGGCTGCTCGCACGCCCGAACGACTATCTGCCGATCGAAACCGCGAGCGACGTCGAGAACGCGAAGGCGACCGGCCGGCTCGGCATCGTGTTCGACATCGAAGGCGCGAACGCCATCGACGACCAGATCAGCATGATCCGTCTTTACTACGACTTGGGCGTTCGCTGGATGCTGATCGCGTACAACTTGAACAACCGGGCCGGCGGCGGCTGCATGGACGACGACCGCGGTCTGACCGAGTTCGGCGCGCAGGTAATCGCGGAAATGAACCGCGTGGGCATGGTCGTCTGCTGCTCACACAGCGGCGAACGAACCGCCTTGGAGGCCATCGACGCATCCAGCGCCGCGGTCATCTTCTCACATTCCAACCCGCGCGCGCTGCACGATCATCCGCGCAATATCGGCGACGGAGTCATGCGTGCGTGCGCCGCCAAAGGCGGGGTGATCTGCGTTAACGGCGTGGGGGCATTCTTGGGAGAGGACGACACGCGCAGTGAAACGGTCGCGCGCAACGTGGACTACGTCGCCCGCTTGGCCGGCATCGAGCACGTCGGACTGGGCTTGGATTTCGTGTTCGATCAAGACGAACTGCTCGAATACCTGCGGGCGCGGCCGGAGATGTTCGGCAGCGATGCCGCGACGCTGCAAAAATACGCGTGCGGATTCGTGTCACCCGAACAAATTCCGGAGATCGCGGAATGCCTGCGCACGATGGGCTATGCGCAGAGCGACATCGCTCGCGTGCTCGGCGGCAACCTCGTGCGCGTGGCGCGGGAGGTTTGGCGTTAGATGCCGGGCATGCCGCCCGGCTGATGGCCGAAGAGCGGCGGAATGAAGTATCCGGCGACCCACGAGAGCACGAAGACGATCGCGCCGAAGACGACGATCTCGAATCCCTTGCGCCATGGACTGCGCTCGCTCAGCGTTCCTGCGTAGAAGCCGATACCGAACAATCCGGCGATCGCGAACACGAGACTGACGATGAGCGTCGTCCGCCCGTTCCACGGTGTGAAATAGGGAACGAGCGGCAACAGCGCACCGATGCCGAACGATAAGGCCATCGCGAGCGGACCGCGTAAACTCTGCTTCTCGGCGATGCGCACGTCGATCCCGAATTCGTCACGCATCATTTCGTGCAAATAGATCTCCGGATTCTGCGCGAGCCGCTGGACGATCATGTGCGCCTCTTCGGCGCTGAAGCCTTTGAGTTTGTAGTAAGCAACTTGCTCCGCAAACTCGTCCTGCGGATGCGCTTCCATTTCCGAGCGCTCCATTTCGATCGCCGCTTGCACGACTTCGCGTTCGGCTTTTGAACCCAGGTACTCGCCGACGCCCATCGAGAGCGCACCGGAGATGAGCGCCAGCAGGCCGCTGATGATAACGAACCAGTGCTTGCCTTCCGCTTCTCCGACACCCGTCGCAATGCCGAGCGTGGTCAAGATGCCGTCCTGGACGCCGAATACCAGCTCGCGGATGCTGCGCTGGCGCTCGAGTTTGCGCCGCTGCGGCGTATCCGGCACGCGCGGCTTGACCTTGCGCCAGCCCGGCGTATCCACGACGACTTTGAACCCGGGAACGGGCAATTCGTTCTTATCCATCCGCGAGCGGAGTTCACCGCCCTGCCTCGCGAATACTTGCGTGAAATGCCCGATCCGTTCGACGAAGAATTCACCCAGCAGAATCCAATCGTAGCCGCGGCCATGCGAATTCGAGCCCGCAAGGAAATCGATCGCGCCATCGATGCGGACACGAACCAGCCGGTCGCCTTCGAGGATGCCGAGTCCGCATTCGCCGAGTTCGGCGCGCAGCTGCAGATGAGTGTGAAGCGCCTCAATTCGATTTTAGGCGAGCGTAACGGCGTGAAGTTCGTGCGCCTGGAAAAGCCGCCGCGGCTTCGGCTGCGCTTCGGCGAAAAGCGCGTCAGCCTCGATTTGGACGAGGTGCATCAACTCGTGCGCGTGCAGGGCCTCGACCTCGAGGGTGAATGGCAATTCGATCCGGATGCGCAAATTCCGTCGCTCATCAATCTCTCCAAGATTTCGACGGAAGCCGGATACGGAGAGGCCCTTACGCCTTCTTCTTTGGTGAAGCGGATCGCGCAGGACGCGGAGTTGCCGCGCCCGCCGCACTTGAGCGGGCCCGGGCCCCTAAGCTTTTAGCGATAATCTTCGGCGTCGGGCAGAGATCGTTCACCGGGCACTGCGAACACAGAGGCGTGGGCGCCTTGCAGATCGCGCGGCCGTGCAGAATCAGCCAATGGTGGGCGTGACGCCATTTCGGACGCGGCACAATCGCCTCGAGATCGTTTTCCACATCGCGCGGCGTCTTGCCGAGCGTGAGCCCGAGGCGGTGCGCTACGCGAAAAACGTGCGTATCCACCGCGATCGCCGCTTCTTCAAAAGCGACGGACATGACGACGCCGGCCGTTTTGCGGCCGACGCCCGCCAGCGCTTCGAGCTGCTCGCGTTCGCGCGGCACCCGGCCGCCGTGTTTTTCCACCAGTTCGCGCGCGCAATTGATGATGTTGCGAGCCTTGGTTCGGAAGAATCCGCACGACTTGATAATGCGCTCGACATCTTCTTGCTTGGCCTTGGCCAGTTTCTCCGCAGTGGGATATTTCTTGAACAGCGCGGGCGTCGTCATGTTCACGCGCGCGTCGGTGCACTGCGCCGAAAGTATGACGGCGATGATCAGCTCGAACGGATTGGAATACTCCAGCGCCGTTTCGGCATGCGGGTACGTGCGTTCGAGAATTTCCAGTTGCTTGCCGGCGACGTCTTTGGCGACCTTGCGAAGCGGGAACGGAATCTTCGGCATCTGCTGCGCTCTATTCTTGGAGCGCGACGGCGTTCCCGCGCGTGGTAATCAAGCCGTCCCGCTCCAGCGCCTGTACGAGACGCTCCAATTCTTCGGCGGTGCGGCCGATGCGGCTGGTCACGTCGGCGTGCAGGTCCAGCAGCGATATCCGTTTTCCGGGCGGCAAGTCGCGCAGGCAATCGATGATGCGTCCGCGCGCGTAACGCGTGGTCCGCTCGAATGGGATCGCTTCTTGCGGTGAGCGTTTGCGCGAATGCGCTCCGCGAGCGGCGTCCAACTGCGCGCCGTCGATTGGCGCGGCCGCGCACACCGTCTGCAGCGGGCAGATCAAACATTTCGGCGCTCGCGCCGTACAGATCGCCGCGCCCAAATCCATCATCGCCGAGTTCCAATCATGCCCGCGTCCTCTGGGTACGAGGCCGCGGGCGTCCGCATCGAGCTGCGCGGCGGGCACGGCCGGCGGATGTTCGAGGCCATGCAGCACCCGATGCGTCACGCGGCGCACATTGGTGTCGAGCGCCGCATCGTCGCAGTCGAAGGCGAATGCGCGCACGGCTGCGACCGTGTACGGCCCAATGCCGTGCAGCGTGCGAAGCGTTTGTTCGTCACCGGGCATCACGCCGCCGAACCGATCCACGAGCGTCTGTGCTATCTGTTTGAGGCGGACGGCGCGAGAGTTATAGCCCAAGCCTTTCCACATGCGCAGCACGTCCGCCGTACTTGCCGCCGCCAACGCGCCGGCGTCCGGAAACCGCTCGACGAACGCTTGGTATTTCGGCAGAACCCGATCGACTTGCGTTTGCTGCAGCATGAATTCGCTCACCAGGATGCGATACGGATCGCGCGTCATGCGCCAAGGCAGGTGCGAACGCCCATGCTGCCTGTACCAGTCGAGCAGCATGCGCCGGAGCCGCGCCTTGCTCATTCCTCGTCTTCGCCGGTATCCGACGCGCGCGCGAATGCCGGAGCGGACCGCTCGCGCACGTATTCACGAAACGCGATGATGTCGCGCTCGACCAGGACGACGTCGTCGATGGATTTGGTTCCGCGGTAGAGCTGCAAGGCATCGTTGACGATCGAGTGATACATCCGGGGGACGGTTTCCAAGGCCCACGTTGCCGCTTCATCCTTGTTAAGAACGGTGAGCGAACGTGAAGTCGCCCCGTGAAGGATCCGGCATGCGCTCAGCACCGCGTACACCGGCATTTCGGTAACGAATGGACGTGCCCAGTTGAAATCCGCTTCCAGCGCATTGATGTACGCATGCCACGGTACCGGCCCGAACATAACCTGCGGCGGCGGTCCGAACAGCGTCACCCCGCGTTCCCGCGCTTCCATAAGATTGGCCGCGAGGTCGACGTTCGTG
>DASSZL010000150.1:0-8351 GCA_035713505.1 Vulcanimicrobiaceae bacterium | reverse complement strand
CGAAATGATGGATCATCTCGCGCTCGAGCTCATCGAAGCGGCATTTCACTCCGGTTATCCCACCGACGCGGGTGCCGTGCTGCTGGTCGAAAGCGCGGGTTTCGAAGACGACCTGCAATTGTACGAGGCCGAGATCGAACGCATCGCGCGCAGCGTCGGCGCCACCTCATGGCGAGCGGCGCGCTCGCAAGCCGAACGCGACGCGCTGTGGGCGGGCCGCAAGGGCGCATTCGGCGCCGCCGGACGCGTTGCGCCCAATTATTATCTTCAGGACGTGGTCGTGCCGCGCACGAAACTGCCGCAGGCCCTTTCCGCGGTGGAAACCGCGTGCGATTCGCGCGGCATCAAAGTCGCGAACGTCTTTCACGCCGGTGACGGCAATCTGCACCCGCTGCTGATGTACGATCGCAGCAATCAGAAAGAAGCCGCGGCCGTCATCGAAGCCGGTAACGAGATTTTGCAGGCGGCGGTCGACCTGGGCGGCACGATCAGCGGCGAGCACGGCATCGGGTATGAAAAACGCGGTTCGCTCACGCGCATTTTCACAACGGACGATTTGGCGACGATGGCACGCGTTCGCGAGGTGTTCGATCCGCGCCGCATGCTCAATCCCGAAAAGATTTTTCCCGCCGGCGCGGGTTGCGGCGAGGTGCGATGACCCTGGACGAACTGCGGCACACGCTCGCCGAGTGCGATCGTAACGGCCAAACCGTGGAAATTCAAGGCGGCAACACGCTGCGCGGATTCGGCGCGCTGCCCGCACGCGCGGACGTCGTGGTGACCACGACCGGCCTCGCCGACTTACTCCGGCACGATTACCACGACTTGACGTGCTCGACGCAAAGCGGCATCCGCGTCGCGGATCTCGCGGGTTTGCTGGCAAAGCGCGGACAGTTCATTCCAATCGACGTACCGCAGCGTCGCAAAGCGACCGTCGGCGGTGCACTGGCTTCGGGGTGGCTGGGACCGCGCCGGCATCTGTACGGGCGCGCGCGCGATCTGGTCATCGGCTCGCAAGTCGTTCTCGCCGACGGCACGCTGGCCAGCGCGGGCGGGATGGTTGTGAAGAACGTCAGCGGCTACGACATGAGCAAAGTATACATCGGCTCGTTCGGAACGCTGGGCGTCATCATGCAACTCAACTTCAAGACCCTGGCGGAGCCCAAACGCCGGCGCGCACTCATCGCCAAGCTTCCGGAAAACACGCGTGCGCGTGCTGCGGCGCAGGTGGCGGCATCGGCGATTCCGCCCGCTGCGGCGTTCTGCATCGAAGGGTTCCGTAAGAGCATCGACGGCGAAGACGGCGTTGACGGCCGGATATTCATTTTGCTCGAAGGTTCGGAAGCGCTCGTCGATCGCGCGACGCGCGATCTTCGTTCGGCGCTCGGCCGCGCGGGCGTTCCGGAAACCGTTATTCTCGATGCGGGCGCGTGGGAGTCGTTCGAACGCGTGCTCGACGCGTCGATCTCCAACGTGGGCGAGCGATCGATAACGTACCGCGCGTTGGGCCTGCCGGGCGATGCAGTGCAGACCGCGACGGCGCTGCGCGATACCGTCAACCGGCGAGAACTCTTTACCGACGTACTCGTCGATATCATGAACGGCGACGTGTTTGTGCGCGTGAGCGAGCGCGATAGCCGCGCGTTCGCGGAAAAGATTGAAACCTGCGACGACGAGATTCGCACGCTCTGCCCGAGCAGCGTAATTGCCGCGGGCGATGCGCCGATTCGTGAATCGCTCAGCGCCTGGGGCGCCGATCCGCCGGGAGTCACGAAGATGCGCGCCCTCAAGGCGCAGTTCGATCCGCGCGGGACGCTCAATCGCGGCCGCTTCGCGGGCGGCATTTAGGAACCGCGCTGTTGCTCCAAAACGAAATACGCTGGGCTATCCGCCGCGTAGTCTTTAGCCCGCGCCGCCTCGCGTTCCTCATGGGGGGCGGAATGGACGACGCGCTCGAATTGCGGCGGTTTCTGGTGCACGTCGTGCCGCTTGCGAAGCGAGCGTTGGGACGTCTCGAACATTTGTCCGAACGCATTCCCGATCGCGAATTGCGTTCGCAAGCGCAGTTCGGCTTGCGCGCCAAGTCGTACCATGTGGCCGGCGCATGCATCCTCGCAACGCTGCTGCCGACGCCGGCCCGCGAACACTACATCGAGATCGTCGCACCGCTCGAAGCGATCTACGATTTTCTCGACGGCTTGTGCGACCGGCATCCGCTCACCACGCCGCAAGCCTTCCGGCAGCTGCATCTGGCACTTTCCGATGCGCTCGACCCGTCACAGCCGCTGCACGAATACTATCTGCACGGGCCGCCTGGGGACGACGGCGATTACCTCACATCGCTGGTTCGGCGCGTGCGCCGCGCGCTGCTGCGCCTGGGCGACTACGAGCTGCTCATTCCGTATTTCACCGAGGCGGCGCAGCTGTATGCGGACACGCAAACCTACAAACATTTGCCGGATGGCGAACGGCAAGCCGCCTGCAAAGAATGGCACGCACGCGAAGGCGCTCGTTTTGGCGACCTGTCGTGGTGGGAATTCGCCGCCGCGTGCGGCTCGCAGTTCCAAGTGTACGGCCCGCTCTACGCGGCCTTTTGCAGCGAGTTCGAGCGACTGAAAGAAACGTACGAAGCGTATTTTCCGGCGTTTTCCGCCCTCCACGTCTTGCTCGACTCATTCATCGACCAGCAAGAAGACCGCGACCATGCCGAACTCAACTGGATCGATTGCTACCCCTCATTCGAGGCATTCCGCGAACGAGCGCATGAACTGGCTCAGCGCGCTCGAAAAGGCTTTTCGGCTCTGACAATGCCGCGCGCCCACACATTCGCGCTGCGCATCATGGGGCTATTCTACCTAACGCACCCCAAAGTGTACGAACAGCAACTCGGCGCGCACGCGGTGGAGATACTTCGAGCGCTGACCTAAGCATGTTCGCGGCCAACCGCGGGAGATGTAACTTTTATCTTGAGTAGCCGTGGTGCTTAGTATCGATTTGGTAACGCATCCTTAAGAAGCATTCTTTGCATGGCGCGGGTCGGGTTAAGCGAAGACTAGATGCCCCGGTGGATGAATCACGAAACGACAACGCTTTTTGAAACGCTCGTAAAACGCGTGTCGTTCAAACGCCGGCCCGCAAGCCAAAACGTTATCGCGCACGCGAGCGGGAGCGCGCTGACTTCGAGCAGAGCGCCGGACGCGCCGATGCGGGCAACGCCGAAGCCCACCAGCGTTACGAGCGCCGAGCCCGCGCCGAAAGCAACGCCGTTCATTAAACCCAGCGCCATGCCGAGGTTGCGCGGAAGCATGCGCTGTACGATGGCAACGCTCGGCGCGCTCTGCACGTTGAGCAGCACACCCGCGAGCAATAAAAAGCCCAGGCTCACCACTCCGCCGAATGCGAAGAAGCCATAGAGTACCGGCGCGGTCGCAATGAAGCTAGCAACGGCAATCGGCAGCGCGCCGTAGCGATCGCCCAGCCGGCCACCGAGATACAAGCCGATCACGCCGACCGCCAGAAACGCTGTAACCACGACACCGGCCTGCGCGATGGAACCGCCGCGCGAGACGATGAGATTCGGCAGATACGTCATGAACGACGCGCCGACCAAATATTTGAGCGCGGTGCCTAAAACCAGCAGCCCGACGCCCGTGCGATCCACGTAGCCGCTTGGAGGCAGCGTCGCGCGATGCGCTTCTTGCGCACGCTGTGCATGCGCGTCGAGCCCGCGCATCAGTACGAACAGTACCGCGACGCCTGCTACACCGGGCGCGATCATCCAGAGGGAACCGTGGGTCCCGGAGTGCTGCAGAATGTATGCAATAACGACCGGTCCGAACGCGTAGCCGACGGCGCCGCCGATCTGAAAGATGGAAATGCCGCTGGATTTACGCGCGCCGCTCAGTAGCGCGGCATATTTCCCGGCTTCCGGGTGCATCACGGCGGAACCCAAGCCGCCGACGATGACCAGTGCTGCCAATACACCGATGCCCGGTGAGAGACCGATGAACGCGACCGCAACCGCCGTAACGCCGACGGACGCCGGCAAGAACCACCAGCGGCCCGCGCGATCCGAATACGCGCCGAAGAGCGGCTGCACGACCGAACTGGTCAGATACCACAAGAAACCGATGGCGCCCTGATACAGCGGGGAAAGACGGTGCGCGCTGACGATCGTAAAGATCAGCAGCGGCACCATCCCCGAATAAAAATCGCTGGTCCCGTGCGCGAACGCCATTGCGAGCAGTCCGCGCAGCTGCGGCTTGGTAAAGCGCATAGGCTGGAGTTACCGGCGGCCTTGCGTCAACTCCTGGCGCTCGCGCCCGTAGTGCGAGACCTCGCCTTGCGTGAACGCCTGCGGCCGCAGGAACGATTTGACGAAGTTGTCCTCGTGTTTGGCCATGAGGTCGAAGTACTTCGGCGCGTCATCCAGCGTGCCGTGATGCGTAATGATAAACGACGGATCGACCTCGCCGCGGCGAATGCGTTCGAGCAACGGGCGCATGTAGCGGTGTGTATGCGTCTGGCCGGTACGCAGTTGGAGCCCTTTTTCGAAGACCGCGCCGAACGGCATCTTGTCGATGAAGCCGCCGTACACCCCGGGCACGGAAAGTGTGCCGCCTTTCCCGCATGCTTGTATCGCCAAGCGCAGCACGTGCGCGCGGTCCAGTTCCAAGCGCGCCGATTGTTTGACCTTGTCGATGACTGCGTCAGGCGTGCGCCCATGTGCCTCCATGCCGACACAGTCGATGCATGCATCGGAGCCGCGCCCGCCCGTCATCTCGAATAGTGCGTCCAACACGTTCACTTCGTCGAAATGAACCGTCTGCGCGCCGCCTGCACGCGCCATTTCCAGGCGTTCCGGAATGCGATCGATGGCGATGACGCGTTCCGCGCCGAGCAAGTACGCGCTGCGAATCGCGAATTGACCGACCGGACCGCATCCCCACACCGCGATAATGTCGCCGCTCTTGATGTCGCAATTCTCGGCGGCCATGTAGCCGGTCGGGAAAATGTCCGTCAGGAAAAGCGCGCGCTCGTCGTCTACACCCTCCGGTATCGGCAAACAGCCCACATCGGCGAAAGGCACGCGCACGTATTCCGCTTGTCCGCCGGAGTAGCCGCCGAACATATGCGAGTACCCGAAGAGCCCGGCGGCCGAATAGCCGTACAGCCGTTCCGCGATCTCCGCATTCGGATTGGTGTTATCACAAAGCGCCCATTGCTCGCGCAGGCACGGCTCACACGCGCCGCACGCGATATTGAACGGCACGGCAACGCGATCGCCGGCGCGCACCTTGCGCACTTCGGGGCCCGTTTCTTCGATGATGCCCATGAATTCGTGGCCGAGGATGTCCCCCGGTTTCATCGTCGGCATGAAGCCGTTGTAGAGATGCATGTCCGATCCGCAGATCGCCGTCGCGGTCACGCGAACGATCGCGTCCTGCGGGTTGAGAATCTCGGGATCTTTGACGCGCTCGACGCGAACGTCGTGCGGGCCGTTCCACACCACCGCTCTCATGATGCATACCGCCTTCCGGTCGGAATCTCGCCGGCTTCCAGCAGCGCTTTGACACGCCGCAAGACCTCTTTTATTTCATACTTGCCGGCGCCGCGCATCGCCAGATATATTTCCGTGCCGCGGTTCCCCGGCGCATCATGCACCTCCAGGCGATCGATTTGATTGAACCGCCGCTTGGATCCGAGCGCAATGAGCATGCGCTCGCGCGACTCGATGAATCGCTCCACGCTCTCGCGCGGAACCACCATCGTCATCGCTAGTGCGATGGGTTTGCGCAGGCGCGCACGAGTGCTGCGCGTCATGTAGGTGAGCGTCAGTCCCGCTGCTGCACCAGCGGCAAAAAGCGAGAATGCCGTATTTCGCTGATTCATGCGGCATGTTTTCCCGGCGCGTGGGTAGACGAATCAACTGCGCATCCTCGAGAACCGCGGCTGCAGGCGGCTTCATGCTCGCCGGAGCAGCGGCCGTGCTTTCCATATCCCGCTTCTGAGCTCGTCAGGCAAGAAGGCGTAACGCGACTACAGCCAGCAATACCACGCCATGCGAATCTGCGTGAGCGGCGCGAGCGGCTTCATCGGCAAGCACTTGTGCGCTGCACTGCACGCGCGGGGCGACGAGGTCGTCGAGACCTCGCTGCGCGATCCCGGGCAAGCGGCAGAGAAAGCCGCACACTGCGATGCGTTCATCAATCTGTCCGGCGAGACGCTCGCGCAGCGTTGGAACGACCGGGTAAAGGCGGAGATTCTGCAAAGCCGCACGGCGGCGCCGAAAGCATTTTTTGAAGCGCTGTCGCGGCTCGACTCCAAACCGGCGGTCTATGTTTCCGCATCGGCGATCGGCTACTACGGCACCAGTGAAACCGCGACGTTCACGGAAGCGGACCCGCCGGGCAACGATTTTCTCGCAAAGGTGTGCGTGGAATGGGAACGCGTCGCGGAGTTCGGCAAGACGTACGGCATGCGTGTTGCATGCGTGCGCGCGGGTCTGGTACTCTCGTCCGACGGCGGAGCGCTGCAGAAGCTGCTGCCGGTCTTCAAATCCGGAACGGGCGGCCGCGTCGGCAGCGGAAAGCAGTGGTACTCGTGGATTCACATCGATGACGCGGTCGGCATCTACTTGCTTGCGCTCGATCGCATCGGCGGCGCGATCAATGCCTCCGCGCCGAATCCGGTACGCAACGCGGAGTTCTCCGATATGCTCGGACGCGCACTGCATAAACCATCGGCGATTCCCGCGCCGCCGTTCGTGCTGAAATTCATGCTCGGCGAAGGCGCGACGCTCGTGCTCGACGGCCAACGCGTGCTGCCGGCACGCGCGCAAGCCGAAGGCTACGCGTTCAAATTCCCCGCGCTGGACGGCGCGCTGGCAAATCTTCTCGCGTGAGCGGCACACCGCAGATACATACTGAGCGGCTCGATTTGGAAGCCGTGCGGCCGCAGCACGCGGACGAGGTTTGGCCGCAAATTGACGACGAGCGCATGTGGCGCTACTTTGAGGACCAGCGGCCGCCGACGGTGGACGCCTTACGCCGTCGCTATGAAAATTGGGAACGCGGCTCGGCTTGCGGCGATCAGATTTGGCTCAACTGGATGTGCCGCGAGCGTTCATCGGGCCTGGTCGTAGGCGGCGTGCAGGCCACAGTGGTCCCGCGAGAACGCTACGCGCTTGTCGCCTACGGCATCTATCCGCGGTTCCAGCGTAAAGGCTACGCGCGGGAAGCCACGCAAGCGATTATCGCCTGCGCGCATAAGCAGCATCACATCGATCGTTTCGTCGCGGAGATGGACCCGCGCAACGAACCGTCGTACCGGTTAGCGGAGTCGATGGGGTTCACGCGGGTGGGCACGCAGGAGCGCGACTACGTGTACGAGCTGCGTTTTCAGTAGATATCGTACACGTCGGACGTAACGCCCGGACGCACAACCATCTGCGCGTGCGCGGGAATGCAGTCGTGCATGGGCGCACGTCCGCGCGAAATTTTGACGTGCACGTTCACGATGGTCCGCTGATTGGCGTTGACGGCGACGATCGCGGGGCATGCCCCGAGCGCGCCGCGCTGCAGCACGTCGATGCGCGCGAGCCCCGGCGCGACGGAAAGAAACGTCGCTTGGCCGCTGCCGCCCGTAAGCGCTTGGGAATCGCCGTCGCGCCCCGTGACTTGCACCGTCCATCCTGATGACGGCTTACCGGTTTTGGCGTCCATGACGTGCACGTACACGATTCCGGTGTTGCCGTCGGCAAATGCGAGCGCCCCCGCGCACGCAAGCGCGCAGAGCAGCGAAACGGCGAAACGCAAACCGGACATCGTGTGTGAGCCTACTCCTATGCGATGACTTCCTCGATGGGGAAGTCCAGGGCTTCGAGATATTTTTCCGCGTCCATTGCGGCCTTACATCCGGAACCGGCCGCCGTGATCGCTTGCTTGTAGCGGATGTCGTACACATCCCCCGCCACGAAAACGCCTTCGACGTTCGTGGAAGTTCCATCCGCAGACTCAATGTACCCGGCTTTGTCCAAGTCGAGGTGGCCGCGGAAGATTGCGGTATTCGGATCGTGTCCGATCGCGATAAAAAGCGCGTCGGCCTCGAATTCGTAGCGGCTGCCGTCGACGATATTGAGCAGCCGCAGCGCGCTCAGCGTGTTCTCGCCGAGGGCTTCTTCCACCACCGTGTTCCATATAAAATCGATCTTTGGATGCGCCAGCGCGCGATCGGCCATGATTTTGCTCGCGCGCAGTCCTTCGCGCCGGTGGATGACCGTGACTTTGTAGCCGAAGCGCGTGAGGAACAGCGCTTCTTCCATCGCGGAATCGCCGCCGCCGACGACGACG
>DASSZL010000149.1:0-7917 GCA_035713505.1 Vulcanimicrobiaceae bacterium | reverse complement strand
CGGCTTTGCGCGCCGCTTCAATCGTTTGATTGAAGATCTCCGCGCCGCGTTTGAACTCGCCGCGTATGTAGATGTAGGCGTGGTGCGAGCCGATACCGTAGGCGCCCAACAAGATGCCTTCCAGCACGAGGTGCGGCGCTTCTTCGAGCAGCATGTGATCTTTGAACGTGCCGGGTTCGGCCTCATCGCAGTTGCACACGAGATATCGCGGTTTATCGTTCGACGGCAGGAACGACCACTTGCGCCCCGTCGGGAAACCGGCGCCGCCGCGTCCGCGCAAACCGGACTTATCGGCAGCCTCCAGCACGTCGGCAGGCTTCATCGTCTTGAACGCGCGTTCGAGCTGCTTGTAGCCGCCGCGCTGGCGATACACGTCGATGTCGCGCAGATTCGCCTCGCCGATCCCGGCGGTGAGCACTTTGGTTACCGGCATTACTGCAGATCCTCGTGTTCGAGCACCGTCGTGATGCCGGGCTCGATATTCGCGAGCCGCTCCTTGGTGCGTCCTTGAAAGCGCCCTTGCTGCGCGAGAATGCGATCGATCATGATGACGCCGTCTTTGTCGACGCCCGAGCCGTTGTTCGGATTGGGCTGGTCGATCGCGCCGATCGATTTGCCGCCGTGCGAAATTTGGCCGTCCTGCAAGACTTTCCACGTGCGGCCCGGCGCCTCGGTCTGCGCCATCGGCGCGGCCTCGTACGAGCCGGCGCGCATCGCCTCGATCATCTCGTCGATCATCTGCGGGGTGAGGTCGTACACAAAATCGAGATTCACTTGCATGCACGTCGCGCGGTCGCATGCGGCTAGGCACTCGACTTCTTCGTACGAGAACAGCCCGTCTTCGGTGGTCTGCAGATGGCCGATGCCGAGTTTTTGACGGAAATACGCCATGATGTCTTCCGCGCCGTTGATCGAACACGCCAGCCCCCGGCAGACCTGCAGCATGTACTTGCCGACCGGCTTGCGGAAGAACAGCGTGTAGAACGACACCGTCGATTCGACGACCGCGGGCGTGAGTTTGAGCATGTCGGCCACGGCACGCTGCGCCTGCGGGCTCGCGTAGCCTTCGTGCTCTTGGAAGAGATGAATCAGCGGCAGCAGCGCCGAGCGCGAATGCTCGTAGCGTCCGATGATCTCCTCGCATTGCGGGCGCAGCCGTTCCAGCAGCGCCGGGAAGTCCTGAGTGCCCGTGCTCATCGATCCACCTCGCCGAACACCGGATCGAGCGAACCAATCATCACGACCAGGTCCGCGATGAGGTTGCCGGGCGCCATCCCTTTGATCGCCTGCAGGTTGTACATCGAGGGCGGACGCGTGCGCACGCGATACGGACGGTTGCCGCCGTCCGAGACGATGTAGTACGCGAGTTCGCCGCGCGGGCTTTCCGTCGCCTGATAGACGTCGCCCGGCGGAACGCGAAAACCTTCGGTCATGTACTTGAAGTGATGGATGAGGGCTTCCATCGAGAGCGCGATCGTTTCTTTGGGCGGCGGCGCGACTTTCGTGTCGTCGATCATCACGGGGCCGCTCGTCTTCTTCAGCCGATCGCGGCACTGCTTGATGATGCGCCAGGATTCTTCCATTTCGTCCAAACGCACGAGGAACCGCGCGAACGAGTCGCCGTCCTCACGCGTGGGCACGTCGAACTGATAGGTCTCGTAGCCCGAATACGGGTAGGCTTTGCGCACGTCATACGCGACGCCGCTCGCACGCAGGCTGGGGCCCGTAACATTCCACTGCACCGCCTCTTCGGGCGTCATGATGCCCACGTCGATCATGCGATCGCGCAGAATCGGGTTGCCTTGGAGCAGCGCGCGCAAATCACGCATGCGGCCGGGAAATTTTTCGATGAGCGTATCCAGGCGTTCGAGATAGCCGTCCGGCAAGTCGCCGTTCACGCCGCCCACGCGAATGTAGTTCGGGTGCATGCGCGCGCCGCCGGCGGCTTCTTGCAGATCCAAAATATTTTCGCGCAGGTCGAACGTGTAGAAAAAGACCGAGAGCGCGCCCAGGTCGATGCCGCCGGTCCCGAGCCACACGCAGTGCGAGGCAATGCGCGTGAGTTCGGCGTTGAGCACGCGAATCAACTGCGCACGCTCCGGAATATCGTTCGTGATTCCGAGCAGTTTCTCAACGGCCAGCGCGTAACAGAACGCGTTGTTGCTGGGCGCCAGATAGTCCATGCGCTCGACGTTGGTCTGCGCGGTGGACCAGAATTGCCCTTCGCAATTCTTTTCGATACCCGTGTGCAGATAGCCGATCTCGGGCTCCGCTTTCACGATGTTCTCGCCTTCGATCTCCAGCATGATCTGCAGCACGCCGTGCGTCGACGGATGCTGCGGCCCCATGGAGAGCACCATGGCATTGCCGTCTTGCGAAACGACTTCGGGCGTGAGCGGTGTTGCGCTGATACTCACGCTTTGCCGTCCTCTCCGCGCGCTTTGGCGATTTGCTTTTGGAGCGCTTCGAGCGTGCGTCCCGACGGCGGCGTGCCGGCCTGAACGTTGGTTTTCAAAGCAAACGCCGGACGCGGCGAACGTTCGCGCGCGGGTCCGCGCATCGGGTAATCCTTGCGCAGCGGATGGCCTTCCCAGTCGTTCGGCATTTGGATGCGGCGCATGTCCGGGTGGCCGTCGAACGTGATGCCGAAGAGATCGTATATCTCGCGCTCGGCCCAATCCGCTGACTTCCACAGATCGCTCGCGGTCGGCAGCGTCGTTTTTTCGGCTGGTACGCCGCAAAGCAGACGCAAGCGCTGCGGTGTGCCCACTTCCGCGACGCTGCTCGTGCGCAGCGGCATCTTCAACAAATGATAGACGACGTCGAAGCGCGGCGTGCGCTGCGGATAGTCCACGCCGCCGACATCCAGCAGCATGGTATAGCCTTCCGCTTTGAGCTCGGCCAGGCGATCGTGAACGCGCGACGGGTCGACGCGTTCGATGATCGCGTCATCGATTTGCGGGCGCACGGCGGTCGGGTCAATCGCGCCGCCGAGAAGCGGCGGTGATTGCGTACTCGGCATAATAAAACGTTACTCGCTTTGTTTTTAGGCTCGGGCCAGAAGGCCGCCGCGGCCGCCTTCACGGATCTGCTGCTGAATCAGGTTGACGGCGTAGAGCAAACCGTCGGGCGTGGGCGGGCAACCCGGGACGTACACGTCCACGGGAATAATCGTGTCGACACCCTGCACGATGGCGTAATTATCGAAGACGCCGCCGGAACTGGCGCACGCGCCCATCGAGATGACCCATTTCGGATCGGCCATCTGATCGTAGAGGCGCTTGACGACGGGCGCCATCTTCTGCGCGACGCGGCCTGAAACGATCATGAGATCGGCCTGGCGCGGCGAGGGACGGAACACTTCGGATCCCAGACGCGCGATATCGTACTCCGACGACGTGACCGTCATCATCTCGATCGCGCAGCAAGCCAACCCCATGGTAAGCGGCCACACGCTGGAGCTCTGCGCCCAGCGAGCCACGTCATCGAGCTTGGCCAGCAAAAATTGGCCTGGGCTTATTTCCATTCGAAGCCTCGCTTTTTCCACACATAGGCGTAGCCAATCGCGAGGACCACGACGAACACGATCATCTCGAGCAGCCCGAACAAACGCAGCGCGTGCATCTGGACCGCCCAAGGATAAAAGGAAGCCGCCTCAACGTCGAGCACGACGAACAGCATGGCGATGAGATAAAATTTCACGGGAAAACGGCCGGCCACACTCGAGGTCGGCTCGACGCCGCACTCGTAGGCCTGTTCCTTTTCCGGATTGGGCTTGCGCTGCGCCAGGAGTCCTGGCAACAGGCTGAAGCCGAGCGCGGCCACGAAGGCAACGGCCACGAAAATCGCTACGGGACCATAGGGAGTCATTGCTTGTGAAATTTTTCACAAGCGATACGGAACACCTACCCGCGCTGGCTAGCGCAAGGGTGCTACAAAGGTGGCACGGAACGCCGCCGGTAGCGCGGACGTTTATCGCGAAGGAATAACCATGCGAAAATTGTGGGTTCTCGGGTTCGTCTTCTTGCTGAGCCTCGGCGCGAACGGAGGCGGGTGCAGCAATCCCAATGCCGTCGGCGTGCAGCAGTACGGCACCATCGTGGGGCGCATTCTCGACGCCACCAATAACCGGCCCGTCAGCGGGGTCCTGGTTTCAGTCGGCTCGCTTTTCACGGCGACGTCGGATCCCAACGGCGCTTTCACGCTCTCGAACATCCCGATCGGTCATCAGGAAGTAACGGCGAGCGCGCCCGGCTACAAACGCAACAGCGTGACCGCAATGGTGCACCAGAATGAGACGGCCAACATCGGCTTTTTGCGCATCATGCCGCTGACCGGCGGTCCGACGGCGCCTCCGCCGCCCACGCCGACGCCCTCGCCCGGTCCGCCGACGCCGATCCCCGCGGAAACGCCGACGCCCTGAACCCGGCCGCAATCGCCGGCGGGCTCTTCATCGTCGCAGTCGCGCTGCGCGACGTCTTTCAAGGCGTCATCGTCCCGCGCGCCGAGAATACGACGCTGCGCGTCAGCCGCTACCTGATGCGCAATCTTTGGCTTCTTTGGCCGCGCATCGCCTACCGTCTCTATCGCAGCGACGAACGCAGACGCGAGGATTTCCTGGGCACCTTCGCGCCATTTCACCTGATCCTCGTGCTCGTCGTGTGGGTCGCGATGCTGATCCTGGGCTGGGGCCTGTTCTTTTACGGCATTCGAGACCAGCTCCGTCCGCACGATCTCACGTTCGGCGCGTGCGTGTACTACGCGGGAGCATCGCTGCTTACGATCGGGTACGGCGACATCGTCTCGGTCACCGGTTTCGCGCGGATCATGTCGCTGTTCGCCGCGTCCTCCGGTCTGGGCGTAGTCGCGGTGGTGACCTCATTTCTTTTCGCGGTGTTCGGCGCGTTCCAGGATCGAGAAACGTTCGTCGTGACCATCGGCGCGCGTGCCGGAGTGCCGCCCAGCGGCGTCGGGTTGCTTGCCGTGCACGGTTACGCCGCGATTCGCGAGGATCTCGCGCAGGTATTTCGCGACGGGCAAGAGTGGACTGCGCGCATCATGGAAAGCCATCTTGCGTATCCCATTTTGATGATGTTCCGCTCGAGCCACGATTATGAGTCGTGGGTCGGCACGGTCGGCACGCTGCTCGACGCCGCCGCGCTCGTCATGAGCACGGTAGATCCGCAGGACATGCGCAATTCACAAACGGCAGGGCAGGCGCGCATCATGTACGATATCGGCCGCCACCTCACCGGTGATTTCGCCGGCTATTTCAAATTCGCGCAGGTTGGGGACGGCCGGCCCGGCATCGAGCGCCACGAGTTCGACCAGGCGTGCGACCATCTCGAAAAGGCGGGTTATCGTTTGCGCGACCGTGAAGCGGCGTGGGCGGAATTCTCGCGACTGCGTTCTTCATACAGCGGGAATCTGAACGCGCTCGCGCGCTGGCTGGAGATTCCGCCGGTTCACTGGGTTGGAGATCGATCGCTGATCAGGCGTCAAAAAGCGCACATGGCCTAAAGGCCGTGATGCGCGTCGTACTTATGTAGGAATGTTTTTGCGTCGTCGATCGGAAGCGCGAATCCGATCGATCGCTCCTCGTCGAACCGCGACTCCGCCATGCCGACGATTTCACCCGTGTCGGCGAGGAACACCGGACTGCCGCTCTCACCGGGAACGATTTGCAGCGTGACTTCGATCGCGTCTTGGCGCAGCGAGGAGACGCGCCCGGAATTCAAAGACGTAGCCAGGCCAAGGCCTTCGTCGTCGAACTGATCGGGAATCGGATAGCCGACCGAGCCGATCATCCGGCCGGGCTGCGCGTCGGCCGCCGCGCCCAGTTTCGCCGCGGGAAGATTCGCGCGTTTGGTGCGCACGAGGGCGATATCGAGATCCGGGTCCTTCGCGATAATCGACGCGGGGTATTTGTTTTTGTTGCCGACCGTCGCACGCAGATTCCACGCACCTTCAATCGCATGCTCGACCGTGAGAATGTCGCTCCCCCACGCGCCGCTCGCGACGATGGTGCCCGTCGCGTATTCCGTATCCGGAGCGTCATGTTTGTGCTCGGGCGGAACGTCCATCGAGAGCAGCACCACCGACGGGCGCAGCTTCGCGGCGGACGCGACGAAATCGTCATCCGAATAATGGGCGGCGCAGCCCGCGCCGAGCAACAGCGCGAGCGCGGCGCAAAAAAACGCGCGTGCGGACATGGCAGGCATTATAGCGTAACGGCCGCGCTATTCCCGCCGCTCACCACGACGCAAACGCGCTCTTCCGGCTCCGGCTGGTAGGCGCCCGAAAGCAGCGCAGCGTACGCGGCGGCGCCTCCCGGTTCGGCAACGATGGTCGCGCCGTGCCAAAGTGCTTGCTGCGCCGCTCGAATTGCGTCATCCGAAACGAGCACGACGCGGTCGACATAACGCTGCGCGATGGGGAACATCAACTCGCCGACGCGCCGCGGAGCAAGCGAGTCGGCGGCGATACTGCCCGCCGGCGCGTCGACGGGCTCCCCCGCGCGCAAAGCAAGCCAGAGGGTGGGCGCGCCTTCCGGTTCGACGGCGACGACTTTCGCGCTGCCCGCGAACCATGCCGCGATACCTCCGGCCAGGCCCCCGCCGCCCACGGCAACGAGCACGGTGTCGATATCGGGGATCTGCTCAGAGAGTTCGGCGGCAAGCGTGCCCTGGCCAAGCAGCGTTTCCGGTTGATCGAAAGCGTGCACCGGCAGCGCTCCGGATTCGAGGATCCACTCCTGGCTCGCCGCCAGCGCGTCTGCGTAGCGTTCGCCGCCTACGACCAGCCGCGCGCCGTACCGGTGGATGCGCTCGATTTTCATGGGCGAGGAAATGCTCGGCACGAAAATTTTCGCCGGCATGCCCAGACGCATCGCCGCGTACGCGACGGCGGCACCGTGATTACCGCCGGATGCGGCCACGACGCCGGATTGCGGAACCTCGCGAAGCAGCAAGTTCGCGAATGCGCCGCGCGTCTTGAACGAGCCGGCGTGCTGCAGCAACTCCAGTTTGAGCGCGACGCCGTCGAGATCGATGACGGGCGTACGGCGAATATACGGCGCAATAACCTGCGCCGCGTTCGCAATATGCTCGCGATCGATCGTGTGCTGCTTCAACCTCGTACCTTCTCCAAAGCCGCCCGCAGGTCGCCGATGCCGGTGCCCGCGCGCGCGCTCACGCATAATGCGCCCGGCGGATGCGCGAAGTCACCGTCGAGCGCGTCGCACTTATTGAACACCAGCAGCCGCGGCTTGGTTTCCAACTGCAAATCGTGCAGCGTGCCTTCCACCGCTTGCATCTGCCGCGGCCAATCGGCGTTTGCCGCGTCGACCACGTGGACGAGCAAGTCGGCCTGGTTCAGTTCTTCGAGCGTCGCGCGGAACGCATTGACCAGATCCTTGGGCAAGTCGGTGATAAAGCCGACCGTGTCGACCACGCGTACGTAGTGATCGTTGGAAAGCCATACGCGGCGCATTGTCGGATCGAGCGTTGCGAACGGCTGATCGGCGACGAACGCATCGGAGCGCGCCAAGCGGTTGAGCAGCGACGATTTGCCGACGTTCGTATATCCCACGAGCGCGACGAGCGGTTCGCGATGCGGGGCGGAGCGCCGCGTGGCGCGCTGGCGCCGCACTTCCTCGAGTTGACGGTTGAGCACGGTGATGCGCTGCTGAATCCGGCGGCGATCCACTTCAAGCTTCGTTTCGCCCGGACCGCGCGTGCCGATGCCGCCGCCCAAGCGCGAAAGATCCGCGCCGACGCCGATGAGGTTGGACTGCCGGTAGCGCAGCTGCGCCAGTTCGACTTGCAGTTTGCCTTCACGGCTGCGCGCGTGCTGCGCGAACACGTCCAGAATCAGCATCGTGCGATCCACGATAGGCAGCGGAACGATCTTCTCCAG
>DASSZL010000148.1:0-27445 GCA_035713505.1 Vulcanimicrobiaceae bacterium | reverse complement strand
TTCCCATATAGACGCTTACGGTGTCGGGTGTCTTGAGCGCCTGCACGCTGAACAGCACGAACTGCATCACGATATACACGATGAGCCCGAAAATAAAGCCCGAGATCAGCGGTTGTTTATTGATGACGGGCTTCGTGCGCGCCATGTAGGCATAACCGGTTCCCCAACCGATACTCACGCAGAAATGCATGACGACGCCTGCCCAGGCGTAGGAAGTCGACGTGTACGCAACTTTTCCGAATCCCGTGGAAGCGATGAATTGCCACAGAGAAAGGATGCTTGCATGCGCAGGCAGCAAGCTGGTCGCGTAAATGAAGAGATCGATGCAGATGCCGCCCGCGATGCCGGCGAGGATGCCGGACAGCACGATGCGGCCCCAGTTCAAGGGAACCACGGTGGCCATGTCCGCACGCTTCAAACTTAATGTTGCCGTAACCCTGCTTGCCTTCGATTTGTTGTAGGATTGGAGCACGATGCGCCGGAACTATGCGACCGCCGTAGCGGACGCCGTCATCTGGAGCAGCTCGCTTTTACTAGCTGCGGTCTTGCTATTTGTGATGCTCAACGCGACGCATCACTGGATACGATAAGCCGCCGTCAGAGCAAGCAGCGCGTCGCCTGGACGCGCGTAGCCCGCGCACCGCGGGTAAAGACACAACGTGCTCGGCCAGCATTTCGCGACCATCCTCGCGCGCACCGATCCCTTTGACCTCGCCCAAGCTCTGGAACGGCATCTTCGTTCGCTGAGCGGCGAGCAAATTCGCGCGCTCATCGAAAGCTCCGCGCCGCGCATGAACGACGGCTATCGTTCCGAGTTTTTGCCGCTTGCGGACTTGAGCGGCGAGGATCGGCTGCGAGCGGCATTTGCGCATTCGCTCAAAAGCAACTTGCGCGCCATTCCGCTTTTCGGGCCGGAGTTCTGTGAGGGTGTGATTGCGAACGTCCCGGCCGATCGCACGGTGGGTTTGGGTGAGGAAGGCTATCAGGCCATGCGACTGCGGCCCGTCGTCTTTGCGATTGTCGCGATCGCGCTGCTCATCGGGGGTGCCGCTGCCGAGCACGTGCTGAGCACCGCACGCGCCAATGCGAACACCCCGGTCGTGCTGCTCACCCCGCAGCCCGCCGTGCCGGTCGCGACGCCGGCGCCGGCCCTGGCCGATGCGAGGGACGTTGCGCGCAAAGCCCCCGTGCCGCAGCGCTCGATACCGCCGCGGCGCTCGAGGCCGCAGCCGGCGCCCGCTCTCGCCGCGGCCGCACCGCAGGCCGCCGCTCCCGCTCCGGCACCGGTCGTGGAGCGCCGCCCCGCGCGCCGCGTTCCGCCGCCCGGCCGCGGCGTGAAAACCATCGTCGCGCGCGCCCCCCAGCCCACGCCGGCTCCGCAGCCGACGCCGGTCGACGTCTCGGACATGCCGCGGTCGTACAGCGACGCCACGCCGCTTCCGGCGAATGCGACACCGCCTCCCGCGCAGGTCAACACATCCGTGCGGGTGCCCACACCGACTCCGGCGCCAAACCGGTACTGGCTGCATCAGACGATCAACGGCGTCGGCAAGACGATCGACCGCATGAATCCATTCAAGCATCACGATGCGCCCTCACCCACCGCCTCTCCCTATGGACCGCAGCAGCCGTGAGCCGCAATACGGCGGGCCCGAATAACTGCGCGCAGCTGCTCGTCGGCCAGTTCAGCACCTAGCGGCCAAGGCGACCAAAGGAACTTGCAGTCTCCGCCGGAGTCTGCTAAGATTTCGTGGCTGGCACTCTATTGCTGAGAGTGCCAAACCCCTGATTCAAACAACTTTTGGAGGTTTTCGTGAATCTCAAGCCTTTGGGCGATCGCGTGGTCGTAGAGCACGTCGAGCAGTCTGACAAGACGACCGGCGGCGTTTTTCTCCCCGATACCGCCAAGGAAAAGCCGCAGGAAGGTATCGTCCGTGCGGTCGGCTCCGGCCGCACGCTCGACAACGGCACCAAGGTCGCAATGGACGTGAAGCCCGGCGACCGCATCATCTATTCGAAGTACTCCGGATCCGAAGTCAAGGTCGACGGCAAAGAGTACCTCATCATTTCTGAAAAAGACGTCCTGGCCATCGTTGACAAAGTTCCGGCTGGCGTTTAAGGAGTTATTGAAAAAACATGGCAGCTAAAGAACTCGTATTCGACGAAAACGCCCGCCGTGCGCTCGAGCGCGGCGCGAACATGCTGGCCGACGCCGTCAAAGTGACGCTCGGACCCAAAGGACGCAACGTCGTCCTCGACAAGAAATTCGGTTCGCCGACCATCACCAACGACGGCGTGACCATCGCTAAAGAAATCGAACTTTCTAACGCGTTCGAAAACATGGGCGCACAGCTCGTGAAAGAAGTCGCGTCAAAGACCAACGACGTCGCCGGCGACGGCACGACGACCGCGACGGTGCTCGCGCAAGCGATTATCCGCGAAGGTCTGCGCAACGTGACCGCCGGTTCGAACCCGCTGCTGATCAAGCGCGGCATCGAAAAGGCCGTGGAAATCGCGATCGGCGAGATGGAGCGCTTCGTTCAGAAGGTCGACACCAAAGAGAAGATCGCACAGGTCGCTTCGATCTCCGCCAACGACAAAGAAATCGGCCAGCTCATCGCCGACGCGATGGAGAAGGTCGGTAAAGACGGCGTCATCACCGTCGAAGAATCCAAGTCCATGAAGACGGAAGTCGAAACCAAAGAAGGCATGCAGTTCGACAAGGGCTACATTTCGCCGTACATGGTCACCGACTCCGAGCGCATGGAAGCCGTTCTTTCGGATCCGTTCATCCTCGTGACCGAGCGCAAGATCTCGGCGATTGCCGACATCCTGCCGCTGCTCGAGAAGATCGTTCAGGTCCAGAAGCCGCTGCTCATCATCGCGGAAGACGTCGAAGGCGAAGCGCTCGCGACGCTCGTGGTGAACAAGCTGCGCGGCACGTTCACGACCGTTGCGGTCAAGGCGCCGGGCTTCGGCGACCGCCGCAAAGAGATGCTCAAGGACATCGCCACCCTCACGGGCGCGACCGTCGTGAGCGAAGAGCTCGGTCTGAAGCTCGACAAAGTGACGCCGGACATGCTTGGCCGCGCCAAGACCGTCAAAGTGACGAAGGACGAAACGACCATCGTCGACGGTTCGGGCAAGGACACCGACATCAAGGGCCGCGTCGAGATGATCAAAAAGCAGATCGAAGAGACCGACAGCGACTTCGATCGCGAGAAACTGCAAGAACGTCTTGCCAAACTCTCCGGCGGCGTTGCGGTTATCCAAGTCGGTGCCGCGACCGAAACGGAGCTCAAAGAGAAGAAGCACCGCATCGAAGACGCGCTCAGCGCGACGCGTGCGGCGGTTCAGGAAGGCATGATCCCGGGCGGCGGTTCCTCGCTCGTCCACGCGGTCAAGGCCATCGAGAAGTTCCACTATCCGCAGACCAACGGCCACGCGACGCATCAGGACGAGAAGATCGGCGTCGAGATCGTGCGCAAGGCGCTCGAAGAGCCCCTTCGCCAGATCGCGTACAACGCCGGCTTCGAAGGCTCCGTCGAAGTGAACAAAGTCAAGATGGAAAACGCTCCGAAGGGCTTCGATGCCATGACGGGCGAGGTCGTCGACATGTTCCAAGCCGGTATCGTCGAGCCGTTCAAGGTCACGCGCTCCGCGCTGCAAAACGCGGCGTCGATCGGCGCGCTGATCCTCACGACCGAAACGCTGGTTGCCGACAAGCCCGAGCCGAAGAAAGAGCCCGCGATGCCGGGCGGCGGCATGGGCGGCTACGACATGATGTAGTCGCTTCGGCGAATCATCTGTCCCTTACATACGAAGAACCTGCCTCGCGGATCGCCGCGGGGCAGGTTCTTTTTAGGCGCGCCCCCGTCGTGCGGCGTGCGGCATACGATGAGCCGGAAGGACCAAGGGCTGCCATCCCGCGCGTTAAAAAGCGACGTAAAACAACCGACCGGGAGGTTTTCCATGAAGCGCGTTTTGATTGCGGCGATTGCGTTGACGATCGCGCTGGCTGCATGTTCGTCCAACAAGAAGGTATATACGTCGAACGGCACGACCGTGACGACGGATACGAGCCAAAAGACCGTCACGGTTCATAGCAGCGAAGGCACGATGAAGATGGGCAAGGACGTCGTCGACGTAGCCTCGCTCGGTGTGCCGGTGTACGCGGGCGCCGCGCAAGACGAAGGCGGGCTTTCCGTGACGGGTGCCAAAGGCTCCGCGCAAATGGCGTCATTCACGACGTCGGATCCCTTCGACAAAGTCTACGCTTTCTACAAAAGCAAGATGCCGGCAGGCTCCGAGAAGATGAAGGTCGATGAAGGCGATTCCTCAGTCGCCGAATTCGTCACCGGAACCGGCAAGGCTGGAGAGACGCAGACGATGGTCATGATCAGCAAAAAGGGCGATAAGACCGCGATCGTGATCACAAAAGGCAACCAGCAGTAAAATAACCGGCTTTCCGGCTGCTTGCGGGTTTATGTCAGTGTACTGACCGGGCAAGAACGTACCCGACCACTTCTCTTTCAAGAGGCAAGCAATCGATGAAGCACTCAAACGTTGTCTCGGCCGCTGCGGCGCTGGGCTTGGCAGTATTGCTGGCCGCGTGCGGCGGCGGAGGCGGCAACAACAATCAGAACGCCGGAAACAATCCCGGAGCGGGCGGCGGAAACAAGGGTTCGCAGCAAGTCAAACAGATGAACCCGCTGCACGTCGCGCATAACGAGATCGCGGGACACAGTCTGGCGATCAACATGGGCCAGCAAAACAATTCCGGCGAAGCGGGCAGCGCCAACGTCACCGACGTCAAGGGCGGCGCGAACGTTTCCATCGAAATCAAAGAGCCCAAGGGCGCCTCGCAGCCCGCGCACATTCACAAGGGCACCTGCTCGAAGATGGATCCGGCACCGTGGAAACCGCTCAAACCCGTCGTCAACGGCAAGTCGTTCACGCACGTTCCCGGTCTTACCGTCGCGGAACTGAAAAAAGGCAAGTACGCCATCAACGTGCACAAGAGCGCGAACGATCTCAAGACCTACGTCTCTTGCGGTGATCTCACGCTCTAGACGAGCGTGAAGCACCTCGTCGTTCTCATTACGGCCGCCGCCATGCTTGCCGCATGCGGCGGCCGCCCCGTCCGGCAGATCAACGTCCTGCACGAAGCGCACAACGCGATGAGCCAAGACGCGCTCACCGTCGACATCGGCGCGCAAAAGGGCTCGCGTCAGTGGGGCTCGGCCGGCCTCGGGGATGCCAAGCGCGGCCGGCTTGGACATCGGCGTCATCAAGCGCGGCCGCTACTCGGTCGTAGTCGACGGACGAGCGCGCGAGCCCGTTTCCTGCGGCAATTTCCAAATCTAGCAGGCGCCCGGTCTTCCTCACGCCTTCCCGCGTAAAGCGCTATACTGGAAGCCAGGAGGCGAATGCTCATGGCCAACCGGCATGGAGCAGCGGCGCTTTCGGTCTTGATGTTCGTGCTCACGGGCGCATTTGCGCTACCGGCGCATGCCGCGGGCGGCACCAGCGATCTTTTGGCCGCTGTAAAAAACGTCTCGAGCGAATCCGACAAATTCCGCTCGATGATGGGCGATCTCAACGCGAGTCAAATTCATCTCGTCAACGCGCAAAGCGTAATGTCCGACGGGCAAAAGACGGCGTATGACACCGCCGTGCACAAGAACGCCTCGGAGATTTCCGATTTGCGCGACACGCTCAATCACACGACGGTAACGGGCAGCGACGGTGTGCTGATAACCCTTCGCAAGCTGCTGTTACGTCAAAACGTCACGATAGATCAAATCACCGGCGTGTATATCGGCGGCGACGGACAAGTTACGCTGTTTTACCAGTAACGGCCGTCACCAATACGACCACTCGCCGCGCAGGTCGCGCTCGGCTCCGTCGCGCGTTTGCGAAATGAGCGTTGAGGTCAATTCACTGACATGCGCGGGCGGGCGCAGCATGTGCATGATGGCATAGCCCTGCGCGAGCAGCCGTTTCGCGCGCTGCGGCTGCGCTCCTTGATGCGCCAATTCCGCGGCTACGACCAGCGCATTCGCGCCGCGCCAGCGGTCGCTGAACTGCGCCTTCGCGGTTTCCGTCGACGCGCACGCGAGGGAAATGCGCGCCGCCTTTTCAGCGGCGAGCGAAGCTTGCGCGTAGCGGCGCGAGGAAATCGCTTCTACGTTTTGCGCGACGATCTGCACGGCCCGCGCGCTGCAGGGCGTGTCGATCGTGGCTATATGTTTGTGCGTGGCTGCTGCGGCACAACCCGTTAGCGCGGCAACCGCGACGGCTGCGGCAATGCGCAGCCCACGGCTTCCAGTCATGAAACGGCCTACTCCCCTTTCGGCTCCGAGCGCCGATCTAAGGATTCCCGGACGCTTGCTCGGGTAAACCTCGAGCGGGTCGCGCGAGGAACAGGTAGTAGATGGGAACTGCGCTGAGCAGTGCCCCCAGCGACCACATTGCGCCTTGGGGCGAAGAGACGTACGTCGTCAGCACGACGCCGACCGTGATCGCGAGGAACAGCGCGGTCGTGAACGGGTGCAGCGGAATGCAGAACGCCGGATCTACTCGGCCCACTCGGCGGTCGCGTGCGCGGAAGACGAATATGGCGATCGCCGCCAGCGCGAAAAACACGTAATCGATGCCGATGACGTAGTTCAGAATCTGTCCGTAGCCTTTGAGCAGTGTAATTGCGATCGCGAACGCGCCTTGCAGCGCGATAGCGATAACCGGTACGCGCGTGGTCGGATGCAGCCACGCGATTTGCCGGAAGAACAGCCCGTCCTGAGCCATGGCGTGATACACGCGCGGCGAGGTGAGAATCTGATTGCTCAAAAAGCCGAGCGTTGAAAGCGCGATGAGCGCGGCGATAATTTGCGCGCCTCGTGCGCCCATGAACGCGCGAAGAACTTCGGACGCAGGCGCGTCCGTATGCATGAGTCCGGCCGGCCCCAGCACGCGCAGGCAGACGAGGTTCACCAGCAAGTAGAGCACGATGACGCCGCCAACGCCCCACAGCATGCCGATTGGCAGCGTGCGCGCCGGATTTTTCAGTTCGCCGGTCATGAAACTGGACGTTTGCCATCCGCTGTAGGCGAAGAGCACCGCGATCATCGATACCGCCATGGCGGCCAAGAGCGTCATCGACGAACCGATGCTTGGCGCGGCTGCTGCAGCGACCGCAGTAGGGTGCGCGAACAGGCCGACACCGATGAGTCCCGCGATAGCCGCGATCTTGAGCACCATGAAGAGATTCTGCACGTTGCTGCCCTGGCGTACGCCCAGGCAATTCACGATCGTGAAGATCGCCAGCACGATGAACGCCAGCAGCGTCGGATTCACGTTCCACCCCGTGAGCGGCTCAAAGTACCCGGCGAACGTCAGCGCCGCCGCGGCCATGCCGCCGCTTTGCGATGCCAGCAGCAACGTCCAACCGTACATGAACGCGACGACGGGATGAAACGCCTCGCGCATGTACGCGTAGAGGCCGCCGTCGCTTGGCCGCCGCGCGGCGAGCTCGGCGAATACGAACGCGCCGAGTACGGCGACGGCGCCGCCGGCAATCCACACCGTCATGACCGCCCACCCCGCGTGCACGCTTTGCGCGACGACCGAAGGATTTCGAAAGATGCCGGTGCCGATGATGCCGCCCATAACGATGAGACCGGCGTCAAACGCCCCGAGCCGCCGGGCCAGCTTTGCCATGCGTGAGACTCGTTCTCGCGGATCGTCAATTCCTGTACGATGCGCAAATTCGAAGCGGCGTACTAGTTCTCGGCCGGTTTTGCTCGGCGGTAGATCGAGGCCAGCAGCGCGCGGTACGGGTTCAGATCGCTGCGCGAAAGCGCGAAGATTTGCCGCGGACCGATGCGAGTGCGCCGCACAAAATAGGTGACGGCGGCCGCGAAGGCGACGCAATAGGAGACCGAGGTCGCAATCGCTCCGCCGATTATTCCCACGTGCGGGAGCAGCAGTACCGTGATGCCGGCGCACAGCGCGGTTGAAACGGAACTGAAGATCAGCGGGATGCGCGGCTGGCCGAGCTGCTGTGCGAAGAACGTGGCAAGCGTCGGCATCATGCTGTAGGCGATAATGCCCGGCAGGAGCACTCGCGCGACTATCGCCGCATTCGCGAATTGCGGTCCGTATACCAGCGGTACCAGCGGCGGCACCGCGAAATAGATAATGACCGCTCCCGTGAGCACCAGAGCGAATGAGTGGCGCATGCATGCCGCAGTCGTATTGGCCGCTTCACGTTCGGTGCCGCGCGAGATGGAGCCGAAGGCCGCGGTTACCATCGGACGGCTCAGCTGCCAGAGCATCTCGCCGATTCCGATGCCGATCGAGTAGATGCCGAGCTGCGTTTGTCCGAGCATGAACATGATCAAAAACACGTCGATGCGGAAATTCAGGAACTGCACGGCGCTGTTCAGGCTGACTTGGCCGCCGTACACGAGCTGCTCTTTGACGACGTTGGCTCCGGGAGTGGCTTGTCCGTCGTGCGCGTACCGGCGCAGGCGCCACGCGCTGTATAACGCGCCCACGACGTAGCCGCACGCCCAGACGGCGAGCAGCACGCCCAGTCCCGCATGCGCGAAAATCAGCAGCGGAATATAGGCCGCGACCGATACGACGCCGATGAGTATCTGCTGAACGTTGACCATGCGAACGTCGCCGTCCGCCAGGAAAAAGCCCATTGAAGACTGCGCGAATAGCGCGAACGGCAACGCGAGCGCAACGGCCAGCAACGCGCGCTGGTCCGGCATCAGGCCCGCGATGATGACGAGCAAAGCGCATGCAGGCAGCGCGAACAGCAGCAGGATGCGCACCATGGCGGTCAGGAGCTCGGCGGGAGAGCGCCGCTGCTTTGCATACTGCCAGGAAATGGCGGCGGCTTGGCCGGCGTTTGCCATCTGCAGCATCGCTAAGACCGTTCCCGCGTAGCTGAAAGCGCCTTTCCCTGCGGGGCCCAGCATGCGGGCGACCACGATCGCGCCCGCGATCGAAAACGCCTGCGCAGCTACCCGCGCGGCGAAGTTTTCAACGGTCCTTTGCGCGATGGTGCTCAACCGGCGGCGTACTCCATGATGCGCCGGTGCACGAGATACGCGTTGCGAAGCAGCCGGTCGAGGATCGGTGCGGCCGCGGGCGTGCGCACGGCCCGCGGATGCGCGGCCGCCGGGAAGAGATCGCCGAACGTAAATCCCAGCGAGGCCAGCTCGTGATGATATCCGGCGATGTCGCGCGAGCGCGTGAATGCGTACTCGCGGCCGAAGTCCTCGCATGCTTCGTCGCCGGATAGGCGCGCACGAGCTGCGGCAACGGCTTGGCCGGTGCCGTCCGCGTTCAAACGCTCGCGCATCGCGCGATCGAACCGATCGAAAGAGCCGGCAAAAAGCTCCCACGCATCGCGTACGCGCTCGACCGGGTCGCCCTGTTCGTCGAAAAACGCGCGGCGAATCGCTTCGAACGCGTTCACATAATTGTCGTCCGCGGCTTCCGGCACGATGTGCGCGGCTTCGGCCAGCAGCGAACGCAGCGCGCTTGCCGTCGCAAGGGTTTCGCGGCCTCGAAGCAACTGCGAGCGCCGGGTTTGCTCCGCGAATGCGGCATAGGCGCAATAAGATTCGAGCAGCCGGCACCACCGCTCGTCGCGATCGTCGCTGGGCTTGTACGCGTGCAGCACGTCACGCCCCGCAAGCAGTTGCCGCTCGTAGTGCCTGGTGTAGCGCATCACACGCAGCGACCAGCCCGGCAGAACGAACGGTTCGCGCAGAAAGAGACGGTGAAGGCGCTCGGGCAAGCGGTGCAGCGCCGAGAAGAAAAACCGGTTGTCCATGCCGACGTGATCGGTCACCACGAGCAGCCGGGATTCGGTGAGTCCCGGATAGGCGGCGCGTCCGAGCGTATACACGGCCACGGCGCGGCTGCGCACCAGTGCGGCGTAACGCGCGGCGGCCTCTGCATATAGTGCGTGTCCCGCGGGCTGCGGAATATCGACGACGTTCATGTGCTGTTCCCCCCGGAACCAAGCGTAGCAGCGCAGGCGACGCCGCGCGCGAGGCTTTCAACGGCGCAGCCCTAGGCCGTTTGTCCTTCGCGGCTAGTACTTGCTGCGAATACTTCGCGCGCGAACGCGCGTACCAGAACGCAAAATGCGTGCGGCTCGCGGAGCGGCGCGACGTGATCCGTGCCGCGCATGATCAC
This sequence comes from Vulcanimicrobiaceae bacterium, assembly GCA_035713505.1. Classification (GTDB taxonomy): domain Bacteria; phylum Vulcanimicrobiota; class Vulcanimicrobiia; order Vulcanimicrobiales; family Vulcanimicrobiaceae; genus DATGJX01. The sequence goes on along the minus strand of DASSZL010000148.1, from coordinate 17,224 downwards.
CAGCCGTCCGCCGGCTGCCTTCGCGTACAGCGACTCGTCTCGCCGGAACAGCACGTCCCACTTGCCGTTTATCACGAGCACCGGCTTGCCGTAGGCTCGCAGCCGATCGCTGTACCGGACGCCCCCGGCGAGATGCAGGCTTTGCTCGAACACGTCGTGGTTGAATGCAAACGGGATAACGACCCTCGCGACACGCGCCGGCAGCGTGAGGTGAAAAAAGACGGTGAGTAGTGCGGTAAGCACACGAGCCGGAATGCGCGCCGTTACGTGAATCGCGGCATCGTACAACGCGCGGCGATACCCGATGATGTTCGTGCTCGAACCGGTGATGACCAGGCCGCTGGTATGATCGGGCAAATCGGTGGCGTAACGCATGGCGGCGTAGCCGCCGAGCGAGTACCCCACGATCAGGGGCGGCCGCGAGACGACGTTGTCGGAAATGTAGGCGAGGAACGCGTCGATCGTGGGCGCGTCGAATGGAAGATCATCGAGCGCGCCATGTCCTGGCAGGTCGGGCGTGACGATGAAGAATTCGTCTGACAGTTCGCGCGCGTGCGGCTCCCAGATTTTTCCGCCCAACCGGATGCCGTGCAGAAACACGATGGGCGGGTTCGCCGGATCGCCGTACGTCTTGATCGCGGCGGAAAAATCCGGTCCGTTCACAAACTAGGAAACCGCCAGCAGCACTTTTACCGCTCGCCGCTCGTCCATAGCGGCGTAGCCCTCAGCGACCCGGTCGAGCGGCAGCGCTAGATCGAGAACGGGCAGCGGATTGATGCGCCCCGCTTCGAGCGAAGCGATGAGCTGGGGCAAATACGCGCGCACCGGGGCGAGCGCGCCCCGCAGCGAGAGGTTCTTCAGAAAGATCTCGCGCATCGGCGGCGTCTTCACGTTATGCGGCACGCCGACGAAACTCACGGTGCCGCCGGGGCGCGCCGCGTTCACGGCGAGATCCATGCTTTCTTGATTGCCGACCGCTTCCACGACGTGCGGCGCGCCGCCGCGGGTGAGTTCGGCAATCGCATCCGCTACGTGCGCATCGTGCGAATTGAACGTGTGCGTCGCGCCGAAAAGCGCCGCCAATTCCAGCCGCTTTTCGTTATGCCCGACCGCGATGATGCGCTCGGCGCGCACTTCTTTGGCAGCGGAGAGCACGCCGCACAAGCCGACCGCGCCGTCGCCGATGACGACGACCGTCGACCCCGGCGCCGTCTGCGCGCTCACGACGCCGTGGTGCCCCGTCGCCATGACGTCAGTCAGCGTCACGCTCGCGTTGTGCTTGTTTTGATCGTGCGCAATCGCTTCGGGCATCTTCACGAGGGTGCCGTCGGCGAACGGCACCAGCACGAACTCGGCTTGCCCGCCGTTCTCGGCGTCGCCGAAATTGCTCATGTGCACGCACGAGGTTTGCAGGCCGGCGCGGCAAAATTCGCATGTCCCGTCGCTCGAGACGAACGGAGCGATGACGGCGTCGCCGGGTCGCACGCCGCGAACGGCGCTGCCCACTTCTTCCACGATGCCCACGAATTCATGTCCGGTGCGATCGCCCGGCGTCCATTGCGTGACGCCGCGATAGAACCAGAGATCCGAGCCGCAGATCGCCGCCCGCGTCACGCGTACGATCGCGTCGTGCGGATCGCGCAGCTTCGGGTCGGGAACGTTCTCGAGACGCACGTCATGCGCGCCGTGATAGACTGTTGCTTTCATAGGCGTTTTAACTCCGTACCCCGAACGAGCGTTGCATGCTGACATTCGTGCTAGCGGCTTTGACCGTGCTTAACAACGGCGCATGCCTGGATTCGGTCAAATCCGTTCCCCAAGGGCTTTTCGGCAGCGAACAGTCCGCGGCCGTCGTGAAAATCGACAAAGTCGTTTCCACGGCGACGTGGACCGACGGCGAGACCATCGGGTACCTCTACACCCGGCAAGACGGCACGACGTGGCTGGGGCAGCGCCGCCAGGACTACATGTCCGCGGCAAGCAGCTCGCAAATCAACCAGGTGCTGGCCTCGACCCACATGCCGAACTCGAGCATGTCCGCTTTTCCGCCGGTGCGCAAATATGGGGTAAGAACCAACTACACCGAGATTTTCCAGGTGCAGATTCCGGCGACGGCGATGGACCCGCTGCACATCCGCCTGGATCCCTGTGTGGCATGGCCCGCGGGCATGGCGCTCCCGAACCCCGTCACGGACTAGCCGGCAGGCGGGACCGGCGGGGCCCCTCGGGAAGGCGGGCGAATTAGCAGAGTTCGCATCTGATTGCTAACCGCGGGGGTTATGGGAACTGATGGACCTGGTGATACTGCGCTCACGCGCGGTCTGGGAGCCCAACGCCGACGTCGTGATTGACGACCAGGCGCGTTCGCTGGTCGTTCGCGTCGAACTGGCCGGGGCCGACAGCGATAGCCTGCGCGTCTTTGTCGACGAACGGCATCTTTTTATCTCCGGGCGGCGTGCCGAGGGGGCGCGCTTGCGTACCGGATCGTTTCTCCAAAAGGAAATCGCCGACGGCGAGTTCGTGAAGAAGATTTCTTTGCCCGTGAGCGTGCAGTATGGCGAAGTGACCGCCACGTACGCCGACGGGATGCTCACGATCGCGCTGCCGATCGCCGCCATGGAATACATCCCCGCCACCCGTACCGAACTTCGTATGATCGTAAAGAGGATTCTCTCGTAGCATGACCGCGCAAGAGCAAAAATCTCCCATTGTTACCGCAGGCGTGATCGGCATTTTGCCGCTTCAGGACGCGGTGCTGTTCCCCAACACCGTCATTCCGCTCGCGGTCGTGAAGAAACCCGGCATTCAGCTGGTCGAAGAAGCGCTGCGCGAAGGCAAACCGATCGGTTTGACCGTCCTCAAAGATCGCGAGATGGAAAACCCGGGGCCCAAGGACGTGCACCGGATCGGCACCATCGGCACCGTGCAGAAGATGCTCAAGGTGCCGGACGGCACGCTGCGCTGCATCGTCGCGGGACAGCAGGTCTTCAAGATCGAGCAGTTCACGCAGACCGATCCGTACATGATCGCATCGTATACCGAGCTGCCCGACGTCACGCCGCAGCACGAAGAACTCATCGCTATGCAGCGCAATCTTGCTGGTCTGTTCCAGAAGCTGCTCGGCTATTTGCCGCAGGCGCCGCGCGAGATGGAGATGGAAGTCCAGAACATCACGGATCCGAATCTCCTGACCTATTTCGTCGCCTCGACGATGCGTTTGGAGACGGCCGATCGTCAGGCGCTGCTCGAAGAACGCAATACGATGAAGCGGATGCGCAAGCTCACGATGCTGCTCACCAAAGAGCTGGAAGTCGTCGAACTCGGGCACAAAATTCAATCCGACATTCAGCGCGAGATGGAGAAAAATCAGCGCGAATTCTATCTGCGCCAGCAGCTGCGCGCGATACAGGAAGAGCTGGGCGAGGTCGATCCGCAGCAGGCCGAGACCAACGAACTGCGCGAGAAGATCGAAGAAGCGCAGATGCCGGAGGACGTGCGTAAAGCGGCGGATCGCGAACTGGACCGTCTCTCGAAAGTGCCGCAGGCCAGCCCCGAATACAGCGTTATCCGCACGTATTTGGATTGGCTCGTCCAGCTGCCGTGGGGCAAAGAGACCTCGGACCATCTCGATATCGCGCAGGCGCGCAAGATTCTCGACGAAGATCACTACGATCTCGAAAAAATCAAGGACCGCATCATCGAGTACCTCGCGGTCGGTAAACTCAAGAACCGGCTCACGGGCCCGATCCTGTGCTTCGTCGGGCCGCCCGGCGTCGGCAAGACCTCGCTCGGACAGTCCATCGCGCGCGCAATGGGGCGCAAATTCGTGCGTCTCTCCGTGGGCGGCGTGCGCGACGAGGCGGAGATTCGCGGTCACCGGCGCACGTACATCGGCTCGATGCCGGGATCGATTATTCGCGCGATTCGCGATTCGGGTACGCGCAATCCGGTGATGATGATCGACGAGATCGACAAAGTCGGCGCGGATTTCCGCGGCGATCCGCAATCCGCGCTGCTGGAGGTGCTCGATCCGGAGCAGAACAACTCGTTCCGCGATCATTATCTCGACCTGCCCTTCGATCTTTCGCAAGTGCTGTTCGTCTGCACGGCCAACACGCTGGACACGATCACCGGGCCGCTGCGCGACCGCATGGAGATCATTCAGCTTTCCGGCTACACGGAACTCGAAAAAGTCCAGATCGCCAAGCGCTATTTGATTCCCAAGCAGCGCAAAGCCAACGGCTTGAAGGACACGCAGGCGCAGATCAACGATGCCGCGCTGCGTCTGGTCATTACCGATTACACGCGCGAAGCCGGAGTGCGAAATCTCGAACGCGAAATCGGCACGGTGTTCCGCAAGATCGCGCGCCAAATCGCTGAGAAGCCGCGCTACAAAGGACGCGTCAAGCCCGAGAACCTCGCGGAATTCTTGAGCAAGCCGCGTTTCTACAGCGAGGTCAAGAAGCGCGTCGCGTCGGTCGGCGTCTCCACGGGCATGTTCTGGACGCCCGTCGGCGGTGATATTCTCTTCATCGAAACGACGGTGATGCCGGGCACGGGCAAACTCGTGCTCACCGGACAGCTCGGCGACGTGATGAAGGAAAGCGCGCAAGCCGCAGTCTCGTTCTTGCGATCGCGTTCGGGCGAGATCGGTCTACCCGAGGACTACTTCGCCAAGCACGATCTGCACATCCACGTGCCGGCCGGCGCAACGCCGAAGGATGGGCCGTCCGCGGGTATCGCGCTTGCGACGGCGATCACCTCGCTGCTCACCGGGCTCAAAGTCGATCCGGACGTCGCGATGACCGGTGAGATCACGCTCACGGGTCAGGTGCTCCCGATCGGCGGACTGAAAGAGAAAGTGCTCGGGGCCAAACGCGCGGGCATCAAGAAGATCATTCTGCCGCAGCGCAACGAGATCGACGTCGAGGACATTCCGAAGGAAGTTCGCGATACGATGACCTTCGTTCCGGTGGAAGAACTCTCCGAGGTGCTCTACCACGCGCTCGGCAAGCGCATCATCACGCCGGTCGAGCTGGGCGACGGCGCGCGGCGCGTCAGCAACGTCGTGCCGCTGCGGCAGCGTGCGGGTCAACCGGTTACGCGCCGCCGCAATGGAACCGTCCGATCGCAAAAGCGCCGCCGCAATTCACGTTAGCACCGCGTCGTACGTCGAGGTTACTTCGAAGCACGTTTGCGCGCGGTCGTCGAATGCATGAAAGCGTTCGAGCGGGTGCGCATAAACGTGGAGGGAGATAGTCTGCGTGTCACGCGCGATACAGCGGTGCAGATGCACGTCGTCTTGGCGGTAGTCCACGGCGCCGGCCTCGAGTTCTTCCCGGCCCTCTAGGGAGATGGCCGCGTAACCCGGCGCGGTGCCCGCATCGGTGCGCAGGTAGTTCTCCACGTCCATCGCTCCGCGCGCGACGGAGAGCCAGCACCGGGCGCCGCCATGATCGTGAATCGCGCTCACCGCGTTCGGCAGCCAGTGCAGCGCGAGAATTTCGAAGAGATCGTTCTTGAAAAGCAGCGTACGCGTGTATGTCCGATGCGCATCGCGTATTTTAGGCATGGGTACTGCGGCCGCGGCTTCACTGCCGGCGCGCAGCCACCGGACGACCTCAGCCGTTGTTCCATCGCCGCTGCGCACGCGGCGCAGACTTTCGGCGAGTTGCGCGATCGGTTCTCGAGCGATCATCGTGCGGGCGCCTTCGCCGCCGGATAGCGATCTCCCATCGGCGCCGGCAGGCTATCGAGCTCGGTCAGATCGGCTTGCGTTAAACGAATCGCAGCCGCGGCGACGTTCTCGCGCAGGTGCTCGATGCGCGTCGTCCCGGGAATCGGCACAATACTGGGCGCTTTAGCCAGCAGCCACGCGAGCGCGACTTGCCCCGCCGTTGCTCCCGTGCGCGCCGCAATGCGCTCGATGCGCTCGACGATGCGCCGGTTATGTTCGAACGCGTCCGCCTGGTAACGCGGAAGCGTCGAACGGAAATCGGCGCTTCCGATGTCCGTTCGGCTCAGACGCCCGGTCAACATTCCGCGCCCGAGCGGCGAGTACGGAAGCAGCGTTACGTCATGCTGCGTACACCACGGCAGAATCCGCGCTTCGATGTTGCGCTCGAACAGCGAATACTCCGATTGAAGGGTGGCGATGGGATGCACGCGCATCGCGCGTTCGAGTGCCGGAACGTCGACTTCCGAAAGACCGATCGCGCGCACCTTACCGTCTTGGACCAGTTCGGCCATTGCCCCGACGCTCTCCTCAATGGGAACGTTGGGATCCACGCGATGGAGCTGATACACATCGATGACCTCGATTTGCAGGCGCTTCAACGACGCATCGCATGCTTGCCGGATGTGTTCCGGGCGCGCGTCGCGCTGCAGATCGTAACTGGTGCGATCGCCGGAAACGACCAAGCCGCACTTGGTCGCGATGACCACGTTGTCACGGCGATCGCGCAGTGCTTTGCCGACGATTTCCTCGTTGGTGAACGGGCCGTACATGTCGGCGGTGTCGAAAAACGTGATGCCGAGATCGCAGGCGGTTTGCAGCACTTCGGCTGCTGCCCGCTCGTCCGGCGCGTGCATGGCCTGCCCGTACGCCCAGCTCAAACCCATGCAGCCGTAGCCGATCTCTGAAACGCGAATTCCGGACGATCCGAGAATCCGTGAGTTCATGACATTCCTCCGTATCTGCTCGCAACCGATCCGAACGCGCGGACCTGCTCCATTTCCCACGCGCGGTCGCGCCCTAATCGCCGGGCAAGCGCCGCCGCGACGGCCGGCGCCTGATCGCGCGCGGCTTTCGCATCGAGAAAGAGGGCGCGCGTTCGCCTGGCGAGCACGTCTTCGACGCTGCGCGCCATTTCTTCGCCCGCGGCGAATTCCACGCGCTGCGCGAGCGACATGAGCAGCGGCGTCTCGTACGAAAGCAAGCGCAGATCCGCGGTGGGACATCGCTGCGGCGGCAGCGCGCCTTGCACGGCGGCCGCGTTCACGGCGTCCTCGGCCATCTTTCTATACGTCGTCCACTTGCCTCCGGTTACCGTGACCAGCCCCGCCGATGAAACCTCGACGACGTGTTCGCGCGAAAGCCGCGCCGTCCGAACCGCGCGGCGATTGACCAGCGGGCGCAGCCCCGCCCAGGATGAGAGCACGTCATGCTCCGTGACCGGCCGCTGCAGATAGCGGTTCAGCGTCGAAATGATGTAGTGCACTTCCTCGTCGCTTGCGCGCGGTTCGAGTTCCGGCGCCTCTACGGCGACCTCGGTGGTTCCGACGAGCGTGTGATCGTGCCAAGGAATCGCAAAGAGCACGCGCCCGTCGCTCGTTCGCGGAACGAGCAGCGCCGTTGCCGCCTCGCCGAGCGCGCTTGCCGCAAGCACGACGTGCGATCCCCGGCTGAACGTGAGCAGCGGCGCGGCTTGCGGATCGTCCAAGCGGCGCACCGTATCGGCAAAAATCCCCGACGCATTGACGACCACGCGCGCGGAGATCGTGAAGCGCTCTCGCGTTTCCGCATCGACCGCGACCGCACCGCATAAACGGCCGTTTTGCCGTACGAATCCGTCGGCCCGGACGTAATTCGCGACCGCAGCGCCGCGATCGCTCGCCGTGCGCGCAAGCGCAAGCGCCAGACGCGCGTCGTCGAATTGCGCGTCGGTGTACATGACGGCGGCGCGCATTCGCTCAACCTCGAGCGAAGGAACGTGCGCTTTTGCCGTGCGGGGCGAGATGAGGCGGCTGCGCGCGAACGGCGAATCGCCCGCGAGCACGTCGTAGGCTTTGAGCCCGGCCGAGTAATACGCGAGATCGAAAAGACCGTACGCCGGGACGATGAACGGCAGTTCGTGCACGAGCTCGGGCGCATTCCGGTAGAGCCGCGTGCGCTCCAGGAGCGCCTCGCGCACCAGCGCGATATTTCCCTGCGCCAGATACCGCACGCCGCCGTGTATCAGTTTGGTCGAGCGGCTCGAGGTTGCTTTCGCGAAATCCGCGGCTTCGATGAGGGCGGTTTTGTAGCCGCGCGCGGCTGCGTCGACCGCCGTGCCCAGACCCGTCGCGCCGCCGCCGACGATCAAGATGTCGAACTGCTCGGCTCGCAGCCGTTCCAGCGAGCGATCGCGATTCACGGCTGCGCCCATCCGCGCGAACACTGCACGGCGTGATGCCAGTCGTGCAAGAGCTCATCGCGGCGCAGCGCGTCCATGCGCGGCAAGAAACGCGCCTGTTCGCGCCAGTGCCGCGCGACCTCGGCCGGGCCGTTCCAAAATCCGGCCTGCAGGCCCGCCAAGTACGCCGCGCCGAGCGCGGTCGTTTCGATCACCGCCGGACGCACCACGGGAACGCCGAGAAGATCTGCCTGAAACTGCATTGCGAGCGTGTTGCGCGACGCGCCGCCGTCCACGCGCAGTTCTTGCAGGGCGACGCCTGAATCACGCTCCATTGCGTCGATCACGTCGGCGGATTGATAAGCCATCGCTTCGAGCGCCGCCCTGGCGATATGCGCGCGCGTCGTGCCGCGGGTCATGCCCACAATCGTGCCGCGCGCGTACGGATCCCAATACGGTGCGCCAAGGCCCGCGAATGCCGGAACGAAATAGACGCCGCCGTTATCCTGCTCTTGCGCGGCAAGTGTTTCCACTTCGCCGGAACTGCCGATGATTTGCAGCCCGTCGCGCAGCCACTGGACGGCGGCGCCGGTGACAAAAACCGATCCTTCGAGTGCATACGTGACGCTGCCCGGCCGCAGTCCAAACGCGATCGTGGCGAGCAAGCCCTGCTTGCTGCGCACGATGCGGTCGCCGGTGTTGAGCATCAAGAACGATCCGGTGCCGTACGTGTTCTTGGCGACGCCCGGTTCGAAACCGGCTTGTCCGAGCAGCGCCGCCTGCTGATCGCCCGCGACGCCGCCGATTCGAATCGGCGCGCCGAACATCTCGGTCGTACCGAAGTCCGCCGTGCACGGCAGCACTTCCGGCAGCACGCTCGCCGGAACGCCGAACGCGGAAAGCAGCTGCGGACTCCACTGCAGCTGCGCAATATCGAACAGCATCGTGCGCGAGGCGTTTGTGACGTCCGTAACGTGGCGCTTTCCCTGCGTCAGCTTCCAAATGAGCCATCTGTCGACGGTGCCGAAGGCCAGTTCACCGCGCCCCGCCCGTTCGCGCGCGCCCTCGCAGCGATCCAGCATCCAAGCCAGTTTCGTTGCGGAAAAATACGGGTCGAGCACCAAACCCGTGCGTTCGGCAACCAGATCGCCAAGGCGGCGTTCGCGCAGCGCATCGCACTGCGCGGCAGTGCGCCGGTCTTGCCAGACGATCGCATTGCAGAGCGGTTCTCCGGTTGCGCGATCCCATAAGAGCGCGGTCTCGCGCTGATTGGTGATGCCGATTGCGGCGACGTCGCTCGCCGTCACGTCCGCATCACGCAGCGCCTGCACCGCAGTTTCGTACTGCGAGCTCCAGATCTCTCGCGGATCGTGCTCAACCCAGCCGGGCTGCGGAAAATGCTGCGCGAGTTCGCGCTGCGCGAACGCGCAAATTTCGCCTTGCGCGTCAAAGACGACGGCACGCGAGCTGGTTGTGCCTTGATCGAGCGCGAGAATGACGGCCAAGTCCGGCTCCTTAGTCGCGGGTATAGGAAACGAGGCTTACCGCCACCATGATTATTGCCACGGCGAAAAAGACCGCTTTCGCGGGTGCATACGAGTGCGCGAGCGGGCCGAGTTGCTGCGAACGCCGGAAATAAATCGCGCCCGCGACCGAGACGCCGAGCAGTTGCCCCGTGGTTCGTGCCGTTGCCAAGATCCCCGCGGCGATGCCGCGCCGGCTGGGCGGCGCATGGCCCATGATCGTGCTGTTGTTCGGCTGGCTGAATACCGCGGTGCCCGCTCCGGCGACAAAAAGCGCGGCGTACAGCGCCCACAGCGCGGGACGATCCGGCTGCAGCGCAAGCAGTACGCTGCCTGCAAAAAAACAAAGAGCGCCGGCCGTGGAAACATAGCGCGCAGGTATGCGATCCGAGAGCGCTCCGGCTATCGGCGCGAGCACGACGTTGAGCGCCGAAATCGGCAGCAGCAGCAAGCCGGCCTGCAGGCCGCTTTTCCCGAGCGCGACCTGCGCGCTCAGCGGTATGGTGAACACGACGCAGTACATCGCGCAGAAATACAGCGTCGCCGCCAGCACGGAAAAGGCGAATGTGCGATTTTCGAAGAGCTGCAAATCGAGCATCGGAGCGCGGACGCGGCGCTCGAACCGCAAGAATGCGCCAATCCCGAATGCGGCATAGATAAGCGCGCCGATCGTTACGGGCGAGCCCCAGCCCCACACGTGCGCGCGCGAGAGCGCGAGCGAAACGGCGAACAACGTGGTGAATGCGATCGCCGCGCCGGCGAAATCAAAGTGTTCGTCTTTGCGTTCCTCGCGGCGCAGCACGAAGCCGGACACGAGCAGCGCGAGCAGCGAGATAGGCACGTTGATCAGAAATATCCAGCGCCAGTCGCCAAACGTGACGATGAGACCCCCGAGCACCGGACCGGTGGAAAGCCCGATCGCAACTGCCGCGCCGTTCAAACCGATCGCGCGGCCGCGCTGGCGGCCCGGAAATGCATCGGTGATAATCGCGGGACTGGACGACATCAGCATCGCGGATCCCACCCCTTGAATCGCTCGCGCGGCGACGAGCAGCCAAAACGACGGGGCCAGCGCGCATGAAAGTGAAGCCAGACCGAAGAGCGCGAAACCGATCGTGTAAACGCGTTTTTGGCCCCACAGGTCGCCGAGCCGTCCAAAGAGCACCAGCGTCGACGAGGTCGTGAGCATGTAGGCGATGAGCACCCACTCGGTGTTGTCTACCTGCGTATGAAACGCGCGGCCGATGGTGGGAAGCGCGACATTGGCGATACTGGCGTCGAGCGGCGACATGAACGTGCCCAGCATCACCGCGCCGAGCGCGTACCACTTGTAGTTGGGACTTGCCCGCAGCTGCTGTTTAGTCGACGACGATGCCCTCACCGGGGCGTACTTCCCCAATCACGGCGCATAGCACGTGCGCGCCTTGCAGCTGCGCGCGCAGCGTTTCGAGCCTATCGGGCGCAAGGCTGATGAGCAGACCGCCCGAGGTTTGCGCATCCGAAAGCGCCAGACGCAGCGCCGGCGGCACGAAAGATGCGAACGCCGTGAACTGCGCGTGCGTGGCTGCATTGTCGCGCGTGCCCCCCGGAACCACGTCGCGCTCGATCAGATCGAGCACCCGCGGCAGCAGCGGAACATCGTGGGCGCGTATGTGAAGCGAAACGTTCGAACCGCGCGCCATTTCGCTCGCGTGTCCCAGAAGTCCAAAACCGGTAATGTCCGTCGCGGCGTGCGCGTGTGCGCCGGAGAGAGCCGCGCCGGCGCGATCGTTGAGCGCTGCCATCCAAGCGACCGCTTCCTGCATTGCGTTTTCGTCGATGGCTTCGCGCTTGAGCGCCGTGGAGAGAATGCCCGTCCCGATTGGCTTGGTTAAAACGAGGATGTCGCCGGGCCGGGCACCCGCGTTCGTAACGATCTCTTCCGGGTGGATGGTTCCGACGACGGCCAGACCGTACTTGGGCTCGGCGTCCTTGATGGTGTGCCCGCCGAGAATGGCAACGCCCGCTTGCTTCGCCACGGCAGCGCCGCCTTCCAAAATGCGCGCGAGGATCGATGCGTCCAGCGTGTCGATTGGGAAGGTCGCGATGTTGAGCGCGGTGATCGGCGTACCGCCCATCGCATACACGTCGGACAGCGCGTTCGCCGCGGCGATGCGCCCGAAATCGAACGGGTCGTCGACGATGGGCGTGAAAAAGTCGACGGTTTGGACGAGCGCCAAATCGTCGCGCAGCCGGTAGACGCCTGCGTCGTCGGCGGTGCCGTAGCCGACCAGGACGTTCTCGTTCGCGGTGGAGGGCAAGCGGCGCAAGACTTGCGCCAGATCGGCAGAGCCGATTTTACTCGCTCAACCCGCGCAAGACGAAAGTTCGGTTAGCCTCACGCGCTTTGTGTCCATGAGGATTACTTGCACAAACAACCGCGGCGCCCTCGGGGAGCGCTGAACAAACAACCGCGGCGCCCTCGGGAAGCGTTCATGTCAGCAGTTACGTTTAGGCGCCATGAGACAAATGGGGGCCCCGCCGAAGGCGGGGGGCGCGCAGCCCAGGGCGAAGCGCCTTTCCAAATGAAAAAGAACCTGCTGTTTATTCCGGGGCCTGTCACGGTCGCGGAGCCGGTGCTTGCGGCGATGAGCAAACCGCTCGTCGACCACCGCGGCCCGCAGTTCGCCGCGCTCACGCAGCGCATCGACGAAGGACTGCGTCCGATCTTCGGCACGAAGAAGGCCGACATCGTCCTGCTCGGCGCGTCGGGAACCGGGGGATTGGAAGCAGCGATCGCAAGTACGTTTTCGCCCGGCGACACCGTGCTCGCGGCTCCCGTGGGCGTGTTTGGGCGGCGGCTTATCGCGATAGCGCAGACATACGGCATCAATGTCGAGATTCTTGATACGGAGCTCGGATACGCACTCGATCCGCAGGCGCTCGCGCAGCGGCTGCGCGCGGACGAACGCCGCAAATACAAGGGCATTCTGCTCACGCATAACGAGACGTCGACGGGTGTGCAGAACGACATGGCCGCCATTGCGCCGATCGTTCGCGAACACGGCGCCGTCACGATTGTCGATTCGGTCAGCGGCATGGGCGCGACCGAATTCCTGATGGACGACTGGGGATATGACCTCGTCATCAGCGCCTCGCAAAAAGTGCTTGCCGCGCCGCCCGGCGTCGCGATGGTCGCGGTTAGCGAGCGCGGCTGGAAGGCCATCGAAGCGAGCAAGACGCCGCGCTTTTATTTCGACCTGTTGAAGGCACGCGAATTCGCTCGGCAGGGGCAAACGCCGTGGACTCCGCCGGTTTCGGTGCTGTTCGCGCTCGATACGGCGCTGCAGCAGTACCATGCCGAAGGCGCCGCTCGCGTGTGGCATCGTCATGCGATGTACGCGCAAGCAATCGGTTCGGCGTTCACCGCGCTCGGTTTAGACGTGTTTTCACAGCCGGGCGCGCATTCGGTGACCGTCGTCGCCGGCAACGTTCCATCCGGCGTCGACGCGGTCACGCTGCTGCGCAAACTGCGCGAAGAGCGCGGCGTGTCGCTCTCGGGCGGCCAGCTCGAACTCAAAGGCAAGATCGTGCGCATGGGAACGATGGGCGACGTCTCGCAAACGGACGTCCTGGGCGCGCTCGGCGCGCTCGAGATGGCGCTGCTGGAATATGACGTCCCGGTTCACGTGGGCGCGGGCGTTCAAGCCGCGCTGCGAGTGTTTCTGGATCTCGCCGGCGGTTCTAGACCTGATGCCGCGAAAACAGCGGCTGCAGCAGCGGGCGCGCAAACCACGGCAGCGTCCCGCTAATCGCTTCGTCGATTCGCCGATCCGGCTGCGTTAGCGCTTGAACGAGCACCGAGCGGTGAAAATCGGCGCGAATGTCGCGCGAAAGCGGAAAGAACAGCGCGATATACAGCACCAGCCACATGCCGACGGCGCCTTTGAGCAAACCAACGGCGCCGCCGGCCAGGGCGTTCCCGAAGCCCAGCACCGGCATCTTCGCGACGATATTGAGCGCGCGCGCGAGAAGCATCACGCCGGCGTACGTGGCGATTCCGACGAGAAACATGCCGACCACGTGCGCTGAGCCAGGTCCCAAATGCACCCACTGCTCGAGCGGCTCGTCGAAGACGCCGCCGTAGAACCACGGCGTGATGAGTGAAAGCGCCAGCGCGATTGCGCCGGAAAGCTCCATCACAAAGCCGCGCTTATACCCTTTGAGCAGCGCGATCAGCAGAATCGCGCCAATCAGAATGTCCGGCCAGGCGATGTGCACCTGCGCTACGCTCGCAGCGTGACGCCGAGCTGGTCGCGCAGCGCGTCGAGCGCCACGCCCATTGCCGCATCAGCCTCTTGGTCGGTAATCGTTGAATCGAATTTCTGCAGCGTAGTGCGAACCGCGAGGCTTTTTTTGTCCGCCGCAACTTGCGCTCCGCGATATTCGTCAAACGTCCGCACGCCGGTGCACAGCGATCCTATGGCTTGCGCGATAGCGCCTTCAACCTTGGACGCCGGCAGATCGAGATCGCACAGCAGCGCGAGATCCCGGTAGGTTGACGGGTACTTCGAAGGCGGCCGGTAGAGCGGCGGGCGGTATTCCGGTATGCGCTCCAAGTAGATGCCGCAGTTATAAATCGGCAAGCGCACGTCAAACGCAGCCGCAACGCGCGGATCGGACTGGCCCATGAACGCGATTTCGCGCCCGTCGAGCAAAATGGCGGCGGTTTTGCCGGGATGCAATCCGTTGCGCTTGTCCGGCGCGAACTCGAAATCGCGGCGTCCCGTCAGTGCGTGCAGCAACTCTTCCGCGTCGCCCTTGATCCGCAAAAAATGCGTGTCGTGCCACTGCGGCTCGTCGAGCGGCTCCGCGGTAAAGCCGAACGCCACCATCGGCAGCTCGAGCGGTTCGCCGCTGTCGAGATAAAAAATGTGGCCGATTTCGAACGTACGCACCGGCGCGTCGATGCGCGCGAAGTATTCCAAGTGCGCGGTTCCCAGCGCGAAGCGCAAGAAGCGCTGATCTTCGGAAAGCGGATTCAGCACTTCAACCGGCGGGAACGTCGGCTCTATGCCGGCGCGGCGCAGCCGGTCGTACACCTGCGCGCCGTGAAGCGAGTATGTGATGATCTCGCGATAACCCAGGGCTGCCAGGGTCCTGGCGATGCGCTGCTCCAGTTCGTAGTCGGTGCTGCGAATTTCGTGTCCGGGCACCGGCGGAATCACGGCTTCGATGCGATCGTAGCCGGCCATGCGGGCAATTTCTTCGACGATGTCCGCGGCTATCGTCACGTCGCGGCGCCATGCGGGGCTCGTGACCACGATCGTCTGCTCGTCTTTTGCGTTTACGGCGAAGCCGAGCCGGTTCAGCAATTCGCGAACTTCTTGCGCGGGCAAGTCAAAGCCGAGCAGCCGTTTGACCTCGCGCAGCGGGAATTCAATGACGCTGGGCTCGTCGAACGTGCCGCGCACGACTTGCTGCGACGCGCTCGCGCCCATACCGGTGAGCAAGGCCGCCGCCCGGGCCGCCCCGCTCAACACGACGCCGGTCGTGAGTGATTTTTCGTGACGCGTGCTCGCTTCGGAACGAAAACCGTGGCGTCCGCTCATGCGGCGCACACGCGAGCCGGTGAAGGCTGCGGCTTCCATGAGTATACTCGTCGTCGCGTTCGTGACTTCGCCCGCCTGCCCGCCCATGAGCCCCGCGAACCCCTCGGCGGCACGCTCACTGGCGATGACCAGATCGCTGCTCGTGAGTTCGTGCTCCGCACCGTCGAGCGTGACGAGCGTTTCACCTTGCCGCGCGTCGCGCACGGTCAGATGTTTGTTCGGTATCTTTTGCGCATCGTAGAAATGCGTGGGTTCGCCGGTCTCGAGCATCACGTAGTTCGAAATGTCGACCAGATTGTTGATGGGGCGCTGGCCGGCCAGCGCCAGACGAATACGCATCCATGCCGGCGACGGCCCGACGCGCACGTTGCCGAATTCCTGCAGCACGAACAGTTTGCAGTCCGGCGAGTCGATCGATACGCTCGCATCCGTTTCGAGCGTTACCCCGTATGACGCGTGGCTCGCGGGTACGCGCAGATCCACACCCAGATACGCGGCCAGTTCACGCGCAAGACCGATCATCGACATCGCGTCGACGCGATTGCTCGTAATGTCGACGTCGAGCACCGCCTCGCTCAAGCGGAAATATTCTACGACGTCGGTGCCGAGTTGCAGCTCGGAATCGAGCTGCATGATACCGTCCTCGAACCAATCCGGCGGCAGCGCCAGCTCGTCCGCGGAAACCATCATGCCTTCCGACTCGACGCCGCGCATCTTGCGCCGCTCGATCTTCAGGTGCGGAAGCTGAGCGCCGATGACGGCAACGGGGATCGTCTGTCCTTGCGCGACGTTCGTGGCGGCCGTGGCAATCGTTAAGTGGGCGCCGTTGCCGACGTTGATTTTCCCG
Organism: Vulcanimicrobiaceae bacterium; assembly: GCA_035713505.1. Taxonomy (GTDB): domain Bacteria; phylum Vulcanimicrobiota; class Vulcanimicrobiia; order Vulcanimicrobiales; family Vulcanimicrobiaceae; genus DATGJX01. Next base: position 1,149 of record DASSZL010000148.1, on the reverse strand, counting down.
ACTTGCAGACGGTCGGCGTTCGGATGTTTTTCGAGTTGCTCGATCCGCCCGGCGAGTACGCCGGTGACGACGGGCCGCTCTTCCACCGCATCCACGGGAAAACCGATCTGGGCCAGCATCTCCGCGACTTTTTGCGGATCGGCAGGCAAATCGACGTACTCACGAAGCCAAGCTAAGGGGACGCGCATGAACTCTTTCTTTTAGGCGAGCTTATATAAGAAGTCCGGATCGTTTTCGTAGAACCGGCGGATGTCGTCGATGTCATAACGGACGAGCGCCATGCGCTCGATGCCGAAGCCGAATGCCCATGCCGAATACAGCGCAGGATCGTACTCCATGTTGCGCAGGACGTTCGGATGCACCATGCCCGAACCGCCGAGTTCAATCCAGCCGGAACCGCCGCACATGCGGCACGGCACGCCGGAAACGTCGATGCCTTCGCCGCTGCAAAGCGGGCACGTCGTGTCCACCTCGGCGCTGGGCTCGGTGAAGGGAAAGAACGACGGCCGAAAACGCACCTGCTGATCGTGGCCGAACAGCTCGCGGCACAAGCCCGTGAGCATGCCTTTGAGGTGCGCCATCGTGACGTCTTCGCCCACGAGCAGACCTTCGATCTGATGAAACTGATAGAGGTGACGCGCATCGACGGCGTCCCGGCGGTAGCACTTGCCCGGAACCACGACCGCGATTGGCGGCCGGTGCTGCTGCATCGTGCGGATCTGCATCGGCGAGGTATGCGGCCGCAGCAACAGCGTGTCCGTCAGGAAGAACGAGTCGAACCCTTCACGCGCGGGGTGATCCGGCGGAATGTTGAGCGCGTCGAAGTTGTAGTACTCCGGCTCGACTTCCGGTCCCAGGACGACCGCGAATCCGTGGCGCTGAAAATAGCGGCATGCGTCGTCGATGACGCGCCGCACCGGATGAATCGATCCGGCGTTCGGAGCGATGGACGGGAACGTGACGTCGATACGCGAGGAGAGTTGATCTTCTAAGGCTTGCGACTCGATCCGGGCCTGGGCGCCGGAAAGCGCCGTCTCCATCGACTCGACGGCCCGGTTGATAATTTTGCCTGCGTCCGGACGCTCGGCCGACGGAAGCTGCCCGATGCCGCGGCGCAGCGCGGTTATTTCTCCGCTGCGACCCAAATAG
>DASSZL010000147.1:0-8670 GCA_035713505.1 Vulcanimicrobiaceae bacterium | reverse complement strand
TCGCCTGCGCTCGCCCGCGCTGATCGCGGCGCTGCCCGCCGCGACCGCCGTCGTGGGCGGCTCCTTCATGCACTCAACGGAGATAGTCGCAGCTGTTCCGCTCGCGCTGCTGCTCGTACCCCAGCCGCGCTATCGCGCGATATTCGTCGGCGCGCTCGTTCTGCTGGCGATTCCCTGGCTCAACGCGACGGACGATCCGGGCAGTTTCATCGGCTGGTTCGGTTTGTGCGCGCTGAGCGCGGGCTACATTTTGCGCGTTTGCGGGGGAATCGCAAATCTCGCAAGCGCGGCATGCGCGGCCCTCATCTTCGCGGCGCTCTGCGAAATGAGCTTTTCCTACGAACATTCGCGTCAGCTCTATATGCACGCGCCGCACGCGCCGGCGGCGGCGATCGACGAGCGGTACCCGCAGGCGAGCTGGGCGCGCATCGTGCATGAAACGTTCGCGACGCAAAGCGCGCCCGCATGGCTGCTGCGGGCGCCGACGTGGGCCGGGCTCGTGTTGCTGCTCGGCGGAACCGCGGCCGTAACGTTTCGAAGGCGCGCATCCGATATCTAGAGGCATGCCGCTCCGGTTGCCTGCCCTCGTCGCGCTCGTGCTGCTCGCCGGCTGCTGCGGGTTTTTTCTATTAGGCAGCGGCGAACGCGGTTCGTACGATTTTCAGGCCTTTTACTGCGCGGGCGCCGCGGTTCGGATGCACGCCGATCCGTATCGTGCGCAGCCGCTGGGTGCATGCGAGCACCGGCAAACCGGGGGGACGTATGCCGCGCTTGCGCCCGGGCTCGTGCTGCCCGCGCCGCAGCCGGGTTACGACATCGCCGGCTTCGCGGCGCTCTCGCTGCTGCCGTTCGGCATGGCCAAGGCCGTCTGGGGCGCGCTGCTCGCAGCGGCGATTGCGATTGCGCTGTACGCGGTTTTCCGCCTGACGCGTGAATCGCTTTACGTCATTCTCGGCGCGTTCGCTGCCTCGCTGATCCTGCCGTCGTTCGCCTTTGGCGAGCTTTTTGCGTTCTTCGGCGCCGCCGCGTGCGCCGCGATGCTTCTCGCGGATCAAGAGCGGTGGACACTTGCAGGTATTGCCGCCGCTGCCTGCCTCGTCGAACCGCATCTGGGCCTCCCGCTCTGCGCTGCGCTCGCGCTTTGGAAGCGCGAAACGCGTTTGCCCATGGCGTTGTCCGTTTGCGTGCTCGCGGGCATCGCCATAACCGTGCTCGGCCCGCTAGTGAACGCTGAGTATTTCACCGCGGTACTGCCGCTGCACGCGCTGACCGAAATCTCTTCCGATGCGCAGCTGAGTTTGTCCGCGGTGCTGCACGCCATGCACGTTCCCGATCTCGCCGCGGTGCGCATCGGCGCCGCTTCCTATGTGCTTGTCGCCGGTCTCGGCGTGTATTTCGGAAAGGTTCTGGCGGATCGTTTGCGCAGCGGTGCGTTTCTGGCCGCGACGCCGGCCGCATTCGCTACCCTGGGCGGCACCTTCATGCACGTGACGGAGATATTTGCCGCGGTGCCGCTGGCGCTGCTCTTGATCGTACGAGCGCCCCGGCAGCGGCCGGTGCTGCGAACGGCGCTCGTGCTGCTGTGCATTCCGTGGATTGCGGGGGTGGAACGCGGGAACGCGCTCGCATTTGCGACGTTGAGCGCGCTGGTCGCGGCCTCGCTCCTGTGGCAGTTTGGCGGAAAGCGCATCGCTCCGGCGTTTGCCGTTGCCGCGCTGACCTTCGCCGTGTTGTTTTGGGCGCCGGAATGGTACGCGCGCTCGGCGGCGGCATCGCCTGCCGCGAGTGCCGCCACGACGATCGATCCGATATACGCGCAAGCATCTTGGCAGGCATGGAATCGCGCAGCGCTTTCCAGCGGATCTCCGGCGGCGTGGCTATTGCGCCTGCCCACGTGGATTGGTCTGGCGCTGCTGGCGGCGTCGGTAGGCGCGGTTAGTCGCCGGGAAGCGGCGTTGTCCCCGGCTGCTGCGCGATCCACACCGTCTGCTCGTTGACGAATTCGCGTATGCCCAGATCGGAGAGTTCGCGGCCGTAGCCGCTGCGTTTGACGCCGCCGAACGGCAACCGCGGATCGCTCGCCACCATGCCGTTGACGAATACCATTCCGGACTCGACATTCGCGGCCACGCGCGCCGCATGCGCGAGATCGCGCGTCCAAATAGTCGCCCCCAGCCCGTACGACGTCGCATTGGCCAAGTGCAGCGCATGTTCATCGTCCTCGGCGCGCAGGACTGCGGCGGCGGGGCCGAACGTTTCTTCGCGGAACATCGGCGATGATTGATCGACGTCCGCAACGACGGTGGGCTCAAAGAAGAAGCCCGGGCGATCGATGATTTGGCCGCCGGTAACGATGCGCGCGCCGTCGACCACGCTCTGCGTGACCTGCCGGTAAAGCGTGTCGCGAAGATCGCCGCGGGCCATGGGGCCAAGCTGCGTTTTCTCGTCCATCGGATCGCCGATACGCTGCTCCGCCGCGGCCTGCGCGAAATGTTTGAGAAAGCGATCGAACACCGGTGCTTCGACGATAAAGCGCTTTGCGGCGATGCAGCTCTGGCCGTTGTTTTGAAAGCGCGACTTCACGGCGTACTCGACGGCGAGCTCGATATCCGCGTCCGCGAGCACGATGAAGGGATCCGAACCGCCGAGTTCGAGCACGGATTTGATGAGCGATTTGCCGGCGGCGGATGCGACCGCGATGCCGGCGCGCTCGCTGCCGGTCAGCGTGACGCCCCTGATGCGCTCGTCGGCGACGCGTGCATCGGCGTCCTCATGGCCGATCAGCAGGGTTTGAAAGACGTTCTCCGGTGCGCCGGCGTCTCGAAAGATGCGTTCTATTTCCAGGCCGCAGCGCGTCGTGCCGTCCGCGTGCTTGAGCACAATGGTATTGCCCGCGGCAATGGCGGGAACCGCGGCGCGAAACACCTGCCAATACGGAAAATTCCAGGGCATGATTGCCAGAATGACGCCGAGCGGACGAGGCGCGACGAAGGCCCGCGCTCCCTCGATCTCGACGCTGCGTTCGGCCAGCATCGCGGGCGCGCGATCGGCGAAAAACTCGCAGGCCCATGCGCACTTGTCGACCTCGGAGCGCGCCTGCGCAATCGGCTTGCCCATCTCGCGCACGGCCGTTTGCGCGAGGGATTCGCCGTTCGCACGCAGCGTCGCCGCAAGTGCGCGCAGCAGCGGGGTGCGATCGCCGGCGTGTTGCCGGCGCCAGGATACGAACGCGTTATGCGCGGCGTCCAGACGCGCGTCTATCTCCTGCGCGCTCATGTAGTCGAATCGCTCGATCTCCGCCCCGGTCGCGGGATTGATCGTCACGATCACAAAGCGTGCTCCGCCCACGGCCCTTGCGGGCCGGAGAACACCTCGATGAGCCGATCGGGCTGTAGATACGCCTTCGCCACCCGCTGAAGGTCGGCCGGCGTTATCGCGGCATACCGCTGCGCGAGCGTCGCGTAATAGTTGAGCGGTAAGCGGTTCTGCGCGATTTCGCTGATTTCGTCGAGTTGGCCGCTCGCGGATGCTTCGTTCAGCAGCGCCGCGTTCACCAAACGAATCTTGGCGTCATCCAGTTCGTTCTGCGTTACCGGCTGCGTGCGCAGACGTTCGAGCTGCGTGCGCACGATTGCGATCGCCGGACCGACGTTTTGCGGCGATGCGTTGAGCATGATTTCCAGATCGCCTCGGCCGGCGCCGGCTTTCAGGACGCTGTCCACGCTGTACACCAGGCCCCGCTTTTGCCGAAGCTCCTGCCAGAGCCGCGACTCGAAGTATCCGGCGCCGCCGATGATTTGCGTGAGCAGATTGAAGGCGTCGTAGTCGCGGCTGGAGCGCGCAACCGCCGGCTGGCCGAGTTGGACGAAGACCTGATTTGCGTCCGTCCCAATGTACGCGTGCGAGGGATGCGGCGGCGGCAGCGGCTGCTGCGCAATCGAGGGCGCCGGCCCGTCGTTCGCCCAGCCGCCGAACGCCGCTTCCACCGCGCGGCGCGCACGCTCCGGCGTGACGTCGCCGACGATCGCAATCGTCGTGAGATCGGGACGCCAGTAGCGATGCGTGAATGCGAGCAGATCGTCCCGCGAAATTGCGGCGACGGATTGCGGCGTGGCATAGCGCAGTGCGGGATCGTCGGGGCTGAGCAAACGCTGCATGTACGCGCGCGTGACCAGGACGCCGGAGATGCTGTTCTCGCTGTCTATGCTGTTGCCGAGTTGCGACTGCTCGATGGCGAGCCAATTCTGCGGGAACGTCGGGTGCTCTTCGCTGTCGGCGAGCACGCCGAGCAGCGTTTCGAGGTCATTCGCGAATCCATGCGCGCCGAAGGTTTGACCCAGCGAAATCGAAGCGCCGATGTCGTCCGTGGTCTTGCGCAATTGCGTGAAATCGTAATGTTCGCTGCCGAACTCGGCCATCGAATCGGCGAGCCGCTCGATGCCTTCGCGTCCCGGCGGAATGAACGAGGGCGAAGAAGCAATGACGCCGCCGATATAGACGGTCGGGCGATCGCGTTTCTCCTGGACGATGACGCGCAGACCGTTGGGCAGCGTGAACGCCGACGGCGCGAGTTTGCTGCGTGCGGTCGTCGGTTTACGTATCGCGCTGCGAATCGCGGGCGGCTCGATGATGGGTCCGCTCGGAGCGCGCGAGCTGAAGTTGTCCGATACCCCGGCGGTGCTCTTTTGCGACCTGCCGGCCGGGCTGGAGTTCGGCGTGAGGTGTCCGACCACGTTCGGTTTGGCCAAGTACGTGCGCGCCGCGGTCAGAATGTCGGCGGGCGTGAGCGCGGCGAGCCGGGCATCTTCATCGCGGTCGCGTTCCTTGACGATGCCGTACGTGTAGCCGACCAGGTCCCCGTACCCGCCGATGGAGTCGGCATCGTAAGCGCGCTCGGCCAGGGCTTGACGTTTCGCGGCCGCGACGAGGTCGGCGTCAAAGCCGTGCGCGAGCAGCGCGTCCATCGTATTCTGGAAGATTTGCTGCGCCTGCGCCCCATGGTGGCCGGGGTTGAGCACCATGAACACGTGCATCAGACCGCCCTTGAGCTGTGTGTCGGCATTCGCGTCGATTTCGAGCGCGACGTTGGATGCGACCAGCGCTTGATAAAACGGACCGCGCTGGTTCGAAATGAAATTTGCGAGCGTGCTGATCGCGGGCTCGCCGGGCTCGGTATCGCCCGGGACGGCGTACGCCAAGTCGAGCACTTCGAACGGAAACGGAAATTCGGACTCGACGGTTTTACCGGTAGCCGCTTGCGGATGCTGCAGCGCGTGCCGCGGCAGCGGGCGAGCGCGGAGCGATCCGAAATAGCGCGCAGCGAGCGCGAAAACGGTCCGATGCCGCACATCGCCCGCGACGACCAGCGCCGCGTTGTTCGGCGCGTACCACTGCGTGTAATACTTTCGCAGATCCGCGACCGTCGCGCGCGCAACGTCGCTGCGCACGCCGGTGGGCGTGCGCCCGGCGGGAAGCCCGGGATAGGCCGCTTCCCGCACGCGCGAGAGCAGGCTGAAGAACGGCGAACTCTCATCACCGTCGATCTCGTTGAGCACCGCGCGCTGCTCGATGCGCCAATCTTGCGCGCGCAGCGCCAGGTGCGCCATGCGATCCGCTTCGATTTGCAGCGCGACGCTCACGCGGTCGGCCGGCATGTCGAACAAATAGGACGTATAGTCGTACTGCGTCTGGCCGTTCATTTGTGCGCCCAGGCGCGCGATGACGTCGTCGAGCCCTCCGGCGCTCAAACTCGGGGTGCCGCGGAACATCATGTGTTCCAGGGCATGCGCGAGTCCCGTTTTGCCCGGCGTCTCGTACAGCGAGCCGAAGCGATAAAAAACGTCGGTGTGCACGACGGGAGCCGCATGGTCTTCCACGACCACGACTTGCAAGCCGTTGGCCAGGTGCGTTTGAAATACGCCGCGATCCCCGACTCCGACGTCGGCATCCTGCGCGCCGGCACCGAGCGGTGCGGCAAAAACGGCGAAGGCGATGAGCAAGCCGAGGAAAAGGCGTTTCACATATACTCCCGGGGTTTTAGGTGGACGATGTCGCGAGTTTGGCGGCCGCGGACTTGAGATCGGCGACGTCGATGCCGGATTGCTGGGCCAATCGTATCAGCAGCTCGTTCTGCACTTGTTGATGGTAGAGCAGGCGCGAGATGGAATCGTGGTCCGCTTCCGCGCGCAACTCGTCGTGCTGCGTCTGCTGCTTCTGCGCGACGGCGATAACGAAGATGAGGATCAACTGCAGCACGTTCGAACACGTCAGCAGGAAGACGAACGGGAACGGATCCCAATGCGTGATCGCGCCGATGCTGATCCAAATGAGCTGTACGATGATTGCCAGCATCAGCGCGGTGGGCGCCCCGGTCGCGTCGGCGATGCGGCGGCAGATCTTTTCCGTCGGGGTCAGTTGGTCTTGATGCAGCGCGTTAACGTCGTCTACGAGGGGGTGGTCTTCCATGCCCGCATGCCCGAGCGGAATTGAAGGTTGCGTCGTCGTCATTGCCCGTTATCCATCGTGCTCACTCCCAGGTAGTACCGTGCCGACTCTTCCACGGCGGCATACGGCAGGCATCCGATCAATTCAGAACGCAGGACCGCCACGCCCGCTTGGCCTGCAATCTCACGGACCAGCTCGACGATACGATACAGCGGCGTGGCGCGGTAGTCCGTGACGTTCAGGGAGACCTGCACGAGGTTCTCGCCCAGCCGCAGACCGAGCGCTTTGAGCGTGCGCAGGCCGCCGTCCCGCTCGCGTAGCGTCCGCGCGATGCGCTTTGCGAGGGCGAGGTCCGCGGTGGCGAGCTCGACGTTGAACGCGACCAGGATGTTTCGCGCACCGACCGCCATGGCGCCCGCGCTGGGGTGTTTGGGCAGATTGCCGAAGTCCGGGCGCCAATCCGGCATCTCGAACCGGGCGTCGAGACCTTCGAATTGCCCCTGGCGCACCGCCGCGAGATTTCGCCGCAGCGGCGTGGCCGCCGCTTCGCCGTATAAGAAGGATGGCACGCGTAAACGCTCCCAGATTGCGGCGGCGGTTTCCCGGGCCAGACGTACGGCGTCGGCCATCGCCGCATCGCGCAGCGGAATGAACGGCAAGACGTCGAGCGCGCCGATGCGCGGATGCACGCCGGCGTGCGTGCGCAGATCGATGCGCTCGATCGTCACCGCCGCGAGCGCGATCGCCGCCTCACGCAGTTCTTCATATCCGCCGGCCATCGTCAGGACGCTGCGGTTGTGCACCGCATCGCTCGTGCGGTGCACGACGCGTACGCCGCACGCGGCAACCGCGGCGACGCAGCGGTCGATCGTGTCGAGATCGCGGCCTTCGGAGATGTTGGGAACGGATTCTAGGAGCATGCGGCTTCTATCGCTTGCGCGATGTCGGCGCAGTTCTGCGGCGTGTACAGCGTGCGGTAGCCGAGTTTGTTCGCTTCGGCGATGCGCCGCGAGGCGGCGTTGACCGCCCGAACCTCACCCGACAAACCGAGTTCTCCGAACGCGACGGCATCGTGCGCCAGCGCGCGGTTTCTGAACGACGACGCGATGGCGAGCGCGATGCCCAAATCGGCGGCGGGTTCCGCGATGCGCAGTCCGCCCGCGACGGACGCGTAAATGTCGTGCGCGCCCAAATGCAAACCGGCACGGCGTTCCAGCACCGCGATGATCATCGCCAAGCGCGCTTGATCGACGTTGTTCGCGAGGCGGCGCGGCGTGCCGTAACTGCTTTCCCCGACCAGGGCCTGCACTTCCACGAGCACCGGACGCGAACCGACGATGCCGGCAACCACGCACGACCCGCTGCCTTTGCCGGCAGCGCGTCCGGAAAGAAACACTTCGGACGGATTTCCGATCTCGTGCAGCCCGTCGCCGTGCATCGCGAAGACGCAGATTTCATCCACGCTGCCGAAGCGGTTCTTATACGCGCGCAGAATGCGGTAATCGCCGCTGGCCTCTCCCTCGAAATACAGCACCGTGTCGACGAGATGTTCGAGCAAACGCGGTCCCGCGATGGTGCCTTCCTTCGTCACATGGCCTACGATGAACGTCGCGCATCCGGTGCGTTTGGAAAACTCCATCACGGCTTGCGTGCAGTCGCGCACCTGCGTCACGCTGCCGGCGTACGACTCCGATTCGGGCAGCCAGACCGTTTGAATCGAATCGACGATCAGCACGCTGGGCGCGAGCTTTTCGAGATGATCCAGAACCGTGCGCAGATTCGTTTCCGGGAACAGCAGAACGCGGTCGACCTCGCCCTGATGCAGCAGGCGCTGAGCGCGAAGTTTGACTTGCGCCGCGGATTCTTCGCCGCACACGTAGACGACGGTCCCGGGAAGGGTCGCGGCGATCTGCAGCAGCAGCGTGGATTTGCCGGCGCCCGGCGGGCCGCCGATCAGTATGAGGCTGCCCGGAACGATGCCGCCTCCCAGCACCGCGTCGAATTCGTCCATTCCCGTGCGCACGCGTTCCAGCCGGGCTTCGTCGACGTCGGAGAGCGCGATGGGGGCGCCGTCGCTGCGAAGCGGTGCGGACGCGGCCGCCCGCGCGGCCACCACGCGCATCGGGCGTTCGTCGAAGGAGTTCCACGCCGCGCATTGCGGGCAGCGCCCGAGCCAGCGCGGCGATTCGAAGCCGCATCCGGAGCAGAAGTAGACGGTCCGCGCTT
>DASSZL010000146.1:0-5650 GCA_035713505.1 Vulcanimicrobiaceae bacterium | reverse complement strand
AGCAGACCCGGACCGAACATTGACCTCCCGTGGCACTCGCGCAGGCAAACCCCTTAAGTTCCGATGGGACGAGCTTCAGCCCTCTTATCGGCCGTTACAGCGGGCTGGTGCAGACCACGCGCCGCAGGGCATCTATCGCGGCGGGATCGTCGGCTGCCCTTGCGGGACGCTGATACGCGGCCGTCTTGGCTGTGCCGTTCCACACCGTAAAGGCTATGTGCAGCACATCGCCGCCGGGCAGCGTGAAGGTCTGCTCGCCCGCCTCACCGGGACAGGGCGGGAAAGGCTCGGCCTTGCGCAGTTTGGCGCCGCGGTGCCGCAAAAGGGTGTCCGTCGTTACTTGGGAGGCGAGGTCGCTCAGCGAAGCGCCTGCGCTCGGCGTCTGCTTCACCGCGAAATGCTGGCCGGGACGCGGCTGAAAGGCTTGGCCGCCCGAACCGCCGCACGCGGCCAGCAGCCCCGCGGACCAGCAGGCGGCAAGCGATATGCTCCATGCTCGCATGTTTGATTGATACCCCTTCGCGAAGGTGCGTTGTGTGTACACCGATTGGCTGCTCATTCGCCGTTTGGCGCTCGAACTTTCGCAGCGGTTCAAAGGCGCCCGGGTTCGCGACGTGGGCCAACTCGATGACGGCCGCTTCGCTCTCGCGCTCTGGTCCCGCGGCAGCCAGACGCTCGTGTGCGCCGACGTTTTCGCGCCGACGCCCGTCATTACCGTGGAGCAAGGTGATCTCCCCATCGCGGTCGAGCCGGGATTCGTGCGCGCCGCCGGCGCGGCGCTGCGCGGCAGCATGCTTACCGCCGTTGTGTCACGCCGCGGCGATCGGCTGCTGCGCATGGAGTTCGGTTCGCGCTCACGCTTCGGCGTCGAAGATCGTTTGGCACTGATATTCGAACTGGTGCCGCGTTTCGGCAACATCGTGCTGCTCAAAGGCGATACGATCGTAGCCGCCGTCAAAGAATTCGCGCCGTCCGAAAATACCGTACGTTCCATACAAGCAGGCCAGGCGTATGAGCCGCCGCCCGTTCGGCCCGGCAAATCGAGCCCGCTGCTTTCGCAAGAACAGGTCGCGGAGCTCTCCGAGCACGTTCCGGATGGCGAGCTGCACGTATATCGCAAAGACGGCGCGCTGCTGCAAGCGCATCTGGTCGAACTCTCGCAGTTTGCGGATGCGCGGCACGAACGTGCTCCTTCACTTCTGGACCTGCTCGCCGAAGCACGCGAAACCCACGTGCACGCGCAGCAAAGCGATCGCGTCGCCAAGCGGCGGAACGCCCTCGAGCGCACGCTCGCCGCGCGTGAAAAAAAACTGCGCGCCGAACTCGCGCAGGTCGAGGGCAAGCTGCGCGAGACGGAAAAACGCCAGACGTCTCGCGAGCAAGGTGAGGCCATCTACGCGACGCTGCACGAACTGCCGCCGGAAGAACGCGACGAAGCAAAAGATCGCGCGGCTAAGATTTTCGCCAAATATAAAAAGGCCGCCGGCGCCGTAGCGCATTTGCAGCGGCGGCGAACGGAGCTGACGGAGGCGCTCGACGACCTCGCGCAGGTGCGCTGGGAAGTCGAACGCGCGGGTGATTCGGAGCTCGACGATGCAGCGCAAGCCGTGGCCGCTCTCGAGCCGCAGCAGCGAACCGGCGCCAAACGCGCGCCTGCCCGTAAGCGCAAACCCTTGCAGTTCGAAACCGCGAGCGGTTCGCGCATTTACGTCGGACGCACGCCGGTAGAGAACGCCGAGCTTACATTCCACCTCGCACGGCCCGACGATCTCTGGTTTCACGTGCAGAATCAGCCAGGCGCCCACGTCATCTTGCAGCGGCACGACCGCGCGCAGCCGCCGCCGGAAGACGTGCTGACCGCGGCATCACTCGCGGCGCTGCATTCCAAAGCGAAAAACAGTCCCAAGGTGACCGTCGATTACACGCAGCGCAAACACGTACGCAAGCGTCCCGGCGCCGCGCCCGGACTGGTCTTCTACACGCATCCGAAGTCGTTATTCGTCTCACCCGCTGGCGCGGACGTTCTCGGAACAGCCTCCGGGCAGCAAGGATAAAAGAGCCGCGAATCGCTTCGCGGCCCTTGAATGCTCGTCGCTTGAAGAATCAGCGAGCGCTGAGCGCCGCGCCCGTCTCAAGGCGCGATTCGCACGCGGCCCAATTCAGGTTGGCGTAGAACGCTTCGATATATTTGCCGCGTTCGGACGGTTTGTAGTCCTTGATGAACGCATGCTCCCAGCAATCCATGACGACCACCGGAATGAATCCGGCGATATTGCCGTTCTGGTGCTGCTCTACCCAGTGGTTGCTGATCTGCTGCGACGCCGGATCGTAGAACGCGATCGCCCAGCCCACGCCGCGCATGCCGCCGACGGCGAAGAAATCTTTCTTCCACGTCTCGAAATCGCCGTAACTCGAGCCGAGCAGATCGTAGAGCCGTCCCGATTTGAGCTCGTTCGCGTTCTTCGTCAAATTATCGAAGTAATATTCGTGCAGGCGCATGCCGTTGAATTCCCAGCCCATGCGGCGCACGAGTTCGGCGAACTTCGGATTCGAACCGGCCGCCTCGCCTTTTTGGCGCGCTTCGCTCGTGAGTTCGATCAGCGTGTTCGTATTCTTGACGTAGCCTTCGTAGAGGCCGAAATGCATCTCGAGCGTGGCATCGGAAATGCCCTGCAAACCCGAGAGATCCCATTTCTTGGGCGTATACGTCTTCATTGAAAAACTTAGACCCCTTTCTCTGTGATCAAGACAATCTTACCCACGTGTGCGGATTCCTCCAGACGGCGGTGCGCCGCGGCCGCGTCCTCCAGGGGAAACGTCGAATCGATGACCGGGCGCACCGGATCGCGGGCCGGCAGCGCGGGCCAGACCCGTTCCAGCAAGCGGCGCGCGATCGCGCCCTTCTCCTGCACGCTCCGGCCGCGCAGCGCGGAACCCATTACGGCGGCCCGCCGCTGCATCAGCAGGCCCAGGTTCAACTCCGCGGCCCGTCCACGCGGCGTCGCGATACAGACGATGCGCCCATCGGGAGCAAGCGCTTCCAAATCGCGTGCGATATAATCGCCGCCGACGATGTCGAGAATCACGTCCACACCCCGGCCGCCGGTTGCTTTGAGCACCTCTTGCACGAAATCCGCCTCGCGATAATTGATCGCGAGGTCCGCTCCCAAATCGCGGCACGCGGCGCACTTTTCCGCGCTGCCTGCCGTAGCGGCTATGAAGGACGCGCCGAACGCTTTGGCGAGCATGATCGCGCTCGTGCCGATGCCGCTGCTCCCGCCGTGCACGAGAAAGCGCTCTCCTTCGCGCAGCCGCGCGCGTGTGAACACGTTGTCGTACACGGTGAACATGTTTTCCGGCAGCGACGCGGCTTCGACGAAGCTCCAACCGGCGGGAATCGGCAAGACCTGTTCCCGCGGCACCGCGACGTACTCGGCATAGCCGCCGCCGGTGAGGAGCGCGCAAACGCGCTCACCGGACCGTTCATCCACGCCTGCAACTTCCAAGCCTGGGATGTCGGAGGATCCGGGCGGCGGCGGATACTTTCCTTGCCGCTGCATCGTGTCCGCGCGACAGACGCCCGCCGCCTTGACGGCGATGAGCACTTCATCCGCCTTCGGTTTCGGCTGGGGACGCTCCGCGACGCGGAGAACTCCGGGGCCGCCCGGCTGCGATATCTCGATTACGCGCACTTTTATGGCTCCATGTACATTGCATCGCCAAAAGAGAAAAAGCGGTACTCCCGCTCGACCGCTTCCTCGTAAGCGCGCAGTATCGTTTCTCTTCCCGCGAATGCGCTGACCAGCACGAGCAGGGTCGACTGGGGCAGATGAAAATTCGTGATCATCGCGTCGACGACGCGAAACGTCCACCCGGGCGTGATGAAAATGTTCGTTTCATCGCTGCTCGCGCGCACGGACCCGTACTTGGCCGCGCAGCCCTCCAACGCGCGCACGACCGTCGTGCCCGCCGCGATCACGCGGCGGCCTTCTATTTTCGCGGCCTCGACAGCGGCGGCCGTCTGCGGCGGGATCGAGAACGACTCCGAATGCATGATGTGCTCGTCCAGCCTATCGCTTTGCATCGGGCGAAACGTTCCCAAACCAACGTCGAGCACGAGTTTGACCATCTGCACCCCGCGTCGGGAAAGCGCCTCGAATACCGCATCCGTAAAATGCAGCGACGCCGTCGGCGCGGCGACGCTGCCCGGCTCGCGGGCGAAGATCGTTTGATAGCGCTCCTGCGCTTGCGCGCTTTCATTGTGAATGTACGGAGGCAGCGGCAATTTCCCGGCGCGCTCTAGAAAGGCTTCGAACGGAACCCGCAGAGCGAATTCCACCTCGCGCACCCCCTCGTCGTGCACCGCGACGATCTGCGCTTCACCGAGATCGCCGAAGAGCACGCGCTGCCCCACACCCAAACGCCGTCCGGGTTTCGCGAGCGCCTGCCAGCGCGTTGCCGACGGATCGTAGCGCGGGTAATGCGTGGGACGCAGCAGCAAGACTTCGACGCGGCCGCCCGACGGGCGCGTCCCGAACACGCGCGCCGCGATGACCCGCGTTTCATTGAGCACAAGCACGTCGCCCTCGCGCAGATATTCCGGCAGATCGCGAAAGACGCGATGCTCCAGCTCACCATGGCGCAAGACGAGCAACCGTGACGCATCGCGCGGCGTCGCGGGCTGCTGCGCGATTAGGCGTTCGGGGAGATCGAAGGCGTAGGCCGCGGTCAGCCGGGCGTCGCCAAGCGCCGGCGTTCCATGTCCAGGAAATTCGCGAGCCGTTTGTGGTCCTCTTCACCGACGCCGATGAATAGCACGCCGACCTGATACGTGTCGCGCTCGAAATCGCGAATCCAGCGAATCTCGCCGCGCATCGAGAGATGGGGCGGGCTTTTCATCGTGAAAATATACTTCGTGCCTTTGGGCAGATATTGATCGGCGATAATGCGCATACCGGTTTCCGAGATGTCCGCAATGGCGCCGCGGAAAAGCATCGACGAGAGCCGGTCCTCGACGATGACGTCGATGTATTTGCGTAGACGAACCCCTTGGGCGCGCTTCTCGCCGCCCTCTCGATCGCCGCCGCCCGGTTGTTCGTCAGTCATTTCCAATCCCGGTGCCTGGATAGTAGTACGCAAGAATCGCCCGGGCGTCCGCTCCAGAAAGCGCCAAACCGCGGGCGCCCCACTGGCACAAGCCGACTCCGTGCCCCAAGCCCGCACCTTCGATATCGACACGCTGGTCCGCCTGCACTGCGACCGCATGCACGAGCAGGCTCGGGAGCACGCGCGTGCCGACCGCGCGGCGCACGTCCGCGGCTTTCACGCGCTGCGATCCCGTCTCGCCGTCGAAATTCCAGAACTGAGCGCGGCCGCTCCGATCCGGCGTGTCCAGGGTAACGGCGCGAATATTCCCGATGCCGTTCAGCTGCGAAAAAAGCGCGCTCTGCACCCGCTCGAGCGCAAGATGCTGCGTCCACGAATACCACGGCGAATCGTTGCAGTGTCCGCAAGTAACGCCGGCAAGATACGGAAGCTGCGGGCCGCCCCAAGCCTCGCCGTTCGATTCGGTGTGGCCGCCGCAGCACGAGGAATACATGACTTGCGCGAAACCGGATCGATAACGCAGCACCGCTCCCGCGGTGGCATC
>DASSZL010000145.1:0-11087 GCA_035713505.1 Vulcanimicrobiaceae bacterium | reverse complement strand
GCGGCATTCAAGGCGCCGTTCCGGCTCGCCGGCACGGACTACGTCATTACGGCCAGCATCGGCGTCGCCGGATTTCCGGACGATGCGTTTGACGAAGAACAACTCCTCAGGAACGCGGACGCGGCGATGTACGAAGCCAAGCAGCACGGCCGCAACGCGGTCGAGCGCTTCACCGGAAAATCGGTCGCGATGAGCGTGCGGCGCGTTCAGATCGAGGTCGATCTGCTGCGCGCGCTGCGTGATGGCGAATTCCGCCTGCATTATCAGCCGATTATCGACATTCATACCCTGCGAACGGTCGGCGTGGAGGCGCTGCTGCGCTGGCAGCATCCCGCGCGCGGGCTGCTGATGCCCGTGTCGTTCGTGGACGTGATCGACCATAGCGATTATGCGGTCAGCATCGGCGAGTGGGTGCTGCGCGAGGCGTGCGCGCAGGTCGCGCAGTGGCGCCGCAGATTCGGCATACCGCTGCGCTTGAGCGTGAACGTTTCGTCCAGACAGCTGCAGCGCAATCACTTTGGCGCGATTCTGGTTTCAGCGCTCTCGGCCAGCGGCCTGAGCGCGGATGCGGTGGAAATCGAGTTGACGGAAAATACCGTCGTGCACGATCTCGAGTCGGCGGGCACGGTTTTGACGCGCCTGCGTGAGATCGGCGTGGGCGTCGCCATCGACGATTTCGGAACCGGCTACAACTCGCTCAGCTATCTCAAGCACTTCCCGCTTACCGCGCTAAAGATCGATCGCTCGTTCGTGAGCGAAATTGGCGTGAACGCGTTCGACGAGGCGATTTCCTCGGCCGTTGCCGCCTTGGGCAAGGCCCTGCACATTCGCGTCGTCGCCGAGGGTGTCGAGCGGCAGGCACAGATGGATTCGCTGCTCGCGCTTGGGTGCGATGAAGTGCAAGGCTACTTTTTCGGCCGCCCGATGGAGGCGGGCGAACTGGATCATCGCTTGGCAGCGGAACGCGCGGCGGGGTAAGGAGCACCCAGCCGCGAAAATCGGCGCATGGTCGTCAGTGAAGCGATACGTTTCATCCTCGGCAATATTCAGATTCCGCTGTTTGTGATTGCGGTGATCGTGACCATCGTCAAGCTCCGCCGCGCCGGAGCGCGGCATGAGGTGATGAGCACGGCGTTCACCCTCTGGGGCGAGGTGCTGTTTTATTGCTTCGGGCTGGGCTTCGTCTACGTGTGGTACTTTCATGCGTTCATGGCCGCGTTCGTGGCGCCCACCATCGGCTGGCAGCCCAGTCCCTTCGAATGGGAGCTCGCATGGGCTGAACTGGGCATCGGCGTGATTGCGATTCTCTCGCTGTGGCGCGGGTACGATATGCGCCTGGCCGCGACGCTGACCTCGGCGATTTTCTTGTTCGGCGCGGCGGCGCAGCACATTCACCTGATCATCACGGCGAACAACCACGCGCCCGGCAATGCCGGTCCGGTTCTGTGGTTCGGCGACATCACGCTGCCGCTGCTGCTGCTGGTTCTCGCGTTCGCTTCGCGCGACGCCTACGAACGCACCGCGCGGCGCGCCTACTAAACCGGCGTAAGCGCCGTCGCCTGCAAGAAGAGCGCGTACCAGTTGTAGCGCTGGAGCAGTTCATCGTGCGCGACCGTGGTCAGGACGAACGTGGGCGCGCGCGTTTGAAGTTCGGCTAGCGTCATGCCGTGCGCCAAGTGCACGAAGATGTTCGGCTGCGGTCCCTGCACCATCGCCATGAGCGCGAAATTTCCGTTGCTCGTATCGGAGGTGCAAATGCTCAGGAGATGGTTGCCGTTCTTGGCTTTCACCCAATCCGCGAACGCATCGTAGTAGCCGTACGCGGCGTCGAAGAGCAGCACGTCGCTTATCAAATCGTTCAGCCCGCCGCGCGTGAGCACGCCGCCTTCGCCGCCGTAGCCGCCGCTGTGCGAGCTGAGCACGATGCGCCCGATATTCGTTGCAGCCGTCACGTGCTGCTCGCGCAGAAATGCCCCGATCTCGTCCATGAGCCGTGCGAAACCGTTCGTATCGTGTTCGAGTTTGCCGAAATCCGAATCGGGCGCGTCTTTCGGCCCCTGCGGAACGACGAGAATGGCGTTGCGGCCGCTCAGGTCGAGCTGCTCGCGCAGGCGGTACCGCTGGAAGACGTGGCGCACGTCGTTGCGCCACCCGTGAAAATGCACGACGTAATCGACTGTGCCGCCGGCGCGATAGTGCGGCGGGACATAGATGCCGATCGTCGAGTCGCGATAGGGCCGCCCGGCGTGCGGATAGGGCGCGGCGTCGAACGCCCGTAAAAACGTGCGCCCTTGCGGGCGCGGTGACGGCGCGGCGAGCACGCCCGCCGTGAGCGTGAGAAAGTCCGAGCGCTGCATCTGCCCCTTATACCGCTTTGACGGCCGCAACCAACCCGTCGACGGTCGCTTTCGCGTCGCCGAACAGCAGCGCCGTCTTCGGATTCTCGAAGAGCGGATTCTCGATGCCTGCAAAGCCCGAGCGCATCGACCGCTTGAGCACGATGATGTTCGAGGCCTGATCCGCGTTGAGGATAGGCATGCCGTAGATGGGCGAAGAGGTTACGTTGCGCGCCGCCGGATTGACCACGTCGTTCGCCCCGATGACCAGCGCTACGTCCGTGCGCGCAAACTCCGGATTGATGTCGTCCATGTCGTAGAGCTGGTTGTACGGAACGTTGGCTTCGGCGAGGAGCACGTTCATGTGGCCCGGCATGCGTCCCGCGACCGGATGAATCGCATACTTCACGGTTACGCCGCGCTTTTCGAGCTGATCTGCGAGCTCGCGCACGCTGTGCTGCGCTTGCGCGACCGCCATGCCGTAACCCGGAATGACGACGACTTGATTCGCGTACGCGAGCATTACCGCAACGTCGTCGACCGTGGCCGCACGAACTTGCTGCGGCCCGCCCGACGTGACGACCTCGGTTCCGCCGGCCGCGCCGAACGCGCCGAAGAGCACGTTGGTCAGCGGACGGTTCATGGCTTTGCCCATGAGAATCGTGAGCAGCGTGCCGCTCGCGCCCACGAGCGACCCGCTGATGATCAGCAGGTTATTGTTGAGTTCGAAACCCGTAATGGCGACGGCGACGCCGGTGAACGAGTTGAGCAGCGAAATCACCACCGGCATGTCCGCGCCGCCGATCGGCAGCACGAACAGCACGCCGAGCACGAGCGCCGCGCCGAGCATCGTCACGTAAACCCACACCGGCAAAACGCCCTGCATGACGATGAGCCAGCCGCCGAAGCCGACGATCGCCAGCGCGACCAGCGCGTTGACGAATTGCTGTCCGGGATACGTGACGGGCCGGCCCGTCATGAGTTCTTGCAGCTTCAAGAACGCGATAATCGAGCCGGCGAAGCTGAGCGAGCCGATAATCGCGCTGAGCACGAGCGAGACGACGACGATCCATCCCTGAGCCTGTCCTGAGTTTATCGAAGGACCCGACCACGTTACGAAATATTCGATCGTGGAGATGAGCATCGCGGCGCCGCCGCCCGCGCCGTTGAACAGCGCGACCATTTGCGGCATCGCCGTCATCTTGACTTTGAGCGCGGAAAACACGCCGATCACCGCGCCGATCGCGACGCCGATGAGAATGGCCCACCAGCCCGCCGCGTGCGTGGACACCAAGATCGCGACCAGCGCGAAGAGCATGCCCACCATGGCGACGCGATTGCCATGCCGCGCGGTCGCGGGCGAACTCAGATAGTGCAGGCCCATGATGAACAGCGCGAACGCGAGAATGCCCGCGAGATCGACGAAAATGAGTTGGCCGGTTGCGGTCACTTTTTCGCTACCTCTCTCTTTTTGAACATCTGGAGCATGCGTTCGGTCACCGCGAATCCGCCGACCACGTTGATCGTGCCGAGCGCCGTGGCCAAAATCGCCAGCACGGTGAAGAGCACGGTCGAGTGCGCATGAAAGACGTCCGCCACGATGACGATCGCGCCGACCAGAACGACGCCGTGAATCGCATTGGTCGCCGACATCAACGGCGTATGCAGCGTCGTCGGGACTTTAGAGATGACTTCGAACCCCACGAAAATCGCGAGCACGAAGACGGTGAGCAGCCCGAAGAGTTCGGTCAGATGGATCACGATGCGGCTCCTTGCAGCGCGTCGAGCGTGGGCTTATGCACGATTTGCCCATTGTGAACCAGCGTGGTGCCGCGGATGATCTCGTCATCCATGTCGAGCGCGAGCGCGTTTTCTTTCACGAGCACGCCGAGCAAGGCGTTCACGTTGCGCGAGTACAGCTGTGAGGCGTGATGGGGCATCGTCGAGGGAAGATTCGTTTGGCCGAGGATCTGCACGCCGTTGGGCGAGACGACGGTCTGGTCGCGTTTGGTCAGCGCGCAGTTTCCGCCCGCTTCGGCCGCGAGATCGACGATGACCGAGCCCGGACGCATGGCCGCGACCGCCTCTTGCGTGATGAGCACCGGCGCCGGCCGCCCCGGCACGAGCGCCGTGGTGATGACCACGTCCGATGCGCCGATTGCATCGACCATGAATTTGCGCTGTTTGTCTATCTGCTCGGGCGTGAGCTCTTTCGCGTATCCGCCCGCCGCTTCGGCGTCGACGCCGAGATCGATCTCCAAAAACGTCGCGCCCAGACTCTGCACTTGCTCTTTGACGACCGCACGCGTATCGTAGGCGCTCACGACCGCACCCAGGCGCCTCGCCGTCGCGATCGCCTGTAGTCCGGCGACGCCCGCGCCCAGAATGAGCACCTTTGCGGGCGGAATCGTTCCGGCGGCGGTGGTCAGCATCGGGAAGAATTTGGGAAGCGTGAGCGCGCCGAGCAACACCGCTTTGTAACCCGCGATGTTGCTTTGCGAACTGAGCGCGTCCATGCTCTGCGCTCGCGTGATGCGCGGAATGGCGTCCATCGACAAGGCGGTTATGCCGCTATCCGCGAGTTTCTTCACGTACGCGGGATCGCCCAGCGGCGCGAGCAGCGCCAGAAGCGCCGCGCCTTTGCGCATCGCGCCCACCGTTTCATCGGACGGCCGGCCGACGCACACGACCAAATCGGCATCTGAAAGCAGCGCGGCCGGATCATCGGCAATCGATGCTCCGGCCTGCGTGTACAGTTCGTCGGGGAAGGCGGCGCGTTCACCGGCGCCGCGGGCGACCTTCACGGCGGCGCCGGCCTTTACGAGTTTAGCGACCGTTTCCGGTACGAGCGCAACGCGCGCTTCGTTCGGCGCCGCTTCACGAGGGACCGAAACGTTCATGCGGGCGCACGTTCAGCGCCAGGATAGCGAACCCTGCGCGGCTCGTGCGCTAATGCAACTGTGGAATCAGCAGCGCCAAAATACCGGCAAAGAGCGCGGCGCCGCAGATATGAACGACGTGCTGGCGATGGAGCACGCGATCGCCGCCGAAAAACGCGTTGACGAAATCGGCAATCGAGATCGCCAGACAGGCGATGATCCCCACGAGCAGCACGCCGCCGGCTCCGCGCAGCGATGCGGCCAGCAGCACCGCGCCCAGCGCCAAGTCGCGTACGCCGGTCGCACGCACGAAAACGGCGGCGCTCTTATCGGACAGCGGCACGCCGAAGCTCTGCGCGAGCGGTGCCGGAAATGCGACGCCCAGCGCACCGACGGCAAGCAGACCCGCCGCGGCCGCATCCGCGAGGATCGCGGGAAGCGAACCGGAGTCGATCACGTGATGAAGACGGCGTTGCGAAGCGTGCCGATCTTTTGAATCGAAATCTCCACGACGTCGCCGTGCTTGAAGAACTCGGGCGGCGTGCGGGCGAAGCCGACGCCGTCGGGCGTCCCCGTCGCGATGACGTCGCCGGGCTCGAGCGTCATACCGCGGCTCAAGTCGGCGACCAGACGCGGAATGCGGAAGATCATCTGGCCGGTGTTTGCTTCTTGTTTGCGTTGCCCGTTCACGCGAAGCGAAATCTGCAGCCGGTGCGGATCGGGAATCTCGCTCGCGTCGACGATCCACGGCCCCATCGGACAACTGTCGTCCAAACTCTTGCCTTTGAGCCACTGCAGATGTGCGCGCTGCAGATCGCGAGCGGTGATGTCGTTCAAACAGGTATAGCCGAATACCGCGTCCATCGCGCTCTCTTCGGTCGCGTTTTTGATGCGCTTGCCGATAACGACGGCGAGCTCGGCTTCCCAATCGTATTGCGCGGAGATCGATGCGTCGAACTGCAGTTTGGCATCCGGATCCGCGATAGCGGTGGGCGCCTTGGAGAAAAACGTCGGCACTTCCGGAAGTTTGAGCTCGCGCCCGAGCGCGCGCGCGCCTTCCTTCGCATGTTCCAGATAATTGCGCCCGACGCAAAACACGTTCTTGTGCGGCCGCACGGGTGCCGCGAGGCGCACGTCGGAAAGCGGCAGCCGTTCGATGGTGTGGCGGCGTTCGCGAAGCTCCGGCGGCAGAGCGATATAGTCGTGAAGCGAGTCGCACGCGATGACCGTAATGCAGTCGCCGTCAACGAACCCCGGCCGGACGTGATCGCCGTCGTAAAAGCTGACGAATCGCATGCGCTTTAGGGGTGCGGCGTCGGCTTGGCGAGGGCGCGTTTCACCGCCGCGTTGATGTCCGGAAGATGCTTGGCGCTTTCCGCCCGCCGCCGCTTTTCATCGGCCAGGATCCGCTGGTAGGCCTCACGCGTCTCGCGCTCCGCCGTCTGCACCATGCGGGTCGCGGCTCCGGGTTCGTTCGCCCAGGCTCCGCCTTGCGAAATCAGCGCGACGTGGCGCTGCACGTTATGCGTGTGCGGATCGTAGTCGTACTTCACGCGGAATAATCCGCTGATGGCCGAGCCGTCCGGACGCCGGATCCACATCTGCAGCGCATTGCCGATCGTCATCGTGTCGAAAATCGAATCGTGTGAGAGCGTTCCGCCTTTGACGCGAACGACCTGACCCTTCTTGTTCACCTCCACGTTGATCGTCGAGTGAAGCGGCTTGTTCGGCAGGTTCGGCGTCGGGATCGGAACGGGCTTGGGTGCGGTTGCGGCCAGCCCCGCGAGCGGCGCCGCGAGCACGAACGCGGCAAGTGCGATCGTGCGAAGAGTCGGTTTGATCATTGTGCGCATAGTTTGGTACCGGGCCGCTTTACCCCGCCGGGGCTGCGGCCTACCGCCGTCGAAGGCGGTCTAACCCATGCACCGCCGTTCCCCGCTCTTCACGTTCGGGCTCATCGTCGCGCTCCTAGCGGCGGTCATTCCGGCCTCCGCCGAACGCCCGCTGCTCGACTACCACCGTCTGGACGCGTATTTTACGCTGTTCGCCCGCGACGCTTCCGTGCCGTGGAAGCCGGCGGTTGTCCGGCTTGACACCTACACGAGCGCGCCGGTCGATTTCGCCGTCTACCAAGTCGACCCGGCCGACGTCATCCTGGCCGGTTCCAACACGCTGCCTCGTGCCGTCGACACGCGAAAATTGCGGCCCCTCGCGCGCTGGCGCTACACGCCGCCCGGCGGCTATAGATTTCAAAGCAACGACGTGAGTGTGCCGCTCGGATCGCGCGAAGGTTTTTTCGTGGTGGAAGCGCGGCGCGCAAACGTCGGCGAACAGGTCTGGATCAATCGCACGCGCGTCGGTCTGCTCACGAAGGAGACGCCGGCCGGCATCATGCTGTACGGTGCGGATCTCGGCACCGGCAAACCGCTCGCGCACATGCGCGTTTCATTTATCGTGAACGGGCGCTTCACCGACCGGTACACCGGCGGCGACGGACTGATTTTCTGGCGCTCGCATGCGCGTCCGGTCTTTGCCCTGGCGCAATGGGGCGGCAGTAACGCGTTCGTTTCATTCTTGCCCCAGGCGCCGCTGCCGCGGACCATCGTCGGCGTGAAGACCGACTCCGCGGTCGTGCATGCGGGCGAGGATCTGCACGTCGCCGGCTTCGCGCGGTCGCTTGCGGGCTCGCGTCTGCGCGCGGCAAACGGCGAAGCGGTCATCGCTCTGCGATCGCCCTTGGGACTCGCGGCGCAGAGCTCGGTACGCTTGGATGCGGCCGGCGCGTTTTCGGCCGCGCTGCACGTTCCCGCGTCGAGCCGCGCGGGCGATTACACGGTAATGGCGACCGTGAACGGCGCAGCGGCCGGAACCGCCGTGCACGTGGATGCCGACGCGGGCGGCCTCTCGCTGCAGCTCATGCCGCAGTGCGAGGCAAGCGCGTGCGACCCGAACGCCGACATTCCCGTGGTCGTGCGCGCAATGCGCGCGGGCGCGCCGGCGAGCGATGTCGCCGTGGACGTGAGCATTATCCGTTCGCCGCACGTGTACACCGGGCAGGTTTCGCAAACGCCCTGGGGCATCGCGCACTGGTACCGCACGAGCGTGCGCACCGGCGGCGACGGCCGTGCGCTCATCGACATCCCCCACCCCACGGACGGGCTCGCGTCGACGTACGGCGTGCGCGCGAGTTCCGGGGGGGCGACCGCCGACACGCGCGTCGTCGTCCCGACGGCGCCCATTGCGCTGCGCGTGCAATTGGATCGCGATGACATCGGCAGCGGCACGCCGGCGAGTTTCGATATTTTCGGTACGCGCGTTGCAACCGGGGCGCCGGCGGCGCACGTTACGGTTCGCGTGCAGCTGGTTCACGGGAATTCGATTCAGCAGCAGAGCCTCTCGCTCGACGATCGCGGCCGCGCACGCGGCGCGTTTACCTCGCCGCAGGTGGGCTCAAATCTCATCGTCGCCACTGCGCTCGACGGCGGTGCACAGGCGATGGACGCGGCACAAGTGCAGGTCGAACCGCAAACGATGCAAACGCAGGACGCGCAAGGCAGCCGCAACATCGCGATCGGGCTGGATCGCAAAAGCTACGCCTCAGGCGAATCCGCGCGAATCGACGCGTCGCTTTCGGGCGCGCAAGGTACGGCGCTGATCACGCTCGAGGCGCCCGATCGAACGCAGGCGCGCGCCGTGCGGGTATCGGACGGCCGCGCAAGCGCCGCATTCCGCATCTCCGACGCGCCGGGGGCGCTGGCCGCCGGCGTGGCGTTCGTGCGCGAGGGCTCGCTGCAGTGGAGCAGCGTTCCGCTCGTCGTCGATGCGCCGGGTCGCCCGCTGGCCGCGGTGCTGCAACTCGACAAGCATGCGTACGCGCCGGGCGCGCTCGCGCAGGTGAAGATCGGCGACATCCGGCCGGGCACCGGAACGATATTCGTGCGCATCACGAAAGGTACGCCCACCGGTTCGGCGCTGTTCACGAGCGCGCCGCAGCTCCTTGCCGTCGGCACGACCGCCACGCAAGATACCGCAAGCGACGGCGCATCCTGGCACCCGTGGGTCGATTCGACCGGCGAACACGCGTTGATTCAAACGTTTGCGCGCCGCACGGCGCCGCCAGACGACCTGACGATGACGCAGGCGGATACCGCGAGCGTGTATTGGAAAGTGGACCGGCACAGCGGCGATTCGCTCGGCGTTCCGGTTCCCGCGACGCCCGGCAACTACGTCATCTCGCTGCTCAAAGTCGACGACGACGGCCGAGTAACGGCCGCATCCACTGATTTGAAGGTGCAATAAAAAAGCGCATGCCCAGAAAAGACGGACAAGCGGCAAAGCTCATGCTGTTGGACACGTATGGCTTAGTTTACCGTGCGTTTTTTGCGCTGCCGCCGCTGACCACGACGCGCGGCGTGCCGATCAACGCGGCGTACGGGTTCACGATGATGCTCAACAAAATCGTGAGCGAGGAAAAGCCGACGCATCTTATCGCCGCCTTCGACAAAGGACTGCCCGCGCATCGCGTGGCGATGTTCCAGCAGTACAAAGCGCAGCGCGATCAGATGCCGGACGACCTGCGCAGCCAGTTCGCGCTCGTACGGCGCGTGCTGCAGACCAATCGCATTCCGATCATGGAAATCGAGGGCGAGGAAGCCGACGACATCATCGCCACGCTCGTGCGTCAAGCCGAGGAAGCCGGGCGCCGCACCGTCGTCGTGACGGGTGATACGGACTTGCTGCAAGTGGTCGACGAAAAAACCACGGTGCTGATGACGCGGCGCGGCATCACGGATCTCGGCCGCTACGATCTCGGTGCCGTTCGGGAGCGCTACGAAGGCCTGGAGCCCACGCAGCTTCCCGACTACCGCGGGCTCAAAGGCGATCCGTCGGATAATCTTCCCGGCATTCCGGGCGTCGGCGAAAAGACCGCGATCAAACTCATCAAAGCGGCGGGGTCGCTCGACGCGCTCGTTGCGGATCCGTCGCTCGCCGGTTCGCCGAAGCTGCAAAAACTCGTCGAGGATTACGGCAAACAGGCGCAGGTGTGCCGCGACGTTTCCGTCGCGCGCAAGGATTTGGGCATCACGCTGGATTGGGACGATGCGCGCTACACGCCTGCCAGCAGCGAGGAACTCTACCGGCTCTACAGCGAGCTCGAGTTCAAGACATTGCTAAGCAAACTGGACGTTCCGCTCGAAATGCCGCTGCTGCAGACGCACGAGCACATACGCGGGCAATACCGCTCGTTCATTGCCGCCGCCGATCCGCCGGAGTTCACTGAGCTCGCACGCGAGATCGAGCAGTTCGCCGGTGCAAAGCAAATCGGTTTTGCCGTGCGCGGCGACGGCGAAATCGGCATGAGCTCCGAAAGCGGCTTCGGCATCGCGTTTTTGGCGGGCGCGCTCTCGCACGATCCGGTGCGCAGCGCGTTCGAGAAAGTGTGGCTGGGCGGACAGCGCCTGGCCGGTCACGACGTAAAAGCCGTGCTGCATCTGCTGCACCGGCAGGGGTTCGAGCCGCGTGTCTTCGCGGACGACACGATGATCGGCGCGCACCTGCTCAACCCCTCGCGCACGTTCGCCGGGGTAGCCGAAGCGGCCCAAGAGTTTTTGGAGATCGGCGTGGGCGAGGACGTCGGCGCGCACGCGGACGCCGTGCTGCAGCTCGCCGACAAAGAACGCCGCGAACTGCAAGAGCGCGATCAGCTCTCGCTGTACGAAACGGTCGAGGTTCCGCTCGCGCCGATTCTCGCGAAGATGGAATGGACCGGCGTGCTCATCGATCCCTCCGAGCTCACGACGCTTGCCAAAGAAATCGACGCGTCGGTGGATCGTTTGCAGCGCGACGTTTACGATTTGGCGGGTGAACAATT
>DASSZL010000144.1:0-4518 GCA_035713505.1 Vulcanimicrobiaceae bacterium | reverse complement strand
GCTTTACTTTTACTTCGCGGATTTCTTTTTGCCGGTGCTCTTGGCCGCGGGCGCCGCAGCGGCGGTCGCGGCCTTCGCGGCGGCCTTGGCCAGGCGCGACTTCTTACGCGCGGCCTTGTTCGGATGGATGATGCCCTTTTGCGCAGCCTTGTCGAACTGCGCTTCGACGGACTGGATAACCTCGGCGTCTTGCGCGGAAACGGCTTTCTTGTAGAGCGTCTTCAAACGCGTCTTGACGTCCAGGTTGCGAGTGGTCCGCTTGGCGCTCTGCCGAACCCATTTTTCGGCAGCCTTGATGTTAGGCACGAATCTTTACTCCTTGCTCGGGCACGAGGCACACTATACCATGGGGCCCGCCCTCTGACAAGCCGACGAATCGGCAGGGGATCAGGCTGACAATATGCGCCGGTAGCTCTCGTAGCGGCTTTGGGCGATTTTCCCGGCGCCGACGGCGGCCAGGACGGCGCAGTCCGGCTCGTGGGTGTGGCTGCAGTCCGTGAAGCGGCACCGCCCTGCCAGGTCACGCATTTCACGGAAGCCCTCGACGAGCTCCGGCGGCGTTATGGCGCCCAGGCCGAACTCGGCCACCCCGGGGCTATCTATAAGGAAGCCGTTGGGCATGCGGTACAGCCGGGAGGCGCTGGTCGTCTGCCTGCCGATACCGTGCCGGGACACTTCGCCCACGACGGCCTGGCCGCCGAGGGCCCGGAAAATGGAGCTCTTGCCGACCCCTGAGACGCCGCTTAGCAGGGCATGCCTGTGCGCGAGCGCGGCTCGCAATTCCTCGACATTCTCTCCCTTCTTGGGGTTGACGATCAGGCATTCATAGCCGAGCGACCGATAGAGTGAAAGCACGCGGTTGCTGGTCTGGTCGTCGGCGAGATCGGGCTTGGTCAAGACGACCATCGACCCGATGCTTTCAAGTTCCGCGAAGGCCAGCAGCTGATCGAGCGTCAGCAGGCGCGGCGGCGGATCGGCCAGCGCGGTCACCGTTACGAGCGTATCAACGTTCGCGGCCATGGTTTTCGAGCGGCCCTCTGCCGTACGGCGCGCCAAGGTGAACGTACGCGGTTCCACCGCTTCGACCAGCACGCGGTCATCTTCCAATAAAACGACCCGCACCCGGTCGCCCGGCGCGAGCATCTCGCGTTTCCCGCTGGCCCGCTTGAGGTCGGCAACGCGCGCGTGCTCTTCACTGTCGAGCACCACGTGCGCCGCATTTTTACCCACGGAAACCACGCGAGCCGGGAACGTCTGCTTCACGCGGCTAACGATGACTCATCGTGGATTGGGCTCGCACGTTGCGCATCGACGCACCGCCCGGGACGGCGCTGCGGGATCGGGTCGGCGCGCTTGCGCGCGACGGCGTTCGCGTGCGCATTGCGGATGGACCGGTACTCCCGCGAACGTATGCGCTCGTCGAAGGACCGCAGGGCGTCGACCCCGCGGAGGTTGCGCAGCGCATTCCGGATGCGCGCTGGTACGATGCGGCCATTATCGCTCTTGCAATTGAACCTCTGCCCGCGGATGCCTTGCCGCACCTCGCGCAGGCGCTGGGCGGCTCCGGCGCGCCGGCGGGCGTTTGCGAGTGCACTGCCCTGGGATCGCAGCTGATTGTGGAATTTCGTCCCGACGTGACACACGCGGAACTGATCCTGCGTATCATCGACGTGGAACTTCGCCGGTTCGGCGGCTCGCGCCGCACCCAACTGCTCACCCCGCTTTCCATGGCAGCCGCTGCCGCCATTGCGGCGGGCGGGCTGCAGGCCCCCGAGATCGCATCCGATCGCATCCTGGAAACGTTACTGGGACTAGAGCATGTGGAATAGCGTGTTCCAGTATATCGGCCCCACGGATATCGTCGATATGTTAGCGACGAGCATCCTTATCTATTATTTTCTCGTGCTCATCCGCGGGACGCGCTCGGTGCAAATTCTCACCGGCGTCATCGTGCTGCTCGGCGTTCTCGGCATCGCGAACCTCTTTCACTTGCTGCTGCTCAGCTCGATTTTGAACCTCATCGTGATCTCCGCCCTCGTTTCGGTCCCCATCGTGTTTCAGCCGGAACTGCGGCGCATGCTCGAGCAGCTCGGCCGCGGCGGGTTTTTCCATTTCAACGAAGGGCAGCAATCCGGTTCGGCGCGCGCCGACGAAAAAGTGATGGCGATGCTGGCGAAAGCCGCGTTTTTGCTCTCGCGCAATAAATATGGCGCGCTCATCGTCATCGAACAGCAGACCGGCCTCAAGGAATTCGTCGAGAGCGGCACCACCCTGAATGCGGCGCTCTCGCCCGAGCTGCTGCTCTCGATTTTCGTCCCGCGATCGCCGCTGCACGACGGCGCCGTCATCGTTCACGAAGGCGTCATTCAAGCCGCTGGCTGTTTTTTGCCGCTCGCCGAACAGTCGTTGACGGAAGGACGATTAGGAACGCGCCATCGCGCCGCGCTCGGTCTCTCGGAGCAAACGGACGCGGTTGTCGTCATCGTGTCGGAAGAGAGCGGCGGCATCAAAGTCGCGCGTGAAGGCAAACTCTCGCGTGAAATCGAGGACGAAACGCGGTTGTTCCGCCTGCTGCTCGCCTCGACTCGCCCGCGCCGCGATCCCCGGGCGATTCGCGACGATCTCGTGACGCAGCTGCGCGCGCGCCTGGTCGTTCCGGTACGGCACCGCCCGGCGCGCACCGGCGCTTCCAAAAAAGCGGAGCACGGGTAGTGGTCGCGGCGATCCGGCGCAATTTCGGGCTCAAACTGCTCTCGGTCTTCCTGGCGATTGTCGGCTGGGCGTATTTCCGTTTCGCCAGCAATCCGCTCCTGACCGCGCGTTTCGATCAACAACTCAGCGTGCCCATTGCCGCCGTCAATTTGCCGGCCGGGTACATCGCGCGTTTTCCGGATAAGGTGGCGATGGTAGCGATAGAACCGCAGCGCGGAGCGCCGCCGGTCAAGCCGGATGAAGTCAAAGCGGTGCTCGATCTCTCGAACCGCTCCGCCGGCGTGTACAACGTTCCCGTCCAGCTCGTTGCGCCGAACGTCGCGGTGCAGTCGCTCAGTCCCGCCTCCGTCACGCTCACGATCGAAAAGATCGATCAGAAGACGTTCCCCGTCGCGATGTATTACGGCACGCAGGGCAACGTCGTGGTCAGCCATTTCACGCTCACACCGTCCTCGGTCACCGTCCGCGGCCCGGACAGTGAGCTGGCGCAGGTGGCTACCGTACGGATCAACATGCCGTTAAGCAGTTCACAGCCGTCTTTCGACGAAATGATCCGCCCCATGGCCGTAAATTCGAGTGGTGACGAAATCAGCGACGTGCAAGTGGTGCCCAACCTCGTGCGCGTCCAAGCCAGACTGCTGCCCGCGACCGGACAGCGGCCTTGAGCCGCCTTTTCGGAACCGACGGCGTGCGCGGCGTCGCCAACGCCGAGCTCACGCCGGAACTCGCGTTTGCCGTCGGCCGTGCCGGCGCCATGGTGCTCGCGCACACAAGCGACCGGCATCGCCCCATCATCGTCGGGCGCGATACGCGCCTCTCGGGCACGATGCTGGAAGCGGCAATCATCGCCGGAATCACCTCGGTCGGCCGAGACGCGGTAGCCGTGGGAATCGTGCCCACGCCCGCAGTCGCGACGATTACGGTCCGAACCGGTGCGGCGGCGGGCGTGATGATTAGCGCCTCGCACAACCCCATCGCCGACAACGGCATCAAGTTTTTCGGACCGGACGGCTTCAAACTCTCGGATGCGATCGAAAAGGAGATAGAGTCGCTTATCGACGCGCAAGAGGTTCCGCGCCCGACTGGGACGGACATCGGCGTCGCGAGCATCGCGCAGAATCTGGGCAAACATTATTACGACGAGCTCTACGATCGCGCGGAGGACTTGCGTTCGCTCACCGTCGTCGTCGACGGAGCGTTCGGCGCGGCATATGCCTACGCGCCGTACGCGTTTCGCAAACTCGGCGCAACCGTGCATGAGATCAATTGCGAGAACGACGGCGCGCGCATCAACGTGAACTGCGGCGCGACGGACCTGCGGCCGCTGCAGCAGCGCGTTCGCGAACTCATCGCGGCGGGAGAACCTAACGTCATCGGCGTGGCGTTCGACGGCGATGCCGATCGCGCGCTGTTCGTCGACGAGACGGGCATCGCGTTGAGCGGCGACCACATCATGCTCGTGCTCGCGCGCGATTTGCACGATCGCGGCGAACTAGCCGGCGACACCGTCGTGGCGACGGTGATGAGCAATATCGGCCTGGAAAAAGCGCTTTCGAGCCATGGCATCACGCTGCTGCGCGCGCCGGTCGGCGACCGGTACGTCCTGGAACGCATGCGCGAGGGCGCGTACGTTTTGGGCGGCGAGCAGTCCGGACACATCATCAATCTGCACAACAATACGACCGGCGACGGTCCGATGACGGCGATTGCGGTTTTTTCAACGCTCGTGCGCCGCAAGAAAACCTTGCACGAACTGGCAAGCGAACTGACGGTGTACCCGCAGGTGCTCGTGAACGTGAAAACGGC
>DASSZL010000143.1:0-14578 GCA_035713505.1 Vulcanimicrobiaceae bacterium | reverse complement strand
GCTCGTTGCGACGAACGACTCGCACTACCTCGTGCAGAACGATGCGCCCGCGCACGACGTGCTGCTGTGCATCGGCACCGGCAAGACGGTGCAAGACACCAGCCGCATGAAATTCTACTCCGATCAGTTTTACGTCAAGAGCGATGCGGAAATGCGCGAACTCTGGGCCGACTTGCCGGAAGCGTGCGACAACACGGTCGAGATCGCCAAGCGCATCGACATCCGAATTCCGGAGAAGATCTATCATCTGCCGGCGTTTCCCGTCCCGCAGGCTGCGGCGGGCGAAGAGAAAACCGCCGAAGACTATCTGCGCGAGGTCTGCGAGCAGGGGCTGGCCGATCGCTATGGCGATCGCGCGAAGAACGACGCGGCGCTGCGCGAGCGGTTCGAATACGAACTCGACGTTATTCTCAAGATGGGTTTTGCGTCGTATTTCCTTATTGTTTGGGACTTCATCAAGTACGCGAAGGATCACGACATTCCGGTCGGACCCGGGCGCGGTTCGGCCGTCGGTTCAGTTATCGCGTATTGTCTGAAGATCACGGACTTGGATCCGCTCAAGTACAATCTGATATTCGAGCGATTCCTGAATCCGGATCGCATCTCGATGCCGGACATCGACACGGACTTCTGCGTCGAGCGCCGCGACGAGGTGATCAAATACGTCACGGAAAAGTACGGCTCGGATCGCGTCGCGCAGATCGTGACTTTCGGCACAATGGCTGCGCGCGCCGCGGTGCGCGACGCGGGGCGGGCGCTTGCGGTGCCGCTGCCGGACGTCGACAAGGTCGCGAAGATGATTCCGTCCGGTCCGGGCGGCATGTCCATCGCGCAGGCACTCGAACAGATACCGGATCTCAAGAGTTTGTACGCGACCTCGCCGGAGATTCGCCGTCTGCTCGATACCGCCAAAGCGATCGAAGGCCTCGCGCGCAACGCGGGCACGCACGCGGCCGGGGTCGTTATTTCACCGGGGCCGCTCGTGGAGTATGCCCCGCTCGCCAAGAGCGACACGGGCATCAACACGCAGTACGACATGGTGTGGGCCGAAAAGATCGGCCTGCTCAAGATGGACTTCTTGGGCCTGCGCAACCTCACCGTCATGAAGAACGCGGTCGACGAGATTCGCCGTACGACTGCCCCGGACTTCGATATCGCCAAGATTCCCGATGACGACCAGCGCACGTACGAGATGCTATCGCGCGGCGAAACCATGGGCGTCTTCCAACTGGAATCCGAGGGCATGGTGCGCGTCTGCACCGAGCTGCGCCCGTCCGATTTCAACGACATCATTGCGCTCGTCGCGCTGTACCGTCCCGGCCCGATGGACTGGATTCCGCAGTACATCAGCAACAAGCACGGACGCACGGCGATAACGTACCTGCACCCGAAACTCGAACCGATTCTTCGCGACACGTACGGCATCAGCTGCTATCAAGAGCAAATCATGCAGATGGCGCGCGATTTGGCCGGCTTTACCATGGGCCAAGCGGACGAGCTTCGCAAGGTCATGGGCAAGAAGCAGAAGGACAAGATCCCCGTCTACCGTGAGAAATTCGTCAAAGGCTGCAAAGCGCATTCGGAAATCGATGAAACGCTCGCCGCGAAGATTTTCGAGTT
This sequence comes from Vulcanimicrobiaceae bacterium, assembly GCA_035713505.1. Classification (GTDB taxonomy): domain Bacteria; phylum Vulcanimicrobiota; class Vulcanimicrobiia; order Vulcanimicrobiales; family Vulcanimicrobiaceae; genus DATGJX01. The sequence continues at coordinate 12,958 of DASSZL010000143.1, read as the reverse complement.
CATCGAACCGTTCGCGGGCTACGGGTTCAACAAGTCGCACGCCGCGGCTTATGCATGGGTCGCGTATCAAACCGCATATTTAAAGGCGAACCATCCGCTGCCGTACTTCACCGCGCTGATGTCGTCGGTCAAAGACAAGACGGACAAACTGGTCGAGTACATCGACGAAGCCAAGAAACTGGGCATCTCGGTGCTGCCGCCGGACGTAAATCAATCGCTCACCGATTTCGCCGTGGTGGGCGATCAGATTCGCTTTGGCCTATCCGCCATCAAAGGCGTGGGTGAAGGTGCCGTGCAGGTGATCCTGGATGCGCGCGAGTCCGCCGGTCCGCTCAAGGATCTCTTCGAACTGGCCAGGCGCGTCGACAACAAACAGGTTAATCGCCGCGTCCTCGAGGCGCTCATCAAGTGCGGCGCGCTGGACTGCCTGTCCGGAAACCGCGCGCAAAAACTGGCGGCGCTCGATACGGCGATGGACATTGCGGCCGCGGAGTCGCGCGACGCGCAGCTCGGTCAAGTCTCACTTTTCGGCGAGGCGCCCGCGGTGGCGGCCTCACTCAGTCCGATGCTTCCGGCCGTTCCGCCGCCGAACACGATGCAAACGCTGCAGTGGGAAAAGGAAACGCTCGGCATCTTCGTTTCCGGTCATCCGCTCGCGGACGTCGCCGATGCGCTGGCCCGGACCGGCGCGATCCCCGTCAAGGATCTGCGCGCGCGCGAGGACGAGAGTTTCGTCGTCGTCGCGGGTATCGTCGCGTCCGTGCGCCGCACGCTGACCAAAGCCGGCCAGCAAATTCTTATCGCGCAGCTCGAAGACACGACCGGAACGACCGACGTCGTCGTTTTTGCGAAGCTGTATCCGCAAGTCAGCCACCTCTTCGAGCAAGATAAAATTCTCGTCGTCAAAGGCCGGCTGCGCATGCGCGAGCGGCGCGGCGCAAACAACGGCGACGATGCGCCGGTGGAACTCTCGGTGAGCGCGAACGAAGTGCTGGCGTTCGAGCGCCCGGCATACACGGCGCCGCCCGCCGGCTGGCACGTCGTGGTGAGCAGCCGCGATCAAGTCGATCGCCTTGCCGCGGTTTTAGATGAGTGGCCCGGCACCGTTCCGCTCATGGCCCGCATCGGCAATCGCTCGCAGCGTTTACCGCGCGGCATCGCCGCCGACGCCCGCGTTCGCTCGGAACTCGCCCGTATTTTCGGCTCCGACAACGTCTCCGAAGGACTGCCCGAGTGAGGTTGCCCGCCGGCGTGCGCGATTGGCTGCCGCAAGAGTTTGCGTATAAGCGCGAGATCGAGGAAACGATACGCCGCGTCTTTCGTACGTGGTCATACGCGGAAGTGCTTACGCCGACGTTCGAAAGTTATGAGTCGCTCGAACGCGGACTCGGCGAAAAACTCATGCAGCAGACGTTCCGCTTCACGGATCCGCTTGGTTCGCAGCTCGCGCTTCGCACGGAAATGACGACGCCGATCGCGCGGGTCGTTTCGGCACGCTTGAGAAACGCGACGCTGCCGCTGCGGCTCTCGTATATCGCGACGGGTTTCCGGTATGAGGAGCCGCAGCTCGGGCGAATGCGCGAATTCACGCAAGCCGGCGCGGAACTCATCGGCGGCCCCGGCGTCGACGCGGAAGCGGAAGCGCTGTTCATGGCGATTGAGACGCTCGACGCAACCGGGTTGAGCGACGCCTGCTTCGACATCAACGACGCCGCGATTGTGGACGGCGTCCTGCAGTCGGCGGGGCATTCCGGCGACGTGCTGCGGCGTTACAAGCAACTCATCGCCGATCGCAACGTCGTTGCCATCGAAGACCAGACCATCCGGCGTCTGACCATGACGCGCGGCAGGGACGACATCGTTGGGCTGATTCGATCGATGTGCAGAACGCCCGAATCCCTGGCCGCGCTGCAGCGGCTGGAGCGGATATTGGAGCGCGCCGCGGCGCTGGGATATCGCGATCGGATCAATATCGATTTCGCGCTGCTGCGCGATCTGGAGTATTACACGGGCTTTGTGTTTGAAGGCTATATCGGCGACCTCGGATTCTCACTCTGCGGCGGTGGGCGGTACGATTCGCTGCTGCCCCGTTTCGGCTACGACGTGCCGGCTATCGGGTGGATGGTCGGCGTCGAGCGCATTCTGCTCGCGCTTGAGCGGCGGCGCGTCGACGAGCGCCCGCGCAACGAGGTCGACGTGCTCGTGAGCGGGTCGGACGCGATCGCCGCGCGCGAACGGCAAAAAGGGCTGCGAGTGCGTCTGAACGTGCGCGAGTTGGACCGCGATGCGCTGCTGGAATACGCGCAGCACAAACGCATTCCCCGTGTCATTATCGCGCGCGGCGGTGAAATCGAGGAGATCGCCGTTGAGTGATCGGCTGGTCATCGCCGTACCGAAGGGCGCGCTGTACGAAGAGACCGCGCAGCTTTTGCGCGCCTGCGGAATCGACGTCCCGGCGGAAACCGGAAGGCGCTTGACGGTTGTGACGAGCGACGGAAAAGCCGAATTGCTTCTGCTGCGCCCAACGGACGTTCCGGCATACGTGGAGTTCGGCGCGGCGGATTGCGGCATCGTGGGCAAGGACGTTCTGTGGGAAACGGACCGCTCCGTGAGCGAGGTCGCCGATTTGGGGTACGGCGCGTGCCGCTTGGTCGTGGCGGCTCGCCGCAGCGACGGATATCACAGCGGTGCCCGCTATCCGACGTTCCTGCGGGTGGCCACGAAATTCAAGCGCTCGGCTCAAGCGTATTTCGCCGAACGGGATCTTCCGTGCGAGATCATCGCGCTGCACGGCTCGGTGGAACTCAGCCCGCTCGTCGGTCTTTCCGACGTGATCGTCGATCTGGTGGCGACCGGCAATACGCTGCGCGAGCACGACATGGTGGTCGTCGATGAAATCGCGCCGTCGACGGCGCGCCTGGTGGTCAATCCCGTCCGCTTTCGTGCCAAGTATGCGCAGCTGCGCGATTTGATCGACCGGCTGGAGAAGAACGCCCGGTGAACGTTTCAATTGTCGGCGCCGTCGACCGGAAAGCGCTCGCCGGTCTCTATCGCGGTGGATGGGAACCGTCGGCCGACGTCACGGGCGGCGTTGCGCAAATAATCGCCGGCGTTCGCAGGCGCGGCGATGCGGCGCTCGTCGAGTTCACACGCCGGTTCGACGATCCGTCGTACGACATCAGCAAACTGCGCGTTCCGATCCCGATGTTCGAGCAGGCGAAGTCGTTGGTGCCGCACGAGATCGTCGAAGGCTTGGCGCTCGCGCGTGAACGTGTGGAGCAGTTTCACCGCCGCCAGCTGCACGGCGACGTGGAATACACGGAAGAAGACGGGACGCAATACGCGCTGCGCCATCGCCCGCTGGATTCCGTCGCCGCGTACGTCCCCGGCGGTACGGCGGCGCTGCCCTCGTCCGTGATCATGGGCGTGGTGCCCGCGAAGATCGCCGGGGTCTCGCGCGTTATCGTGCTCACGCCGCCGCAGCGGGATGGAAAGATCGCTCCGGCCGTCCTGTTCGCGTGCTGGTTATGCGATGTGGACGAGCTGTACGCCGTCGGCGGCGCGCAGGCGATCGCCGCAGCCGCGTACGGTACGGAAAGCATCGCACGCGTCGACAAAATCGTCGGTCCCGGAAACGTCTGGGTGACCGAGGCGAAACGCCAAGTCTTCGGCGCGTGCGCCATCGACGGATTGGCGGGGCCGTCCGAGGTGCTCGTCGTCGCGGACGAGTTCGCGAATCCCGAGTACGTCGTCGGGGAATTGCTGGCGCAAGCGGAGCACGATCCCATGGCCCGCGTAGCGGTGGTCTCCGAATCCCGCGAGCTGTTGGACGCGTGCGCGCGGCGGCTTGCGGATCTCGACGACGCAGCGTTGCCGCGCGGCGAGATCATTTGCGCGGTGCTCAAACGCAACACATATCTCATTCACGCCGCCAAACGCAAACACGTGTTTCGCGTGATCGAGCGCTTCTGCCCGGAACATCTTTCGCTGCAGGTTCAGGATCCGCAGGAGTATTTGCCTCACATACGGCGCGTGGGGGCGATCTTCGTGGGCGCCAACACGCCCGTCGCGAGCGGCGATTATCTCGCCGGAACCAATCACGTGCTGCCGACCTCCGGCGCCGCGCGCTTTTCATCCGGCCTGCATACGGCTGATTTCATGCGCACGTTCAGCGTGGTCGAGAACAGCGAGCAACGCATGGCGGAAGATGCCGCGGCACTGGCGGCGCTGGCGGAGTTCGAGGGTTTGCCGCAGCATGCGGCGAGCGCGAGGATGCGAGGCGGCAATGCGGTATAAGCTCGTCGCGTTCGATTTGGACGGGACGCTGCTGGGGCAGGAGTTGCTGCTGCGTCCGCGCGTGCTTTCCGCCGTCGAGAAAATGCGTGGACGCGGCATTCAAGGCTGCATCGTGACGGGCCGGATGTACCGCGCGGCGTTGCCATTCGTGCGCCAACTGCAGTTCACTGCGCCCGTCGTGTGCTATCAGGGAGCGGCAGTCATCGATCCGCAAACCGACGACGTGCTGCAAGACCTGCCGCTCCCGAACGCCCAGGCGCTGCAACTCGAGACCTACGCGCGCGGCAGCGGTCTTCACATTCAACTGTACGCCAACGACCGCTACTATTGCGAAGAGCGTAACCGGTACTCGGATCTGTACGCGAAGATATCGGGCGTCGAGCCGATAGTCGTTCCCTCGCTCGCGCGTACGTTCGAACGGTGGGACGCGACCAAGGCCTGTATCATCGCCGAACCGGACGTCGTTGTGGAGCATTTGCCGCCTGTACGGAACCTTTGCGGAGATCGCGCGTACGTCACCCGGAGTATTCCTTGGTTCATCGAAGTGATGAACTCCAACGTGAACAAAGGCAAATCGCTCGAAATCGTCGCGCGGTATTTGGATATTCCGATGGAGCAAGTGCTCGCGATAGGCGATTCCTGGAACGACGCGCCGCTGCTGCGCGCCGCCGGCTTCGGCGTTGCGATGGGATCGGCGCCGCCGGAGTTGCGGGAAGTCGCGGACGCGGTCGTCGAGGATGTCGAGAACGACGGCGTCGCGCAAGCCCTTGAACGGTTCGTGCTCGCATGAGCCGCGCCAAACGGCGTAAGAAGTCCGCGGGAGCGCGCATGCGCCCGTTCTGGATACTGTTCGTTCTCGCGGCGATTGCCGTGGGTGCGGGCCTGTTTTATGCCGCCACGTGGCCAGGGTTTTTCCCTGCGCGCGTGAGCGTGGGCGGAAACCGCGTCGTACCGGCAGACCAGATTCTCTCGCGCGCGGCGATCGCTTCGCATGAGAACATTTGGCTGCAAAACATGCATGCCGCCGCCAGTCGCATCGAGACGATCCCGTACGTAAAGACCGCGAGCATCCATCGGGCGCTTCCCGCGACGGTTAGGATCGCGATTGAAGAGCGCCGCCCCTTCGCGCTCGTGCAATTCGGCGGCGATCGCGTGCTGGTCGATCACGATCTGCGCGTGCTGCAAGGCGGCAACGTCCCGCTAACGCTGCCGGTTATCGTGGGCAAAGACGCACCCGCGCCGCGGGCCGGGATGTTCATCCGCGATGCGCAGATCCAGCGCTTACGGGACGACGATGATGCGCTCGTGCGCGCGCACGTCGCCGCACGCTCCCTGCGTTACGACAAGTTCGGCGACTTGGTCGCCGTGACGTCGGGCGGCATCGAACTGCTGCTTGGCGATGACACGGATCTCTCGAAGAAAACGGAACTCATCGATCCGATCATTTCCCAGGTGAGCGCCGGCGGAAAAAAGCTTGCCGCGGTAGACTTGCGTGCGCCCAATACGCCTGTCGTCGTCTACAAGCAAAAATAGAAGCGGCCCCGCAAAGCGGGGCCGCTGAAAATTGCCGAGAAACGTCTATTTCTTGGCGTAGACGGCGACCAGACCTTTGATGAGCGACATCATGATGTGGTCATTCGGGGTCACTTTGCTGAAATCGACGTTCGCGCGATTCGTGGTCAGCGTCGCCTCCATGCCGTTGTCCAGTTTCACCAGAACGTGCTTGGAATCGACGACCTTTTCCACGGTCGCGGTGTACGTGCCGTCGGGAATCAGCGACGGATCGACGGTGTTGCCGGCCGATGCGATGGCCGGAGCGGCGGTCGCCGCGATGAGTGCAAGCAAGGGCAGAAGTTTACGCACGATTTCTCCGTTGGGCGGGCCGAGGTAGACGGTAAAAGGGCCGGCACTCCACTGTGCCAGCTTCTAGCCTAAGATGATAGCGCAAGTGACCCCTGATCTTCTAGGGCCTGACGATTTTTTTCTTTATCGCCCAGAGTGGCGCGGCCGTTGGCGCCGACCTGGAACTGGCCGACCAGGTCGTGCAGCGACGAGGCCTCGGAAAGCACGTCCGCGGTCTGTCCGGCGACCTCGGTGACGGCGCCGGCGTTCTCGCGGCCCAGTTCCGAGGTGCGCCCGATGGTCTGGCCGAGAGATTCGATGGCGATCTGCTGCTCCTGGGAGGCCTGGGCGACCTGGCCAGTGCGGGATTCGATCTCCGAGACGCTCTCCAGAATCTGATTCGAGGTGATGGCCTGTTCGCGCATCGTGGCCGCGGCCTCGTGCGTCATGGCGCCCATCTGTTCGCTGGCCTTGGCCAGTTCTTCCGAGGCGCGAGCCTGTTCGGTCGTCGCAACGCTGATCTCGCTGACCAGCTGCGCCATTTCCGTGACGCGCGTGCTGATGGTTTCAATCATCTCCGTGACCGTGCGGGCGGAGACGGCGTTGTTCTGCACCAGGTTGTTCGCGCGCGCGGTCCGTTCGAGTACCGCGGTCGTGCGGCGCTGGATGTCCGCGACGAGCTGGCCAATTTGCTTGGTGGAACTGGCCGAATTTTCCGCGAGTTTGCGAACTTCGTCCGCGACGACGGCGAAGCCGCGGCCGTGCTCGCCGGCGCGTGCCGCTTCGATGGCGGCGTTGAGCGCGAGCAGATTCGTCTGATCGGCGATTTCTTCAATGAGGCCGAGGATCTCGCCGATCTGGCGCGAGGCCTGATCGAGGCTCTGCATTTCGGCGACGACGTCGGCGACGGTGTCGCTGATGCTCGTCATGCCTTTGGAGAGCTGCGAGACTTCGTTGCGCCCTTCGCGCACCTGCTTGTCGGTGCTCGTCGATTCCTGACGCACCCGTTCCGCGTTGCCGGCGACCTGCACGATGGATGCGGACATTTCTTGCGTGTTCGCAACCGCTTGTTCGACGACGGTTGCCAGATTGAGCAGGTTCTGGTCCATTTCTTGAATCGACGCGGTCATCTCGGCGACGGCGCTCGATATGTCGGTGACGCGGCGCGCAACCTGTTCCGCATTGTCCGCAACGGTGCCGGCGGTCGCGCGAACCGAGGTCGAGAATTCAGCCGCCTTTCCAAGCGTCGCGAGCTCCTCGCTCACGCGAGCTTCGACTTGGCGCGCCGTCTCATTCGTATGCGAACTGGCGGTCTGCACCGTCATAACCGCATGCTGAATGGTTGAAATAATTTGCGAGAGCCGATCGCCGAGCTGATCGACCGCCGATCCCAGACGGCCGAGCAGGTCGCGGCCATCCCAGCCCACGCGCGCGGTCAAATCGCCGCGGCCCATGGCTTCGAACACGTCCAGGCAGCGTCCGAGTCCGGCGCTCATGCTGCGGCGGAACCACCCCATTGCGATGAACGCGACGATCGTTGCCAGGACGGCGCCCGCGACCGTCAGGATGAGCGCGAAATTACGCGCTTGGATCAGAGCGTTGAAGCGCACGTCGGAATTGGTTTTGAGCGCATTGAGCAGTGCGTCGCCGTCGGCGCTCTGCTGATCGAACGCCGCCGCGGCCATACCTTGAATCTGCTTGAGCGCATCGGCCTTCTTGCCTTGCGCCAGGAGCCCGACGGCCGCCAACGCCTGAAAATCATAAGCGCTCGCGCTGCCGCCGCTCACCGTGCCGTCGGAGTTCTTTTTACCGACGAACTTCTCGACCAGCGGCTTGATTGCGGCATCCGTCCCGGTGAGATCGCCCATTTTGCGCGCGTCCGCCGGAAACTGCGCTACCATCGCCTTGGCCTTGGTCAGCGAGGCCGCGGCCTTGCTGGGGTCCGTGTTGGTAGCGGCGTCGATGGATGCTGCGCGCAGCGTGTCCGCGTCGGAGGCAACCTTCACATACGCAAGTTCTCCGCGGATAATCGTGTCGTGGAGTACTTGGGCCTGCGCGGTAATGCCGTTCATCGCCCAGACCGTCACCGGAATCGATATCGCGACGATGGCGATGACGATGAGAAAGGCGGAAGTAAGCCCGCGTTCGAGACTCGTGCGCTTCTGATCCATATCAGGTTGTATGTCGGCTTTGCGGGTCTAAAGATTAAGCGCGAGATCAGGTTTCCGCGAGCGCCGGCGCGCTGCTCCGCCGCAGCAGCAACGCCGCCGGAAATGCGGCCAGGACGGCGGCCCCCGCGATAACGGTGACGGCTGGAATCAGGTCCGGCTTGGTTACCATGACGTAGAGGGCGGCAACGAGTTCGAAGAGCGACATGAAGACCATGTAATTGAATACGCGGTCCCGGCGAGCGTTATCGACGGCCTGCGTGATGGGCCCATCGCCCGCCTGCAGCGCGAGCGCGTGCATGGCGTCCGCCTTTCTGCCGGTCACGGCCGGACCGAGAACGGCCAGCACGACGGCCAGGACGAACACGGCGTTGAGCCAGCCGGCGGCCCAGCTGAAGCTGCCCACATAGACCATCGCAATGCCCATGCCGATGAGCAGCAGCGAGGACAGGCCCATGAGCGGACCCATCAGGGGCGTGTTGAGCGTCGCGGCGCGGACTTCCGAAAGGGTGGCGGCGCGGCTCACCCTGAGCACGGCGATGAGCTCGAGCGTGACACCCGTGAACAGCCCGATGGCGGCGAGCACGTGAAAAAACAACAGCGTTTGAAGCATGGGATCCTCCGTTGATGCCGGCTCTTTCGCTTGAGGCACGGAATCTCCGTGCGGATTTTCCTGTCCACAGGTTGCTCGCAAGGAGAGATGCTGCCCCTACCTAACCATTGGAAATCCTTGCCAAGACCCGCTATCCGTAGTAGGGTTTTCTGAAGCCGTACACAACATATAGGGGTTGCCAAAGTTGAAGCAAGAGACCGTCGCCGGGCTCGATATCGGAACGACCAAGACCTGCGCGGTCGTGGCCGCCGACGGTCCTAACGGCCTCGAAATCATCGGCTACGGTGAAGCCCCCTCGCTCGGGATGCGCAAGGGCGTGGTCACCGACCTCGAGGAGACCATCAAGTCCATCGAGGCCGCCACCGAAAAGGCCGAGCGCATGGCCGGCGTCCACATCCAGGACGTCTATGTCGCCATCACCGGCGAGCATATTCGCAGCACCAACAACCGCGCCGTCGTCGCCGTGCAGAGCGACGACCGCGAAGTGGGCATGAGCGACGTGCGGCGCGTCATCGACGCCAGCAAGATCATCAATCTGCCCGCGGATCGCCAAATCATCCACGCGCTGCCGCGCTACTTCACGGTCGACGGACAGGACGGCGTTGAAGATCCGGTCGGCATGGCGGGCGGGCGTCTCGAAGTCGATACGCACATCATCACCGGCGGCACGTCGTTCATCACGAACGTGCTCAAGTGCGTGCACCGCGCGGGTCTGGAGAGCGCCGGCCTGGTTTTCGAACCGCTCGCGAGCTCCGCGGCCACGCTGCTTCCGGAAGAAAAACAAGTCGGGGTCGTGCTGCTCGACATCGGCGGCGGCACGACGGACATCGCCGTATTTTCCAGCGGCGGCGCGATCTACACGTCCACGATTCCGGTGGGCGGAAACATTCTGACCAACGACATTTCGCTGGGTTTGAAGACCACGAGCGCGGAAGCGGAGCAGATCAAACGCGCCTACGGCTCGGGTTCGGCGGACGGCGAGAGCGAAACGTTCCCGGTGAAAACGCTCGACGGGCGCAGCACCAAAGACGCGACGACCGCGCAACTGCGCCAAATCGTCGTGCCGCGCGTGCTCGAAACCTTCCGCATGACCAAGGCGAAAATCATCGAGAACGTTCCTCGCGATCTCGTGCTGGGCGAAGTCGTGCTCACGGGCGGCGGCGCGCATCTGCGCGGCATCGAACCGATGGCGGAAGAAGTCTTCGGCTTGCCCGTGCGCGTTGGACTGCCCAGCGCGATCGCCGGTTTGACCGACGTGCTCAAGCAGCCGGAATACGCAACGGCGATCGGCCTTGTGCTGTTCGGCCCGAACGGCGGCATCGATCATCATGAATACGTCAAGCGCAGTCCTTCGTTCTTCACGAAGGTTCGCTCTTGGCTCGGCGATCTGTGGAACTGAACTCGGAAGAACTCTCGCAACCCTCGCAAACCTCACTTTTTATGGAGGAAACCCTGACCATGGCTGATGCGAAGCGCTATGTCCCGGAACACGCCGCAACGATCAAAGTGATCGGTGTGGGCGGCGGTGGTTGCAATGCCGTGAACCGCATGGTCGAGGCCGGCTTATCCGGCGTCGATTTCTTCGCGGTGAACTCGGACGTGCAAGCGCTGCGCAATTCACTGACCGAAAACACGGTACAGATAGGAAACAATTTGACGCGCGGCCTGGGCGCGGGTGCGAACCCGACGCTCGCGCGTGAAGCCGCCGAAGACTCACGCGAGGATCTCGCGATGATCGTCGACGGCGCGGATCTCGTGTTCATCACCGCGGGCATGGGCGGCGGGACCGGCACCGGCGCCGCGCCGGTCATCGCGGAAATTGCGCGCGAAACCGGCGCGCTCACGATCGCCGTCGTCACCAAACCGTTCGCGTTCGAAGGCCGCAAACGCATGCAGGCGGCCGAGCACGGCATCGCTGAACTCGAGGCCAAAGTCGACACGCTCATCACGATTCCGAACGAGCGCATTCTGCAGGTCATCGAGAAGCGCACGCCGCTCAACGAAGCGTTTTCGTACGCCGACGACGTGCTGCGCCAGGGCATCGCGGGTATCTCGGATCTCATTACACAGCCGGGCCTCATCAATCTCGATTTTGCCGACGTAAAAACGATCATGACCGACGCGGGCAGCGCGATGATGGGCATCGGGGAGGGCACCGGCGAGCATCGCGCCGCCGATGCGGCGCAAAAGGCCATCGCCTCACCGCTGCTCGAGACGACGATCGAAGGCGCGCGCGGCGTGATCTTCAACATCACCGGCGGCACGGACATGGCGATGTACGAAGTGAACGAGGCCGCGGAAATGATCAGCCGCGCGGTCGACAACGACGCGCAGATCATCTTCGGCGCCAGCATCGATCCGACGATGACGGGCAAGGTTCGCGTCACCGTTCTTGCGGCCGGCTTCGGCCAATCGCGCGGCTACGGGCGCGCGAACACGTCGTTCAACTTCGCCGACACGAAAATCGACACGGTCAATCCGCTCAATATGGACGACATCGAAGTGCCCGCCTTCTTGCGTTACCGCGGGTGAGAATCCGGGCATAACGCAGGCATACTCAGACAGCTTGGACGCGGCGTCCCGGATACTTCCGGGGCGCCGTTTCATTCGGGGGAATAGTCCGGGATATGCTGCGCGAATGGCTGAGCGAGGTCTGGACGCTGGTGAAGTGCACCGCGTCGCAATGGAGCAAGCACCGCTCGGCCGAGATGGCCTCCTCGCTTGCGTTCTATGGCGCGATCACCTTAGCGGGCTTGGCTCTGGTTGCCGTCTATGCGGCCGCCCGCATCCTTGGCGGGGGGCAGGCTGCCGCCAACACGCGAGGTCAGACCGGCCACATCGCCGGGCCGCACAACGCGCAAGTGCTCGACGCGATCCTGCATCAGGCGGCCCTGCGGCACGATGCGTGGATCGCGCTGGCGGCGGGCGCCGTCATGTTTTTGGTGGGAGTGACCGCAACGGCTTTCCAACTGCAGCAAGTGCTCGACGTTGTTTGGGAGCACCGGGGCGCGGCCAAAGACGCAAGGCGTCACGCGCCGCAATTTGCGGCGATCTACGCGCTGACGCTCGTTCTCATCGTGCTGCTCTTCGCGGGAGCCGCCGTGCACGCGCTGACGATGCATACGCACCATCTCCCGCTGCTGCGCGGGGTGCTCTACCAGGCGCTGGTGGTGGGCGTCACCATCATCGTGCTGACGTTCGTGTTTCTGTTCGTCTTCGCGTATTTGCCGCCGGTCGACATCCCGTGGCGCAAAGTCTGGATCGCCTCGTTCATCAGCGCCGTGCTTTACGAGCGCGGACAGTTCGCTCTCTCGGTGTACTTGGGGCAGATGGACGCGCGCTCGCCTTACGCCGATGCCGGCGTGCTGCTCGCAGTGCTCCTGTGGCTCTATTATTCCGCGCAGGTCGTCCTGGTTGGCGCCGATTTTACCAAGGTGTTGAAGGAACGCGGCGAGCGTAGACGGGTACATTCCACCGGATGAACTATCGGAGGTGCCTGGCGGCCGCTCTGGCAGCGGCTTGGGTGCTCGCGCTCGGCGGGCAAGCGTTTGCGAAACCCATCAACATCAAACAGCGGCAAGAATACGATTACACGACGCAACTGCGCGCGCACATCAAACACATCGTCGTCATCATTCAAGAGAACCGCAGCGTCGATAATCTGTTTCACGGTTTTCCCGGCGCGGACACGGTGGACTACGGACTGAACCACACCGGCTACGTAAAGCTTCATCCGGTGAGCCTGGGCTTCGGCGCCGACGTCGATCATCAGCACAAAGCGTTTGTCCAGGAATATGACGGCGGCCGCATGGACGGCTGGGACCGCGTCGCTACGCTGCCGCGGCAAGATCCGAACTTTCCGTACGCGTATGTTCCGCGAAACGAGGTCGAGCCGTATTTCGACATGGCGCAGCAGTACACGTTTGCCGATCGCATGTTCCAGTCGAATACCGGGCCGACGTTTCCCGCCCATTTGTATTTGATTGCCGGGCAGTCGGAGTTCGCGGCCAATAATCCGAACGAACTCGAAACAACGCGC
>DASSZL010000142.1:0-4256 GCA_035713505.1 Vulcanimicrobiaceae bacterium | reverse complement strand
GCTGCAGCCGGCTCTGAAGCAGCGTGACGACCGGCTCGTGAACGAGATAAATCGAATACGAGGCTACGCCGACGGCAACGAGCGGTTTGCGTGAAAGCACGGCGCGCAGGGCGCTGATGCGGCCGGCGAGCAGGACCAGCGCGAAGGCGGCGAGCTGCCAGCCCGGGTTGGTTTGTACGAAGAAGATCGCGCTCTCAGCGCCGTACGGCGAGGGCATGCTCGCCGATTGCTCGAGAACCAGCGCGCCGAGCACCGAGAGCGGCAAGAGCGGGATGGCGAGTTTTTCGACACGCGCTCCGCGAATCTGCAGATCCGCCGCGGCGATGCCGAGCATGAACGGCAGCAGCGTGCCGACGTCCGGCGCGTGCACGCGCGTGGCGCCGTACAGAATGACGCTCGCGCCGGCCACGGCCCAGAATGCGCGCGGCGCGCGAATCCACAGCGCCAGAGCGATAGGAAAGAAAAAATACCAGCGCAGTTCGACGCAGAGTGTCCAGAACGAGCCATTCAAAAACGCCGTATGCCAATCGAAGAAGAGCAGCTGCTTGACTACGTCGGCGGCGGTCACGCCCGCGTGCGTTGCCGGTATCAGCAAAAGAAGGGCAACGGCGGCATAGTACGGCGGAACGATGCGCACGATGCGTTTGGCGAAGTAACGCGAAACCTCGAAGCGGGCGCCGTGTTCGGTGCGCAGGCGCTGCAGCAGCGGATACGACAAGCAGAATCCCGAGAGCACGAAGAACAAGTCGACGCCGTGCGATCCTTCGAGCATGACGTGCGCCCAGCTCGCGAACGGCACCGGCGTATGCAGCGCGGGCGAATGCAGCATCACGTGGTGCGCGACGACCAGCAGCACCGCGAGGGCGCGAAGGCCGTCGACGTACCGGATGCGGTGCTCGGGCGCAGGGAGGGCCGCCATACTCCTAGTTTTCGGCCGGTGCCCAGGTTTGCGTAACAAGGTTGTGGCGCGCATCGGTAAAAACCAGCGCGCGTGAGCTATTGTGCCGTCATCACGGCGGGCGGCCGAGTCGACGGCGCATTCGCGGGCGTGCTCGGAACGCCGGTGAAAGCGCTGGCGCCGTTCGGAAACGCCACGTTTCTGCAGATTACCATCGATGCGCTGCGGGGCGCCGGCATCGAGCGTATCGCCGTGGTCGGCGGCGATGACGTCCGGTCCGCGTGCGAGGGCTGTGTCGAGCAGTTCATCGATGAAAGCTCCGGCGGGGCGGAGAATCTGCGGCGCGCGCTCCACGCGTGGAGTGCCGATGCGCCTTTGCTCTATCTGGCCAGCGACATGCCGTTCATCACGGCGCAGACAATGCGCGTGTTTTTGGCTCGCGTGCCCGAGGCAACGCTCGTGCTGCCGCTCACGCAATGGGAAGAGTTCGATCGCCGTTTCCCAGGCGCGCCGCCGTTCGGCATCACGCTGGCCGGCGAGCGAGTCGTCAACGGCGGCGCTTTCGTCATCCCGGCGCACGCGCACGATCGCATCGAGCACTTTGCGATGCGCTTTTTCGACGCGCGCAAGAGCGTCTGGCGCATGGCGCGGCTCACCGGCCCGACGCTGTTGCTGCAATTCGTTTTTCGGCGGCTGGGTGTTGCGCGGCTCGAAGCGCATGCGCGCCGACTGCTCGGAGTTCCCGCGCTGGCGCTGCGTAATGCGCCGCCGGAGCTAGCGTATGACGTTGACGTACTCGAAGAGTACCGGTATGCCCTCGCGCACGGCTAAGCCGGCAACGCTCGGACTGTTTTGGTTCGGCGTTCAAGTAGTGTGGGGAGCGTTGCTCGGCGTCTCGCTGCAGTCGCGCATATCGGAATTCGCGGCGGGAAACGCCGTAGCGGCATACGGCCCCATTGCCGCCGCGGGCGCGGCCGTTGCAGCGGTAACGCAAATCGTCGTGGGGGTTATCTCGGATCGGCGGCGCGTACGCGGCAGCCGTCGCCTGGAGTTCTATCTCGCGGGGGTGGCTGTTGCCTGTCCGGCGCTCCTGTGGCTGTATCTCGCGCCTTCACTCGGTCAACTCACTGCCGCGCTGATCTTCGTGCAGATCGGCATGAATATCGCCATTGGCCCGTATCAAGCGGTGATTCCGGATTTTGTTCCGGAAGCACAGCTCGGAAACGCATCGTCCTGGATGGCGGGTTTGCAGAGCGCGGGCAACGCGTGCGGCGCGATTGTCGCGGCGCTCATCGCGAACTCCGCGATTGTAGCGGCTGCAATTATCGCGGCACTGCTGGCCACCTGCGCCGCGACCGCATCGCATGTGCGCAGCCTGGCACTGCTGAACGCTCGCTTGGAGCCGGTACGCATCAGCCGCGCCTTCGTCGATTTATTTATCTCGCGTGCTTTGGTTTTTCTCGGCTTCTACACGTTGCTGGGGTATTTGTTCTTCTATGTACGAGGGTCGCTCGGCAGCGGTGATACCAAGATGCTCACGGGACTGGTCATTCTCGCGGTTACCGCAAGCGGCACAATCGGTGCGCTCGCGGCTGCGCATCCGGCCGATCGCTATGATCGCCGCGTCGTTGCGGCGTCCGGCGGAGCCGGCTTCGTCGTCGCGCTCGGAGCGTTGCTGCTTGCCCATTCGCTCGCCGCGATTGTCGGCAGCGCACTCGCGGCCGGCGTTGCGTGGGGCGTGTTTCTCAGCGGCGATTGGGCGCTCGGCTGCCAACTGCTTCCGAGGTTTGCACTCGCGACCGCAATGGGAATTTGGAATTTGGCGCTGCTTCTACCGCAAATCCTCGCCCCGCTCATCGCCACCGCCGTGCTCGCATGGATGCACGACCTGCAGAGTCCGCAAGCGGCACGCATTGCCTTCGTCATTGCCGCGATCGAAGTTCTGTGCGGGATCGCCTGGATTTGGCGCTTGCCTGCATCGCTCAGCTCGGTTGAAAAGGCGCCTTCTGGGAATACTCCCTAGGGCTGTTGGGCTGGTGGAACTTCGAGCTCGCCCTCGTTCGTTTAAACAGATTGGAGATCGAACGCGCGATAGCGCGTGCCAACAGTACAAGAGAGCACGGTCTCCGCAAACTCACGTATTAGGGAGGCTATATTGAAACGACTGAGCACCGGAGTCCTGACCGCGCTTGTATGCGCGAGCCTGGGACTCACAGCGGTTGCCGCTCCGTCAAGCCATGCGACCCGTGGAAACAACGGATACACTCTGGTCGCGCAGGCTACGCCGGAAGCATCCCCGTCCGGTGCGGCAATGCCGATGGCGTCGCCGTCGGGCACTACCACACCAATGGCCTCACCGGCCGCACCTGCTCCGGCATCGCCGGCAGCAGCGCCCGCACCGAACGTGCCGCCGATGCAATTCGGCTCACCGCCGTCGGGCGAAATTCCAATTCTCTTCAACGACCACCACGTCTACTCGAAACCCGACGTCCTCAAACAAGGCCGCGTGTTATCTGCGCTCGTTCGCGGCGGGACCATCTTAATTCCGCTTCGTTCGATGTTCGAACAGATGGGCGCAACCGTTTCTTATGATCCGGCAACCAAGACCGTCGACGTCACCAAACCCGGCAACGACGTAAAAGTCACCGTCGGCAAACCGGAAGTCACGATCAATGGTGAGACGCGTCCGCTCGACGTGCCTCCGATGATCTATCAGGGAACGATTCTCGTCCCTGTTCGCGTCATTTCGGAAGGTATGGGGGCATACGTGCAATGGGTGCCCGATAAGCGCGTGGTCGTCGTGCGTTATGTGACGCCGACTCCGCCGCCGCCGCCCAGCACGCCGGCGCCGGCAGCATCACCGGTTCCGACGACGGCACCGACGCCTGTTCCGGCCGCAACGCCGTATCAGGATCACTACATCGTCGGAGACTACATCATCAAACCGAAGGTGTATAACGAGTTCAGCCCCGGCAACACCGGGACGGGTTCATCGTTTGCCGTACGCGGCGCGTATGAATTCAACTTGCTGAACCTGCCGTGGATGCTCGCGGGCGACTTCCGCCAGTACCAGTATCCGCACAATTGCGGTACTGCAGCCGGCGTTGCACCGGTGGATCCCCAGTGTCTGGTTACCGTGATCGGCGGGCAAGGCCAGACTTACGTTCCGGCGTTCACCGCCCGCGATCAAGACGTTGACGCGCGCTTCGGCCTGAAAGTCGCCGATCCGCACATCTTCATCGGCGTGGGCTATATGTGGCGCACGACCAACTACGGCTATCCGCGCCAGAACGGCGTTGGATTCGGCATCGAAAAACTGCCGGACCTCAACCAAACGTTCTCGCTCTACGGCAGCGCG
>DASSZL010000141.1:0-8442 GCA_035713505.1 Vulcanimicrobiaceae bacterium | reverse complement strand
CGAGAAAACGTTCGTGGGCGCCGTCGTGCACGAAGCGAATGCGGAAGCGCTAAGGCATTTGAGCAGCGCTATCCGGCAGCGGCTGCGCAGCGGCGTGATCGCGCTGGCCGGCGTCGAGGATGGAACCGTGAGCCTGCTCGTGAGCGCGAGCGACGACATGGTCAAGGCCGGCGTGCACGCCGGAAACCTCGTGAAGATCGCGGCACCGCTGGTCGGCGGGCGCGGCGGCGGGCAGCCCGCGCAGGCGCAAGGCGGCGGCAAGAATCCGGACGGCGCCGATGAGGCGGTTCGCGCGATTCGCGAGGCTGTTCTCGCGTAGTGCTGCACGCACTGCTGCTGGCCGCCGCGCTGGTAAAGGCGCCGCTCGATTCGCAGGTCGTGCTGCACCGCTACGCCTCGCATCTGCTGGCGGCGGAAGCGCCGAAGACACTCATCTTCACGTATTCCGTCTCACAAGCGGGACCGGAATCGATCGAACAATCGCATCGGGTCTACCGCAGCGGCGACCTCGTGCGCGACGAAACGCTGCAGGTCGATGGACAGCCGCTCAAAGTCAAAATCACGCGCATCACCCGCTATCGCAACCGGTACACGATCGAGAACTTGGCGCCGCGAATGACCGCGTACGCGTTTCTCTTTCTGCGGGCTGTTCGCAGCGCAAACACGTATTCGTACGTCTACAAGGCCGTACCGCTCGGCGCCGTGAGCTCATTCGTCGTTCTGGGGATGACGATCGACGGCCGCACGTTTCTGCCCTCGGAGATCCGCTTCAAGAGCTCGTCCGCAAAGATGAGCGGCGAGGGCTCGATCTCGTTCGCGCAGTCGGGCAAGTACTGGGTTCCCACCGCCGTTGCCATACGCGCGACCATCGCCGGTCAACCGGCGCGCGAGCGCATCACGTTCACGTCGTATCAATTTCCCGGGAGGCTGCCGAAATCGACGTTCCAGGCGCCAAGGCCCCTGCCGACGCCGGCGCTGCCGGAATTCTAACCTCGGCGCGCGCGCAAACGCGCGCCGCGCTCTGGGCGGCGTGGCTCGTGCCGCTTGCGGTGTATCTTGCCTCGCTCAGCGGCGCCGTCGGCTATTGGGATACGGGCGAAGCGCAAACGGTGCCGTGGATTTTCGGCATCATGCACCCCACCGGTTTTCCGGCGTTTACGATCTTCGGCGGAGTCTTCGCGCACGTGTTTGCGATTGGCGCCGTGTCGTGGCGGATGGCGCTCTTTAGCGCGCTTTCGGCGAGCGCAAGCGCTTGGCTCGTGGCGCAAATCGGTGTGGAGTTGGAAGGCGATGCCCGGATAGCGACGGCCTGCGCATGGGTGTTCGCTTTCGGCGAGGTGACGTGGACGCGCGGAACGCGCGCCGAGGTGCATACGCTCGCGCTCTTTTTCGGGCTGCTTGCGATCGCGTCGGCCGTGCGCTGGTATCGCGGCGGGAACGCGCGGTTTCTTATCGCGGGCGCAGGCGCGTGGGGCCTGGCCATCGCGACGCATCCGATTGCGGCCTTGCTGATGCCCGCGTTCCTCGTGCTGTTCTTAGTTCGACTGCGCCGAACGGCGTTGCGCAGCGTCGCTCTTGCCGTGCTCGCACTTGCGTGCGGTCTTGCGTTGTACGCATATTTGCCGGCACGCAGCGCGATCGTGACGGCGCAGCGATTGGATCCGACGCTTTCCCTGGCCCTTGCTCCGGGCGGATCGTTCTGGGATACGAACCACCCCTCATCATGGAACGGCTTCGTGCGCGAAGTGAGCGGCGAGCAGTTTCCCACGCAAAGTGCGCTCGCTTCGATGATCGATCCCGCCGTCTACCAAACGCAAGCGCCGTACTTCTTTCTCCTGCTGCTGCACGAGATTACGCCGCTGTGCGCGCTTGCCGCTCTCGGCGGTTTGGTAGCGCTCACGCGTCGTGACGCATGGCTCACGCTCGGATTGTTCTTTGCGTTTGCATTTCCCGCGGCGTTCGCGTTCGCATACAGCATCGAAGCGGACCGCCCGCGTTATTATCTGCTTTCGTTCGCCGTGAGTTTGGTGTTTGCGAGTTGCGGCGCTTCAGCCGTTGCCCATGCGCTGCCGGTTCTGCGCCGCACCGCTGCCGTTCTCGTAGCTGCGATGGCCGTCGTGCTGCTGTTGCTCAACCGCGCCGCCTTCGCCCAGCCGCATGCTGCGGGCGCGCAGGCCACCATCGCGACGGTTGTCGAAAAAACGCCGCGTAATGCCGTGCTCATCGCTCCGTGGCTTTTCGCTACGCCGCTCGCCTATGCGGCGTACGTCGATCGTGACTTGGGCGCCCGCATCGTGGTCGCCGCGTGGCTAGCGGACGACGCCAAGCACGTTCCCCGGTGGACGCGGACGCGTCCGGTATACGTGGTGGGCCGGCTCTTCGGCAAGGTGCCGGGGTACCGGACGATGCGGATTCCGGGCTCGCCGGACCTCTGGAAAGTCGTCAAAAAGTAACGGTGCGACGGTCAATCTGGGCCGGCATCGCGGCGTTTGCGTTCACGCTGCTGGTCTCGCATTTCCGATCGACGCCGTACAACAACTACGTGCTGCTCGCCGATGCCTTCTTGCATGGGCACGCGTGGATCACGTGGCCGGGCGCGTACATCGACGCGCTGGCGTACAACGGTCAGCATTACGTCATCGAAGCGCCGCTGCCCGCGCTGCTGCTCATGCCCTACGTTGCGCTCGCGGGAACGGCTGCGAATCAAACGCTGCTCGCGGTGATCCTGGCCGGCATCGGGGTCGGCGCTGCGTGGGAATTGGGCGAGCGGCTCGGCGTTTCCAGCGGTGCGAACGCGTGGATTTGCGCGTTCTTGCTCGCCGGTACGGATCTGCTGTGGTGCGCGATGCTCGGCGACGTGTGGTTCATCGCGCATGTGAGCGCGGTCTGTTTCACGATGCTCGCGCTCGTCGAACTGTGCGGCAAACGGCGCGGCTGGGTGGTCGCGCTATGGGCCGTGTGCGCGATCGAATCGCGCTTTACGCTCGCAGTCGTTCTTCCCGTGTATGCCGTGATGCTCGCGAACGATGAGCGATCGCGACGCACGCTCATCGGGTTTAGCGGCGTGATTGCCCTCGCCGCGGGCTTGTGGGTGTGGTACAACCTGGCGCGTTGGGGCACCGCTGCGGACATCGGCTATACGACGTGGTATCACCAAGATCAAGCCGGCATGCCGACCGGCTCGCCGTTCCGCCTGATGTATCTGCGCTACGAACTCTGGTCGTTTTTCGTTCAGCGCCCCGATTTCAGCACGGCATGGCCGTGGTTTCGACCGTCATATTCGGGCGTCGCGCTGACGTGGACGAGTCCCGCGCTCGTGTATGCGCTCTGGGCCAGGCGTCCGCGCGGTCTAGTCGCGGCGTTTTGGGCCGCCGCGATCCTCACCGCCGTTCCCAATTTCGTGTACTACGTGAACGGCTTCGCGCAGTACGGCATGCGCCACGCGCTCGACTTTATCCCGTTTTTGGTCGCGCTGATGTTTTTGGCGGCGCGCGAGCGGCTCGCGCTCTGGACGAAGGCGCTCATCGTGTATTCGTGCGCGGCGAGTCTGTACGGCGTGTGGTTTTGGAACGCGTTCCTGCGCACCGGCAACTAGCGCTGCGCGAGCAGCGATTCGTACGCGTCGCGTAACTCCGATGCGTTGTGCGCGGGCGCCGCGCAAGTCGTGCCGCGGCACAAATGCGCAACGGGCGCGCCGTTCGTGCCATCGGCGGTGTGAATGACGAGCAGCGGTTCCGGCAGTGCGTGCGCCGCCTCGCGCAGTTCCGAGGTTTCTTCCACTGAGCCGTTGATGTCGACGTAAGCCGGCGGTGCGAGGTACCGGCGCACGGCGCGTGCGAACGAAGCGGCGAAGATGCCGGCCCGCTCGTATGTGCGCGCGTAGACGCGCAGCGCATCCTGCGCGATAGTACGGTAACCGGCTTCCGGTTCGATCGCGTGCAGACGCAAAAAACAATCGGCCAGCAGCGCATTTTCCGGCAGCGGCCGCTGACGCATCGGAAGACTGCCCAGCGGTTGTTCGAGGGCGGCATGGTCGAAAAATCCGCCGTCGGGTGCGGCGAAATGCTCGCGCAGCGGAGCGACGAGTTCGCGGGCGCGATCGAAAAATCGCGTCGCTCCCCCGTGTTCATGCGCATCGAGCAGCGCGCGAAAATACGCCGCTTGGTCGGTCAATAATCCGCGAATGTGCGGCTGAGCGCCGGCGGAGGGGTCCAGGACGTGGTAAAGCAAGCCCGCCGCATCGCGCATCCGCTCGTGCAGCGCGTCGAGCGCCGCCTCTCCCTGCGCGATAATCCGTTCGTCTTCAAGCGCGTCTCCGGCCATGACGAGCGTGCCCGCCATCGCGGCGGTCCAGTTCGCGTACGCACGCCGGTCGACGTACGGTGCCTGCGTTGCGCGCCGCTCCTCGAGCGCAAGCGCGTAATACTGTTCGTCCGCGTCCTGGCTTCCGGCAAAGAAGTGCGTTTTCGGGTCCCGCAGCACTGAGCGTACGTAGCCGACGGCCGAAACCAGCGTCTGACGGAAGACATCGTTGCGCGTAATTCGCGTGAGGACCGCGAGCACGCGCAGCAGTCCCGCGTGATCTTCGGTCATCTTCTCGAAGTGCGGCACGCTCCAATCGCGCGTGGTCGAGTAGCGGAAAAAGCCACCCTCGACGTGATCGTACGTTCCGCCGCCAGCCATGGCGAGCAGCGACTTTGCGACCATGTCGTACATGCGCTGCTCGCCCGTGACACGATACTCTTGCAGCAGAAACTCGAGCGCGTCGACCATCGGAAATTTCGGGGCCTCGCCGAAGCCGCCGTATTCCGCGTCGTACGTCTGCGCGATCTGCTCGGCAACGTTCGAAACGATCGAGTCCGCCAATTCGCCGGCGTCCGCCGGCTGCGGTTCACGCGTCGCCTCGCGTATCTGCGCCGCGCGTTCTTCGATTTCACCTCGATGATCGCCATAGAAATGCGCGATTTGATCCAGGGCCTGGCGCATCTGATCGGGCGGCAGATAGGTCGCGCCCGCGAGCAGCGCGCCGTCGGGCGTGAGGAATGCCGTGGTCGGCCAGCCGCCCTGATTGTAGCGCGCATTGACGTCCGGGCGTTCGTCGTTGTCGACCCGGACGGGAACGTACCGTTCGTTGATCGCCGATATCACCGCCGGGTCGGAATACGAGGTTTCGTCCATGACGTGACACCAGTGGCACCACACGGCGGAGATGGCAAGCAGTATGGGCTTGTCCTCACGCTTGGCGCGTTCGAAGGCCTCTTGATTCCACGGCGACCAGCGGATCTCGTGCGCACGGTTGGGACGCGGTGAAAAATGCATGCCGTTCCCTTTGCTACTCCTCGTCGCTGAACCCGCGCGCGAACGAGGATAAATAAAAGATGAAGATCAGCGCGTACGCACCGAGCAGCGGAACGGCCGGTATGGCGCTCGTGAAGAACGCCGCCGCGAACGCGGCCGCGAAAAGTGCGCTCAGCGATGCATAGGCCCGGTGGGTGCGCGCGGTCATGCCGTACACCTCGCGTTCGTAATAGCTGCCGCTTCCGCGCCTGCTTTTGAAAATCGCCACCGCGATGACGATCGCGCAAAGGACCAAGCCCACGCCGCTCCACATGAAAATGACTTTCGTGACAAATTGCTTGAGCGCTTGCCGGGGGTGGGTATAAGTCCGCAGCACCGACGAAAGGAGCAAGAACCTGTATGGCAGATGGCCCGGTTGTAGTCCACAGTGATGGTGAAGGCGGCGGCGGAGCGGCAGCGCTCGGTATCGTGATTGTCGTGCTCATCGCCATCCTGATCGCCGTCTTCGTGTGGCATCCGTGGTCGGTCACGAGTTCCACCACGGGTACGACGAGCGGCTCGACGACAAACTCCACCACAACTACTCACGTCAATCCCGGAGGGGGAGGCTAACCAGTGGCAGGCCTACTGTGGACGATTATCGTCATTCTCTTCATCATTTGGCTACTCGGATTCTTGGTGTGGCACATCGGCGGCATCATTCATATCGTCATCGTGATAGCCGTCATTCTGCTCATCATCAATCTGCTGACGGGACGAGGGGCACGCCTCTAGTCTGACGCAGTAGGTCGGCAGCATGCCGGGAGTACGAAAAAGCGGAGCGAGCCGGTCCAAACCTGAGACGGGCTCGCTCCAGCGCTATCAACAGAAACGCGATTTCAAAGCCACGCCCGAGCCGCGCGGTGCGAAAAACAAGCGCAGCCCTCGCTTGCGTTTCGTTATTCAAAAACACCACGCCAGCCGGCTTCACTATGATTTTCGTCTTGAAGCCGACGGTGTGCTCAAATCGTGGGCCGTTCCCAAAGGCCCCTCGTTCGATCCGAAAGACCGGCGTTTGGCGATGCACGTCGAGGATCACCCGATGGACTACCGCTCGTTCGAAGGCATCATACCGAAGGGCAATTACGGTGCGGGCGAAGTCATCGTGTGGGATCAGGGCACGTATCAGCTCTCCGAAGGCGACGATCCCGCCGCGGAAATCGGCAAGGGTAAAATCAAATTCATCATGCACGGCAAGAAAATGCATGGCGAATTCACGCTCGTGCGCATTCGGGGGCGCGGCGGCGAGGGCGGCGATCCGTGGCTGCTCATCAAGGACCACGACGAGTTCGTCGACCCCAAGTACGATATCGATAAAGACGACAAGTCCGTGAAGACCGGACGCACCGTCGAATCGTACGCGGAAGATCCGAAGGCGCCGCATTGGGTGTCGGGCAAAAAGGCGGCGTCAACGCAGCAGCGCGCCGCAAAAAAAGCCGCGTCCCGCGCTAAGCGGGATCCCATACCAAAAATTACCACGCCGATGCTCGCCACGCTCGTCGACGAACCGTTCGACGATCCGGACTGGCTCTTTGAAATCAAGTGGGACGGCTATCGTGCGATTTGCACGGTGCGAGAGGACGGGCGCATCGAGCTGCTCTCGCGCAATGGCCTGGATCTGCTCAAGAAGTTTCCGGAAATGAGCGAACTGGCAAACGCGTGGAGCACGCTGCCGATCGTCGTCGACGGAGAGATCGTGAGTCTGGACGCGCAGGGACGCTCGTCGTTTCAGCGTCTGCAGGAGTCGCTCACGAGCCGGCGCGCCGGAACGGCCAAAGGGAAACGAACGGCGCTCACGTTCGCCGCGTTCGATTTGCTGTATGCGGACGGCAAAGATTTGCGCAAGACGCCGCTGGAAGAGCGTAAAGCGCTGCTCGAACGCGCGATCGCCGGCGGCGAACTCGTGCTGTACTCCAAACACGTCGTGGGAAAAGGCTGCGCACTGTTCGCGCAGGCGGAAAAAAAGCAACTAGAAGGCGTCATTGGTAAACGGCGCGATTCGCCGTACGTGGAGCGGCGCACGCGCGACTGGGTGAAGATCAAGGCGCAGCTCGTGCAGGAGTGCGTGATTGGCGGATTTACCGAACCGCGGGGAAGCCGCACCGGGTTCGGCGCGCTGCTGCTCGGGCTGTACGACGGCAAGGAGCTGCAGTACGTCGGGCACGTCGGAACCGGGTTCAACACGAAGCTGCTGCAGAGCCTCACGGCCGACCTCAAAAAGATCGAGCGCAAGACCTCTCCGTTTGCAAATCCCGTGGAATCGAACACGCGGGCGCACTGGGTGGACCCAAAACTGGTTGCGCAGATTCGCTTCACGGAGTGGACGCGCGACGGTTATCTGCGCCAGCCGGCATTCCTGGGATTGCGCTTGGATAAAAAGCCGAAAGAATGCGTGCGCGAGCTGCCGGTCGATGCGGACGCCGTGACGTAATGGCGCCGAAGAAAACCGAGGTCGCGATTGGCGGCCGCAATCTGACGCTCTCCAATATCGACAAAGTGCTTTGGCCGCGCGAGGGCTACACCAAAGGCCAGCTCATCGAGTACTACCGCAGCGTCTCGAAGTGGCTGATCCCGCATGTAAAAGATCGGCCGCTCACGCTGCAGCGCTGGCCGGACGGCATCGACGAACAGTCGTTTTTCGAAAAACGGGCGCCGCGCTTCACGCCGGATTGGATTCCCACCGTATCGCTGTCCGCGGATCAGCGCTCGCGCAAAATCGCATACTTGCTGTGCAACGACGAAGCGACGCTCGCGTGGTGCGCGAATTTGGCTGCAATCGTGCTGCACGTGTGGTACTCGCATCTTCCTACGCCCGAGTCGCCCGACTACGTGCTCTTCGACCTCGACACCTGTGAAAACACCACGCTCGGCACGCTGGCGCGGGTGACGCTCGAGTTCCGCGATCTGCTGGCGGAGATTGGGCTCCCCTCGCTCGTGAAAACCTCGGGCGGCTCGGGCTTTCATCTGGTGGTTCCGCTCAAGAACCAGTATGACTTTGAAACGGCACGCCGCTTCGCCGAGATCGCCGTCGAACACGTCGCCGCCGCGCTGCCCGGCCTCACGACGGTCGAGCGCAGCATCAAAAAGCGTCCGGATACCGCCGTG
>DASSZL010000140.1:0-6068 GCA_035713505.1 Vulcanimicrobiaceae bacterium | reverse complement strand
CTGGAAACAGCCCGGCAATATTTCCGCCGCCAACCTGACATAGCTGCACCGTAGGCTAGCGGCATGTTCGATGTCGCAGGTTCTCTGATGAACGCGCTCAGCCGCTCGCGTGAGCGCTTGGGCGAGGCCGCTGCCGCCACCTCGCGCGCGCAAACGCCGTACGGGCCCGCCCGCACTGACGCCGGCATGGCGGGCGTCGCGGAAAAAGCGATCTTTCAAGAAGCGCTCATGAACGCGATGCATTCGCGCTTGGCCGAGATCAAGAGCGTAACCCATGGATAGCTTGGGGTTATTGCGCACGGCTGCCAGCGGAATGGAGGCGCAGCGCGCAGTGCTCGACGTGGAAGCACGGAATGTCGCTGCGGCGCAAGCCGCCGGACCGAAAGGTTCGTACGCGCGTCTGGTTCCCGATTTTCGCCTGGTTCAGAGCGGCGGCGGCGCGCCCCAAATCACCGTCGCGGGATCGCACGTCCAGCGCGGCTCGAGCGTCGACGTGATCGCGGAAATGGTGGCGGTTCTCAACGCGACGCGCGCTTATGAAGCCGATGCCTCGGTGTTCGACATCGGCAAACGTCTGGCCGAACGAACGATCGAGATGGGGAAAGTATGAGAGTCGAAACGCTCATTCCCGACGCCGCCTCCTCGCAGCGTTCCGCGAATGCGCCGCAGGCGGGTCAGTTCGGGCGGCTTCTCGATGATTTGGGATCGGTGCTCGGCAAAGCCGAAAAATCCGAAAACGCGTTCGCCGCCGGCTCGGGCGACTTGCAGACTGCCGTCTACGAACGAGCGCGCGCGGACGTGGCGCTTGCGGTTGCGGCCGCCGCGGCACAGCGCACGGCGCAGGCGCTGCAGTCGATCTCGAACATGCAGGTGTAGCGCGTGGAACCCGCGGCGCTGCTTGCCCGCTGGAACGCGCTGCCCGCGAACGTTCGAACGATCGCGGCGGCCGCCGCGGCAGGCATCCTCGTTCTTTCCTTGCTCGCGGGATTGGTCACGCATCCGCAGCGCACGGCACTGTTCGCAGGCGCGCTGCATCCCGAACAACTTGCCGAAGTGCAGGAACGCTTGGCGAGCTGGAACGTCGCCTTTACGCCGACCGGCGACAACGTGCTCGTGCAGAGCCGCCGCCGCAACGATCTTTTGCTGCGCCTCTCGCTGGCCGGCGTGCCGCATGCGCACATCGACGGTTCGAGCGACGTGCTCGGTAAACTGGGCGCGCTCACGCCGCAAGCGGTGATTGACGCGCAGACGCGCGACGGCTTGGCCGGCGACATCGAACTGGGCCTGCGCGGCATCGCCGGCGTACAGGACGTACGCGTCATCATCGCTCCGGCAAAACAAGGATATTTCGCCGACGACGCCTCGCGAGATGCGAGCGCGAGCGTGCGTTTGCGTTTGCTGCCCGGCGCGCGTTTGTCCGCCGATGCCGTGACTGGGATTCGATCGTTCGTCGCCGCGAGCGTTCCCGGTCTGGATGAGCGGCACGTGACGCTCGTCGACGATCGCGGCGTTGCGCTGGGCGAGGGTTCGACGGACGAGGGCGCTGGCGACCTTCAGCGGTCGCTGCAAAGCGCGCTCGATTCCGCAATCGGCGCAGGCGCGGCGATCGTCCGCGTGCACGTGGAGTACGATGGCCGCGCGGTGACCAGCAAGGACGTGCGCCGTTCGCCGCTTTCAGCGCTGCCTATCAGCGCGAACACGCAAGACGAACGGTATGACGGCGAAGGCAAGCGTTACGACCGATCGGAGCAGCAGGTCGAACGCGGGAGCGAAACGCGAGAAGTCGCCTCCACGGCCGCACCGGGCCGCATCGCGCGAATCTCCGCCGCGGTATTCGTGGACGGATCGCGCAGCATCGATCTCGCGCAAGTCAAGCAGCTCGCCGCGGCGGCGCTCGGCATCGATCCCCATCGCGGCGACACCATCGAGGTTGCCGCGATCTCTTTCGCGCATTCGCCGGTTGCCAAGAAAGACGGCTGGTGGCTCGCATACGGCGCGCTCGTGCCGCTGCTGCCGACGCTCGTCGTCGCCATCGCCTTGCTGGTCGCACTACGCTTGGCGAGCGCGCCGGTTGCGCAGTTCATGCGCAGCGCGAGCCGTCGCGCCGCCTTAACGCGCACGGCGAACGCCGTGCACGGCATACCGCCCGCGAGCGTACGCGGAGCGCTGGCGAATGAACCGCCGCATGCGGCTGCGGCGATCATCAGCGCGCTGCCTGCCGCGACGGCCGCCGCTGTGCTCGACATGTATCCCGAACACGAACGCGCCGCGATCATCCGGCGCATGCAGCGGCCCGCATCGCCGCTGCTCTCCGATGCGCAGAGTTTCATTGCAAACGCCTGAACGGTTTCGCAGCCTGGCCTCGAGGGTGCTCGCGGCGCGAACGCCCGCGCCTGATGAACCGGCGTTCGAGATCGTGGAAGAACTCCTCGAGCCTGCGGACGACGATGCCGGCGATCCGCGGAGCGGTGAGGAGGAGTTGGAACTGGCGCGCGACGTGCGTCTGTTCCACGCGCGCGTGATTGAAGCGGTCGAAGCCGCGGTCGAAACGCTCGTGGCCGATATCGCCGCCGACATCTTGGGACGCGAACTGCGGCTCGAACCCGTGGATATAGAGCAGATCGTCGATCGCGCGCTGCAGCGCTTCGCGGCCGAGGAGCCGCTGCGCGTTCGGGTGCACGCCGACGATGCGGGACGGCTGAACTGCGGTCTTCCCGTCGCCGCGGATATGCGGCTGCGCCCGGGAGATGCCGTCATCGAATTGCGCAACGGATCCGCCGACGCATCGCTGGGCGTGCGTTTGGCCGCGCTGGTGCGTAAGGCCCTCGAGTGATTACGCGCGGCTCGGTAATTTCCGCGGGCGGCGGCGTGATTGCCGCGCGTTTACCCGCGGTAAGCGTGGGAGAAGGCGTACGCATTGGGGGCGCTCGCGGCGATATTGCCGGCGTCGTCACGGCAGTGGAGCAGCATCGCGCGCTCATAGCGGCGCATGACGCCGTCGACGGCGTCGCGGCGGGCGATACGGTCTGGTGCGATCCCGCGGCGCTCACCATGCCGCTCGGAACCGCGATGCTCGGCCGCGTTTTCGATGCGCGCGGCATCGCGCTGGATGAAGGTTCGGCGCCGGCCGGCCGCGCGAAAAACATTGCGGTCGCCGCGCCGCTGCCCTCCCAGCGCCGGGCGGTGGGCGCGCCGTTTTGGACGGGAATCCGCTGCATCGACGCGCTGCTGACGATTGGGCGCGGCGCGCGTATCGGCGTCTTCGGACCGCCCGGCTGCGGCAAATCAACGCTGCTGCATCTGCTCATGCGCGGCGCGTACGCCGACGCTGTGGTCGTGGGGCTCGTCGGCGAGCGCGGACGCGAAGCGCAGGAATGGACGCGCTCGTGTCCCCGCCATGCCTCGATGGTATGCGCGACGAGCGATCGCAGTGCGGCCGAACGCGTGCATGCGGCGCGCGTTGCAATGGCGCAGGCGGATGCCCTGCGTTCGCGGGGATTACACGTTCTGCTGATTCTGGATAGTTTGGCGCGATTCGCGGCCGCGTTGCGCGAGGTTGCGCTGGCGTCGGGGCAGAGCGTCGGACGCGGCGGCTATCCGCCAAGCGTTTTCGCGGATCTCGCCCGGCTGGTCGAAGTGCCGGGGAACGCGCGGCGCGGGTCGATTACCCTCCTGGCCACGGTGCTTTCCGACGGCGACGAACGGGACCCGGTGAGCGAGGCCGCGCGTTCGCTGTTGGACGGACACATAGCGCTCTCGCCAAAACTCGCGCAAGCCGGGCGTTTTCCGGCAATCGATCTGCCGGGCAGCACGAGCCGCACGATGAGCCAGGTCGTCGATGCCGCCCACGAAGCCGACGCGCGGCTCGTCCGCGGCGCTCTCGCCGCCCTCGCGCAAACCGAGGACGCGCGCAGCCTGGGGATCATGCCCGCGGACCCGTTCACCGTTCGCGCGATGGCCGCGGAGGAACAGCTGGAGGCGCTGCTGCGCCAAGGCAAGCTGCCCGTGCCCCCGGCACAAAGCCTATCGGCGCTGGCCGCCGCTGCCGATATCTTGAAGTGAACCGCATGGACATCGCTAGCGACATCGCCGCCGTAACCCGGCGCATTGCCGAAATCACCGGACAGCGCATGGCCCCCGCGCCGACCCAGGCTCCGGGTGCGTCGTCTTTTGCTTCCATGGTGTCGGCCGCGATGAACGGCGATGCCGCCCAGCCGCCGGGCGCGAGCGGGGGACCGGATCCCATTGCGCCGGCGAAGATCGATCAGATCGTGGGCGCCAACGCCGGCGCCTGGGGCGTGGACCCGGCGCTGGTGAAGGCGATCATCGCGAACGAGTCGGGCTTTGACGCAAGCGCGACCTCCAAAACGGGCGCCCAGGGGCTTATGCAGCTGGAGCCGGGAACGGCCGCCGGCTTGGGTGTTTCCAACGCCTACGATCCGGCGCAAAATATTTGGGGCGGCACGCGTTACATTCGGGGGCTGCTCGATCGTTTCCACGGTGATCTGCGTTTGGCGGTGGCAGCCTATAATGCCGGCCCGGGCGCGGTGGAGAAGTATGGCGGCGTTCCACCTTATGCCGAAACACAGGCGTACGTCGAGAACGTTCTCGACAGTTATCAAAAATATAAAGCGCAATAGCGCGGCGCTGATCGCCGCCGCGATCTTCACGCTTTCCGCAACTCCGGTTCACGCACAAGAGCTGACGCTTTCCGGCGTCTTAGCCGCTCGCAAAGCCGCACTTGCGGCGCTGCACGTGCACGCGCCCAAGTCCCTCGAAGTTCACGGTTTGATTTTCGGAGCAGGTCTGCAAGGCCGGTTCACCAGCTGGATGAGCGGCGCAAACGCGCGTTTCGACGAAAACGTGGGCGGGCGCAGCGAAACGACGCTGCGTGTCGGAAATCGACAATACGTCGTCAACGAGAGCGGCAACGTGCGCCGGTTGCACGGACTGCTGCTCCAGCGCCAGCGCACCGAGGATTTTATCGAGACCGACGGCTTCGTTGCGCAGCCGCAATACGATATGCTCACCGGCGAAAAACAGCTCTCCGACGGGCGTTCGGTGTATGAAATCATCGTCGCGCCGCCCGGCGGCCAGCGCGAAACGCTGGATTTGGATGCGAAAACGCTGATGATCGATCGCATCAGTTATGATGAAGAAGACGGCACGTCGACCGAAGATTTTTCCGAGTACCAGCACACCGGCGGCGTGCTGGCGGCCGGGCGCGAAGTAGACTCGAACGGCGATCACGACTTCGACGTGGCGCACTATGTCGTCAAGATGTTCGTGGATCGTCCGATCCCCGATGCGGTCTTCGCCGTTCCGCAAACCACGGTCGTGCAAACCGATAAGCCGATAACCGTACCGCTGGCCGAGCACGACGGACATTATTACGCGCGCGTTCGCGTCGGTACCCGCGATTACAATTTTCTGGTCGATACCGGCGCGCAGGGCATTGTCCTCGATTCACATGTCGCCGCGGAACAGGGCCTGCGGCCGCAAGGGCATTTAGAAGTCGCGGGAATCGCTCGAACGGGCGGCTTGGGAATCGCGAAGCTCGACGCGATTCAGATCGGCGGCGCGACGCTCGCGGTGCGCACGGTCAGCATTTTGGATTTGCGCGGAACGACGGGGCGCTTCAATGCGGACGGCGTCCTCGGATACCCGTTTTTCGCATCCGCCGAAGTGATGATCGATCCCATCACCAATACGATGACCTTTGCGAAACCGGGCACGCTGCATCCGCAGGGCGATCCGGTCACAGTAGACGTAGATCGCCGGCTCGTCGAGGTCGACGGCAAGGTCAATGGCGCGCCCGGACGTTTTCTGCTGGACACCGGCAACAGTACGGAGCTGCTGTTGTTCTCGCCGTTTCTGCATGCGCATCCGTACTTGGTCGGATTTCAAGAGCGGCGTTTTGCTAACGATTACGGCATCGGGGGCGAGTCTTCGGCGCTTTCGGCGGTCGTGGATGAGCTCGATGTAGGCAATTACCGCCTGTACAACCGCTACACCAATCTCATGCAGACGGCTCGCGGCGCCTTCGCGGATCGGTTCGACGCCGGCAA
>DASSZL010000139.1:0-4384 GCA_035713505.1 Vulcanimicrobiaceae bacterium | reverse complement strand
TTCAATATCGCGACGCGCTGCTTTGCGTCGGCCGCGAAGCGCACGAAGATAGACGGCGAGACTTTCTCTTTGTACTCGATCTCGGCTTCGGCGAGCGCGGTCTCATCGTGAATGCACCACAGCGTCGAGCGCAGCCCTTTGTAAATTTGTTCGTTCTGCGCGAGATCGGCCAGCGCATCGACGATCGTCGCTTCGAACGACGGGTCGATCGTTCGATACGGATGCTCGTACTCGCCGAAGGTCCCCATGCGCATGCGCGTGGAGCGCTGCACGTCCAGCCAATGAATCGCGCGCTCTTTGCATTTGTTGCGCAGATCGATCGGATCGATGTCGTGGAAATCTTTGATCTTCAGATGCTTGAGCGTCTCGAGCTCGATCGGGAGCCCGTGCATGTCCCAGCCGGGAACGAACTTCGCCCACTTTCCGTCGAGCAGCGCGATCTTCACGAACATGTCCTTGAGGACCATGTTCAGGAAGTGCCCCATGTGCAAATTGCCGTTCGCGTAGGGGGGGCCGTCGTGCAAAATCCACGGCTGGTGCGCTTTGTTGCGCTCCAAGCGCCGTTCGTACACGCCGTGCTCTTGCCACCATGCAACGCGATCGGGCTCGCGTTTGGGCAGCTCCGCCCGCATGGGGAAGGAGGTCGTGGGCAAATTCAGAGTCTCGCGATAATCGCGTTCGCCGTTACCGTCGTTCATGGAGAGGTCCGCTTTTCGGCAAC
Source organism: Vulcanimicrobiaceae bacterium (assembly GCA_035713505.1). Classification (GTDB taxonomy): domain Bacteria; phylum Vulcanimicrobiota; class Vulcanimicrobiia; order Vulcanimicrobiales; family Vulcanimicrobiaceae; genus DATGJX01. The sequence goes on along the minus strand of DASSZL010000139.1, from coordinate 3,663 downwards.
CAGCTCGTCCAAGACCTCGAAATTACGCAGGGCAAGCCGGCGTAACCGGTCACCCGCATCGCGCAGGTGCGACGAAAGTGCGTCCCGGCGGCTCCAAAAATCGTCGACCAGCGCGTCCACCGCTTCAAACTCGGGCTTGGGGCCGGCCGGATTGAGCGTGAAGAGCGCGGGCATCGGGTAGGCAAGGTCTTCGCACAACGCGGTTACCTTTGGGTCGTAGGGAATCGCGATGAACGGCACTTCGTAGCGAGCGGCCAGAATCAGCGCGTGCAGACGCATGCCGACGACGGCCTTCGCCCGCCGAATGATGTTCGCGGCGCGTTCGAGCGTGCATTCGGGCAAGAGAACCGGCGCGCTCTTGCACTTGCGAATGACCAGCGTGGACACTTCCGCGTCCGGCGCTCCGCCGATGGGCAGAAACGCGACACGCGCGCCGTGCTGGTTCGCGAGCCGGTCGACCGCGCGCGCGGCCACGTCGAGCCGGTCTTTCATGCCCGCCGCTTTGCGGACGCTGACGATCACCAGCGGATCGCTTTGCGGCCCGAGGCCTTCGGAAGAAAGATCGATCGTCTCTTCGGGCGCGTCGTAGAGAAATACCGGATCCGCCGCATGCTCGAGACGCACATCCGAGGGAATCAGCGGTGCGAGCACCTGCATCGATCGCTTATCACGCACGGTCGCGGCCGAAAGGCCCTTGCAGCATTCCTTCACCAGAGCGCGGCCCCAAAAATCCAGCGGTCCGATCGATTGTGCGAAGATCATCGCTTTGCGATCGGCTCGCCCGGCCGCGCGAAGAATACCGGCATAATACACCAGGCTGCGAAGGCTCGTCGCGTTCTGCAGCAACCCCCCGCCGCCGGAGATCACCACGTCGGCGCGATCGATCGCGCGGCGAACCGCCTTGGCGTCCCAGCGCGGCGTCGCCTCGACGCGCAGCTCGTGCGCGGTCTCTTCCGGCTTTGCGGAGAGCACGTCGATTTCGCCGTACGGATACCGTTCTTTGAGCTGCGAGACGATGACGCGCAGCAGCGCCTCGTCACCCAGATTCCCAAAGCCGTAGTAGCCGGAGATCAAGAATCGCACCGGTGCTGCTTACGCTTCGACAAGTTCGGCGTCGCCCGCCACGCTCAGATCGACGTCCGGCTTGCGGCGTTCGTCGAACCGGCGATAGACCGCAATTGCGAGCGCACCGATGATCGCGCCGATAATGAGTCCGTAAATCACCCGCACGAGCGAGATCAGCAGCGGCGTGTGCAGATGCGAGAACGTGTCGATGACGTCGCCGATACCGATGCCGATGGCCAGCGAGAAAATGATTCCCGCAATACGCCTATCGCCGCGCCGCAGCGCCGGCAGCATCATCAGAAACGGAAATCCGACCACGAACTCTTTGAAGCGCGGACGCACGCTCAGCAGAGCCGTCAAATGATGGCGCAGGGAAAGTTCGAACCCGGAAGGCGCGATATCGCTTTGATTGCCGCTGCGCATCAGCACGACCACGCCCGCGCCCAGAATGACGCAGGCCAAGAGCAGCTGATAGATCCGAATGGGCGCGCTGAAGGCTTCGCGCGCGCTGCGAATGCCGGAATCGAACCGGTCGGTAAACAGGTAGCATGCAAGCGCGATGAGCGGCGGCAGCGCCAGCACGAGTTTCACGCCGCGGAACGGCTCCACTTCTTCCATCGTGAGCGGTGAGGACATGATGCCGACGACCACGAGCGCGCCCAGCAGCGCCACGCCCGTCGCGATCAGGGTCCAGCGCAGGCTGCGAACGATCTGCGCGCTCGTCGTTCGGGCCGGCTCTTCGAAGAACGCGGGGCTGAGTGAAACGAAAGCCGCTGCCGCGAAGACCAGCGCGCCGCAAAGCGCGATGATCGAGCGGCCCAGCAAATCGTGATGCGAAACGTAGGCGCCAAGGTACACGCCGATCGTCAGGAGATATGCCAGCGCGCCCCACGACGGCCGATACCAGCCGAACCAGCCCAGCAGCAGCACGAACATCGACGGCACGGCTAGGATGGCGATACCGACCGCAATCGCGCTGTTGCCGCGGTAAAGCGGAATGGGCGTCGCACGCCCCAGCCTAAAGCCGTGCGCGCGCAGGTCGTCCGCGATCTGCCGCACCATCTCGACGTTGGTCTTTTCGATCGAGAGCTTGTTGTATTGGTGCGGAAACGGACGCAGATACACCACGCGCACGTTGCGTTCGCGAACGCCCAGCTCGTAGCGTGCGACAATCTGCGGCACCGTCAGCTTATCGAGTTCGAGCTTGCCGATTGCCTGAACGCGCACGATGTGTCCGGGTATGAGACGGGCAAGTGCGACGTTGCCCTTCTGCACCTGGCCGGCATCGTAGGTTTCAATCTCGCCGTAGTTGGTGTACTTGCGCGCCTTGAATACCGCCGCCGTGTCGCGCAGGTGATCGGGGAATCCGAGCACTTGATTGCGCAGGCCGAAGAACACGACCGTGGAGATCCATTTGCCCGCATGCAGGTCGTCGAACATCTGCGCGATCTGGCCGTCCTGCAGGCGTTCGTCGTTTTGGAAGCGCGGAATGATGAACAATCCCAGACGCCGGGCCAAGCGCACCTGTTCGGCGGGGACGCCGAGCGTGGTCGCATTGAAATAATCGATCTGCGTGCGCAGCGCGATGACGTACGGCACGGACGCGTGCAGCACCGTGATGCTGGAGCGCTCGAAGTGCAGCGGAAGCTGCTGCATGTAGCGATCGAAGGTCGGCTTGTCGTACACGATGAGGTAGACCGACCCCGGCCGCACGCGATTCTCACGCACCAGTCCGGCCAGCGTGGCATTCGCCACCGGCGCGAGCCGCGCCGATCCCAGCAAGGCCAGTCCGGAAATGGCGGTGGCGTTGCCGCTCGCCTGCCCGGTGAGCGAACTGCCGAGTTCCTCGGTGAGCGCGAGCGAAGTGAGCCCGGCGCGCCGCAGCTCGAGCAAGAACGCAGCCGGATTGTAATTGTAAGACCGCGAGAACGAGAGGAAGTCGTTATAGTCCATCGCGATCTCGACGCGATTGGTCTGCCGCTCCTTCATGGCGCGGCTGACCGCGACGAAGGCGCATGAAAGCAGGGCTATCAAAAGCAAAAACGCGGCAAAGCGCGTTCGCGGATCGATCCGGTTCACGAGCGGTTTCCTTCGAGCAAAAAACAGGAAGGCCCGCTGAAAGCGAGCCTTCACTGTCGTCGCGTATGCGGTTTCCCGCATACCGGGTGTGGGCGACGCTTGTTTCGCATCACTCTCGGCGCGCGCCCACAATGTGCGCCGGAGTAGAATTCACTCTTTAGCAGCCGGGTCGACCGACCCCTGCGAGCCCGACCTCATTACGTAATGTTAACAGAAGTCCCTTTTTAGCGCCACTTCGGCGGTCGCCTCTCGATGAACGCGGACATACCTTCCTGCGCGTCCTCGCCCATCGCGTTCAGCGACATGACCTCCTTAGCATATCCGTAGGCCTGGTGTTGTGCTAGGTCCATTTGTACGTAAAATGCTCCCTTGCCCAGGCCCACGACCGGGGCGCTCGCCTGGGCAATCTTACGCGCAAGGGCCATCGTTTCGGCGTGCAGCTGGGCCGAGGGAACCACCCGGTTCACCAGTCCCCAATCGGCCGCCGTTTGCGCATCGATGAAATCGCCGGTAAGGAGC
>DASSZL010000138.1:0-2624 GCA_035713505.1 Vulcanimicrobiaceae bacterium | reverse complement strand
CGATCGGCTTAACGCGCGCAAGTCGCAGGCTGGAGCCGATCGCTCGCGGATCGATGCACTGCTGCACCGGATATACGAGCCCGAAGTGACGCAAGGCGAAGACGCGCTGCGCTATCCGCAGCAGGTTTACGGTAAACTCAGTTATCTGGGTTCCGGTGCCGGCTCCGCGGACGCCGCGCCGACGGCGCAGCAATATGCCGTCCTGCGAACGCTCGAAACGCTCGCGAGAGAACTGGAGCGGGAAGCCGGCCCTTTGTTACGCTGAGCCGACGCGCTGCCAGCCGCGAACGATCGGGTAGCTCGCGAACTCGAATTCCTGGTTGTCGTCTTTGTCGGCCGAAAACGTCGCGGCCCACGGCATGAAGCCGTTGCGCAAACGGTAATCGAAATCGAAACCGTGCGCCTCGGCCGTTTGCTCGGCGGCTTTGTCCTCGCCGGTAATCAGCTTCGCGTTTCCGATGCGCTCGGGACGCGTTTGCAGGTAGTCGCCCCACACGTGCCACGTATGCATGTGTAGTACGTCCCCGCACGCGATTCTAGCGAAACGCCCGCCGCGGTCCGCCCAGCACGATCGTGATATGCTCGGCTAGCGAATCGCGCGCGCGAATGAGCAAGCATCCGCCGCTTTCCGGAATATCCGTCCAGGAGAACTCGGCGAGAATGTGCGCGCCCTCGCTCTTCCAGCGTTTGACGCGCAGCTGATCGTCCGGCGGATCGTCCTCGAAGTGCTGCGCGATCGCTTCCTTGCCTGAGATGGGTCCGCGCTCGGGGACGCCTTCGAACTCGAGCACCGCATCCTCGGTGAGCAAGGCAAGAAACCCGCTAAAGTCGTGCGTGCGCGCGCCGGTATTGTACGAAGCAATGCAGCGTTCGAGCAGTTTTTCCGCTTCGTCGTGCGTGACGGAACCGGCGATCATGACTGTAGTGTAGTAGCAACAACGCAGGCTCGCAAGCGCTCGCCAGCGTATGCTCGCAACTGTGGCCCTGTTCTCGATTGTTCTCGCTCTCGTGCTGCAAGTCACGCCGCCGCCCCCGCCGCCCGATCTCCTGACGCCGCAGCCCTCGCCGTCCGCCGCTGCGTCCGCGTCCCCGTCCCCCTCGCCCGCGCCGCCGTTTTCGGTGACGCCCGCCGCGGTGAATCTGCATCCGGCACAATCGCAGACGCTTACCATAACGAGCGGCACCGGTCCCTACACGCTCAGCGTCGACACGCCTATCGTCACCGCGACTATCGATCAAACTGCTCGCACGATCACCGTTACCGCGGCGCAGCAAACCGGGCGTGCGATGCTGAACGTGAATGACTCCAGCGGTGCGGCGGTGCAGATTCCGGTGCGCGTGGCGCTCGATGCGGGCACCGTTCCGCCATCACTCACGCTGCGCGTTACCGGAACGCAGATCGATCAGCGGTGGCTCACCGCGCTCATACAGAGAGTGCTGCAGCGCAGTATGCAGCTGCAGCCCGGCGCCGCGGCTGACGTCCTGTTCTTCACGCTGCCCCCCTCGCTGGGTCCGGGCGCGAGCGCCGCAATTCCCGTACCGGTGCACATTGCGGGCGGCGATCAATATTTCGACGTCGACGCCACGGCGACGGTTGACCTGCAAAACGTCGCGGTCGATCCGTTCTCGCCCCCGCTGCTCATGTACGACGACGATCCCGAAAAACTGAATGCGGCCGGCGTGCTGTTTCGCGGCCAAGTGAATCCTGATGCGCCCACGCGACTGTACTACTATCACGAGAACGGCACGGATCAGCGTGAACTTGCGGTTGTGCTTAGTTCCAGCGCACCGTCGACCGTGCAGCTCATCGACGCATCGGCGGGACCCAACATCGACGTGATGAGCGTGGGCCATGCGGTCTCGCGTGACTTCTTGACGGAAAAGCAGTTTGATGAGGGCGTCGTCGTAGACGTCGGTCCCGGGACGCCGTACGTCGCCGATCAATTTTTGATGAACCGTTTGGACGGCGCCGCGGGCAGCATCGGAATTCGCGTGCTCAGCGGCGCGCCCCTCACCGTCACCGTCGTCGCGGCCCCGCCGGGCGGTTTGGCGCCGGCGCAATTGCCGTCGGCGCTCGCACTGCCGCAATTGCCGGACGACGGACATCACCGCACCGGAATGTTCTCCCTTGTGAGCTTTGCGACCGACACGATCGCGTATACCGCACCCGGACCCGACGCGAGCATCCAATACGGCGCGCACACCCCGCCTGCGGCAGCGGCGAGCCCGGACATTCCCACCGGCCACGATTACGGCGAGTACGGCGTACTGCGCACGATGAACTTCGACATCGATAATCCCCTGGACGAGCCGCAGACGCTCTATCTCTACGAGCGTCCGATGGGCGGCGTGGTGCGCAGCAGTTTCCTGGTCAACGGCTCGCTGGTTCAGGTTGGCTGCGCGCGCGTCTCCGAGCGCTATCAAATCGGCGATCCGATAACGGTGCAGCCGCACGCGAAACTGGTAGTGCCGGTGCAGACCATGACCGACGGCGGTTCAAACTATCCACTCGAAGTCGGCCTCTCCGCGGCCGCGCCCCAGCCTTCCGCACCGCCGATCACCGCGCCCGACGGCTGTTTCCCCAAGCCCCAGCCCGCAGTTTCGCCCGCGCCGGCGTCATCGGC
>DASSZL010000137.1:0-3965 GCA_035713505.1 Vulcanimicrobiaceae bacterium | reverse complement strand
GCCGTAAATATTCGCGAGCTCTTCGAACGTGATCTTCGAGAGCGCGGGATCCGACGAGGAGATGAGCATGCCCGTCGGCCCCATCGAGCCGGCGACAAAGCGCGGTTTTTCCGGCGTGCTGAACGTATCGCATGCTTCCCGCGCCAGCTGCGCGGCGTTGCGATTGACGTCTGCGACGCGATCGCCCAGGCCATACTCGTCGAGCTTGAGGCGCGATGCCGTGAACGTGTCGGTTTCAACAACGTCGGCGCCGGCCTGCAGATACGCTTGGTGAATGCCGCGGATGATTTCCGGGCGCGTCAAAACCAGCGCTTCGTTACAACCGTGATACTCGGCCCCGCCGAAGTCTTCGCCGGTCAGTTCCAGGTCCATGAGCTGCGTGCCCATGGCCCCGTCGAACACGAGCACCCGCTCGCGCAATGATTGCAAATATGTAGACAATTTAAATCGATGTACTCGCTTTTTCGATGGCGACGGTACTTGCGGCACGCACCTCACCCACGGCGCGTCCCGCTCGATTATATACTATCGGCCGCTCGAAGTCGGCAAGATAAGTCAATGCCTGCTCGTCCAGAAGGCCCATTTGCCGCGCGGCGGACAGTACCGCGGGCGCCCGCCCGCGCGAGCTGCCGTCCAAAACTTTACAGACCATGCCGACCCCGCGCTCGATAAAGGCGCTCCCGTGCACCCCTTCCGCGCCGCCCTTGCAGGCAACCGAGCCGGCTCCGGCGGCCATGAGCCGCGTATCGAATTCATCGGTCCCGGAGACGTATTCCGGATGCGCCGTCATCGCGTCTCGCACGACGCGCAACGCGGACGCATCGCGCTCATCGATGCCGCTCAGCGTCGCGAATCGCATGAACGAGAGCGCGGCCGCTCGCATCGGCGTCGCGTACACGGGAATACCGCAGCCGTCCACCCCGAGGGCGAAATCTTCAACTCGCTGGTCCGACATGCGCGCGCATAATTCGAGAATGCACTGCTGCGCCGGATTGACCACTTCCAAATACGTTGCGGGATCCGCGCCGATGGTCTTGCAGAGCGCGAGAATACCGGCATGTTTACCGGAACAGTTGTTGTGCACGGCACCGGGCGTACCGCCGGCTTCACGCAGTTGCGCGGCAGCCTCTGCGTTGTACGGTTCGTGCGCGCCGCACTGCAGCGCGCTCTCGCTCATGCCGATCTTGGCGAGAATCGACCGGACGGCTTCAACGTGAAAAGCTTGCCCGGTATGCGAGGCCGCCATAACCGCGATCTCCCGCGGTTCCAAGCCGAAGCGTTCGCGCGCTCCCGCAGCGATAGCCGCGGCGGCGATAAACGGTTTTGCGGTGGAACGCAAATACACCGGCGCATCTATATCGCCGGCGGAAAAAATCACGTTGTGTTCGGCGTCCATCGCGCAAGCGGCGACATGGTGGAAAGACTCGACCATGCCGCCGCGCGTAACTTCGACGCCCCAAGTACTACACCAGGGCTGGTTCGACAATATTGGCGTCCTGTTCGGCAAAGACCGGATTCGATAAATACCGTTCTCCGGTATCGCATCCGATCGTGACAATCAACTTGCCTTTCGACTCCGCACGCGCGGCCACTTGCAATGCGGCCCAAATGTTCGCACCGGAAGAGATCCCCAAGAGCATGCCTTCTTCGCGCGCGGCGCGCCGTGCCGTCGCGATGGCATCCGCATCCGTAACGCGGATGATTTCGTCGTAAACGCTCGTGTTGAGCACCTGCGGAACGAAGCCCGTGCCGGTTCCTTGAATCTTATGCGGCCCCGGCTGCCCGCCGGATAGGACCGCCGACGCGTCGGGCTCTACCGCGACGATGCGTACGGCCGGCTTGCGTTCTTTGAGCACTTCGCCGGCGCCCGTGATCGTGCCGCCGGTACCGACCGCGGCAACAAAAACGTCGATGCTGCCGTCGGTGTCGCGCCAGATCTCTTCCGCGGTCGTGCGGCGGTGGATCTCCGGATTGGCCGGATTCTCGAACTGCTGCGGCATGAAATATTTTGCCGGATCGCGCGCCACGATCTCGTTCGCCTTGGCAATCGCGGCTTTCATGCCCTCGGCTCCCGGGGTGAGTATCACTTGCGCGCCGTACGCTTTGAGCAAACTGCGGCGTTCGACCGTCGCCGTGTCGGGCATCGTCAGAATGATGGGATAGCCTTTTGCGGCCGCGACAAACGCGAGCGCGATGCCGGTATTGCCGCTGGTCGGCTCCACGATGACGCTGTTCGGGCGCAGGCGTCCGTCGCGCTCGGCAGCCTCGATCATATAGACGCCGATGCGGTCTTTCACGGAACCGGCGGGGTTGAACGACTCGAGCTTCACCGCGACCGTGCCGGGCAAGCCCTTGCCGAGCCGCGAGATCTTCACGATGGGCGTGTTGCCGAACGTGTCGGCCAAATTCTCATACAAGCGTGCCATACGCGCATCATAACCGATAAGCGCGCGTAAAGGGTGCACCGGCCACAGGCGGATTTTCCCGGGCGACCGAACACACGTTCCACCGTGTTTTCCCTGGCGGAAAAGTCGCTATACGTCGACGCAATCGATCTGTGGATCGACTCGATGCGCACGCGCGAGCGCTGTTATGTTTCGCACGGTCACGCCGATCATGCGCGCGAACACACGCTCGTCGTGGCGACGCCGAACACGGCGAGGATCTGCCGTGCCCGCTTTGCCAAACGCGAACGGCGGGCCGAGCAGACCTCGCTGCTCGAATCGGTGCAGACACCTCGTCCCTGCGCGCAATTCGAGGAGCACGCGTTCAACGAACCTTGGAGCGAGGGCGAGCATCGGCTCACACTTTTTCCGGCGGGACACGTGCTGGGCAGCTCGCAGATTCTCATCGAAGGCGAGCGCGGGCGTTTCGTCTACACCGGCGATTTCAAACTCGCGAGTTCGTTGACGGCGGAAGCCCCTGAAGTCAAACCGTGCGACCTTGTGCTGATGGAATGCACCTACGGACGTCCGCACTATGCGTTTCCGCCGCGCGATGAAGTCGCCGCCGAAATGGCCGCATTTGCGAAAGACGCGCTCGAATGCGGAGCCGTTCCGGTCTTTTTTGCGTATTCACTCGGCAAAGCGCAAGAAGCCGTGGCGATTCTGGGCAACGCCGGGTTCGCCCTTACCGTGCACGGCGCGATAGAAACGATGTGCGAGGTCTACCGCGCGTGCGGTGTTGCGCTGCCCGCATATCGCCGGTACGACGCGCGTTCGTTTGACACGCAAAGCGCGCTGGTGTGGCCGCCGTCGGGACGCGCGCTGCCCAAAGCGCTGGCGGGCAAGCCCGTGCGCACCGCCATTCTCACCGGGTGGACACTCGACCGGAGCGCGCCGTTCCGCTACGGTGTCGAGAGGGGTTTCGCGCTTTCCGACCACGCTGATTATCCCGCCTTGCTGCGCTATGTCGAACTGGCGCAGCCCAAGAAAGTCTTGCTCAACCACGGCCGGCGTGATTTCGTCCATCGCCTGCGGGCGATCGGCGTTGACGCGGAGTACTTGGAAGAGCATGCACAACTGGCGCTGTTCTAGGGTCGCGCTTACCGCGTTTGCGGTACTCCTGTGCGCGAGCCCGGCATCTGCCGCCGCGCCTCCCAGTATGGACCAGGCATTGGCACGCATCGGGGAATACGCGCCGCAAGCGCTGCAGGAGCAGGGTGCGCCGGGCATGGTGGTCGCGGTCACGGATGGGAGCCGCACCTTGCGGATCTATCCGGTCGGCTATGCCGATTTGGCCGCGAAAGTTCCGGTTACGGAGCGCACGCGATTCGGCATCGGATCGCTCAGCAAATCGATGACCTCGACGGCGCTGCTGGAACTGCGCGACGCGGGACGCTTCGATCCGCAGCGTCCCGTCACGGCGTATCTGCCCTGGTTTTACGTTCACACGCGCTGGCGCGCGATCACGCCGCACGATCTCTTCACGCACACGTCGGGCTTGCCGGACGGCGGTCTCTCGAC
>DASSZL010000136.1:0-4578 GCA_035713505.1 Vulcanimicrobiaceae bacterium | reverse complement strand
CCGCCGTAATGCCGGCGCGCGAGCTCCGCGAACGTCTCGTACGTGCCTTGCACGATGCCTTGCGATCCGATGTAGATCCACGAGCCCGCGGTCATCTGGCCGTACATCGTCAGACCTTGCGCTTCCAGCTCGCGAAAGACGCTCCAATCCGCCCACTTCGGAACCAGATTCGAATTCGCGATGAGTACGCGCGGCGCACGAGCGTGCGTTTTCCATACCGCGACCGGCTTGCCGCTCTGCACGATCATCGTCTCGTCGTTCTTCAAACGTTTGAGCGTGCGCACGATCGCGTCGAACGCTTCCCACGAACGCGCCGCGCGCCCGTTCCCGCCGTAGACGACCAGATCGTCCGGCCGTTCGGCCACTTCCGGGTCGAGATTGTTCATGAGCATGCGAAGCGCCGCTTCTTGCGGCCACCCCTGGCATGAAAGTTCGGTACCGTGGGGCGCCCGTACGGTGCGTGGTCCCGTTGCGGTGGTGGTCATGAGATTCACGTTACGCTCCGATCAGGGACATGCCGGTTGCCTCTTCGGCCGCGCTCACCAGCGCACCGCTGCGGATCAGTTCGCGCGCCGCCTCGATATCCGGAGCGGGGACGCGATCCTCGATCCAGGGCGCGATGTGCCCGCGCGCGAGATCGTGCGCGGCTTGCGTTCCGGCACCGCCCTTGAGCGGGCGGCGGAAATCGGTCGCGACGAGCGCGCCGAGCAGCTCGCACGCGAGCGAGCCTTCGACGTTTTGCAGCACGCGGTCCAAGTGCACAGCAGCGGTCATGCCCATGCTCACGTGATCTTCCTGCCCAGCCGAGGTTGGGATGGAATCAACGCTGTTCGGCCACGCGAGCCCCTTGTTTTCCGAAACCATCGCCGCGGAGGTGTACTGCACGATCATGAGGCCGGACTGCAATCCGGAGCGTCCCGTAAGGAACAGCGGCAAGCCGCGTTCCTCCGCGTTGAGCAGCAGATACAGGCGGCGTTCGCTGATGCCCGCGAGTTCCGCCAGCGACATCTTGAGCAGATCGCACACGAGCGCGATCGGCTGCCCGTGGAAGTTGCCGCCGGTGAGAAATTCACCGTCCTCCGGAAAAACGAGCGGGTTGTCGGTGACCGAGATCGATTCGGTTTCGATCACGCGCCGCGCATGCTGCGCCGCATCCCGCACGGCCCCGTGCACCACTGGAATGCAGCGGTACGAATACGGATCTTGAACGCGCCCGCATTCGCGATGCGACTCCATGATCTCCGAACCGCGCAGCAGTGAGCGCAAATTATCGGCGACACGGGCTTGCCCCGGATGCGGACGCAGAGCGTTTATGCGCCGGTCGAATACGCGGTCGGTTCCGAGAAACGCTTCCAAGGACATCGCGCCGATGACATCCGCCGCCGCCAGCAGCCGCTCCGCACGGAGCTGGCAAAGCGCCGCGATACCGGTCATCACCTCGGTACCGTTCACCAGCGCAAGGCCTTCCTTCGCGCCCAGGACGATCGGCTCGAGTCCGGCAAGCTGCAGAGCGCGCGCGCTCGGCATGCGCTCACCGCGATAAAACGCCTCGCCTTCGCCGATGAGCGTGAGCGTCATATGCGCGAGCGGCGCGAGATCGCCGCTCGCGCCGACGGAGCCTTGCCGCGGCACCACCGGGGTCACGCCGCGATTGAGCAGCGCGATGAGCAAATCCAGCGTCGATTCGCGGATGCCCGAGTGTCCCGCAGAAAGCGAACTGACGCGAAGGACGCCCGCGGCGCGCACGAACTCGATGGCCAGCGGTTCCCCCGTCCCGGCGGCATGGCTGCGGACCAGGTTCAGCTGCAGCTGCGCGGCGTCTTTGGGCTCGACCGTAACGTTGGCCAAGCGCCCAAACCCCGTCGTCACGCCGTAGATGGCATCGCCGATGCCGAATTTCTCGTCGACGAGCCGGCGCGCGGCGGCAACGCGGGCGCGCGCCTCGTCGGTCACGCCTACCGGCGCGGCATCCTGCGCGATCGCGCGAATCGATTCCAGGGAGAGGTGCTTACCGTCCAGGTCTACCGTGGGAAGAGCCGTCATCGTCATATACGGCTCTACTTCCGGCCACGCGGCTTGCCGCCTTTCTTAAAACTTCGACCAGTCCGCGCCGTGCGGCCGCGCGTAGGGCGGCCCGTTTTGAATGACGATCTCCTCGCGATCGCGCAGCGGAATGGCACGCGGATCGCCGGTCCAGACCCGTCCGTTCACGGTGAAGCGCAGATAGTGGCCGCCGCGCGATCGCACCGAGGCGGCCTGGGTCCGGCTCAGGTTCTGCCCCCAGATGTCAAAGAATTGCCCGAGCGTGAACGATCGCATCGTGGGCGACTCGATGTGAATGATGCCGTCCGAGGAATGCGTGTGGACCCAGTACAGGCAGCCGGCGATGGGCATGATGCCGATTTGCGCCGGCACTTGCACCACGCGTCCGCGGTTGAAGAGCTGCAGGTGCGAATGGATGTGCTCCACGGCGCCTTCCATCGTGTCGCAGCGTATGCCGTCGATGGGCAGGTTGCCGCCCATCAAACTTTGCGCGCGTACGGGCGCATGCGAAAAACCGGCCATCGAAAGCGCGGCGACGGTGAGAAGAACGGCGATACGAAGCTTCACAGAAAACCCTTTCCGGTGGAAACCGGGGATAAGCCCCGGACGCACTGTGCATAACCGCATTTTCTTGTGGAAACGTTGTGAGTTTAGCGTTCGCCCTCTTGCTACGACTTTTGCGGGATGATACCATGCAAACACTTCGAAAAACGAAGCGCGATGACGTAAGAATCGCGACCGGCCATGTTGACGATGCAGTCGCACGTCGGCGATCCGAGTGGACGGTCGAAGTTCCCGCGGTCGCGTCAGTAGGGCTCTTTCACCGGAGTCAAACAGGCATGACAAAACGGAATGCATACGATCGAGAGCCCTGGAGCAATCCGGGGCTTTCGTGTTTTCACGGCTTCTTCTTTATTGCGCTTCGCGATCGTGGAAAGCGCGTGAATAACTCGAACTTTTTGTGGAAATGATGTGAGTTTCGCAAAAACGCTCTTGCGAACGCTTTTTGCAAGTGCTACCATGCGTATACTTCGAATAAAAAACGGAGTGCGGCGAACGTAGAGCCGCGACCGAGCCATGTTGACGACGCGGGCGACAAGCCCACGCTCCGAGTGATCGGTCTCCAAACCGGGCGCCGCGTCAGTAGGGTTCCTTCACCGGAGTCAAACAGGCGCAACAAGCAAACGGAATACGCCGAAGCCCCCGACACTCATACTGCCGGGGGTTTTGCTTTGTGCCGGTGCTTTGGCCGAAGAAACGCCGAGGCGGTTTTATTTGCTGACCGGCAGCTCGTATTTCGCGGAAATCTGGGCGATGAGCATGCGCACGCGATCGCGTACGGCGGCCGGCGCGATGATCTCCGCCTGTGCGCCCCAGCCGAGCACCCACCGCGAGAGTTCGTCGACGTCCGCGACTTGGTACGTGATGTCGACCGACCCGTCGTCGCGGCGATCGATCGCGCGATCAGCCACGATGCGCGCGGCCGTCGCCGCTTTGGCGACGCGCGATGCGAAGCGGACTCGGACTTCGGTCGTTTGGTCGTTGTGCAAGACGCCGCTGATCGAACTCGACGCGAAATCGTCGACGCTGAAATTCTGCGGCTTGGTGAACGTCTGCGCGAGCACGTCGAGATCCGCGATGCTGTCGACCGCGAACACGCGCTTGTCACGCCGGTCGTGATCGTACGCGACGCAGTACACGCGTCCGCTGCTCACCACGAATCCATACGGGTCCGCAACACGCTTGGAGCGCTGACCTTCCTTGTCGGTGTAGGTGAAACTCGCGCTGCGCGAACTGCGCTCGGCCGACGAGAGAAGCCCGAAGACGCGTTCGCCTTGCTCGTCCAGATGCGTTTCGCTGAGCCGGAAGGTCACCGGCGGCGCGCCCTGCACGCGCTCCTTGACGCCGCGGCCCGCGGCGCCGGTAATCTTCTCCGTCACCTCGTCGACATAGGTGCCTATCGCGCCGCCCAGGCTCGCGCTGATGGCGCGCAGAGCTACCAGGCCGAAGAGCTCGCTGCTGTTCAGTTCCAGCCGCTTGAGGCTATAGCCGTCGCTGAAGCGATACGTGTTCGTGGCACGATCGAAGTACCACGGGAAACCGGCGTCCGCCAGCACGGCCAGGTACCGGCGCAAGCTGCGGGTGCTCGGACGGTGCTCGCCTTCCGAGATGCGGTCTTTGAGTTGTTCGAAGGAAAAACGCCCCTCGTCGATCGCGTTCAGCAACCGGACGAGAAGCACGATTTTCGGCTCGTTCGTGCGTTCCATTGGCATATTGTGCCAGTTACCTGGCGGGACGGCCATCAAAATGACCTCAAAAAGGGACTTTTGCTCCTCAAAGAGCCATCAGCGTGGCCGCTCTAGCCCCGTGGGCTCCGGCTGCGGGACCGGTACTGCCGATGACGCCGGCGCGGGCGAAACTGCGGGCTGGGGCTTGGGGAAACAGCCGTCGGGCGCGGTGATCGGCGGTGCGGAAGGCTGGGGCGCGGCCGCGGAGAGGCCGACTTCGAGTGGATAGTTTGAACCGCCGTCGGTC
>DASSZL010000135.1:0-6133 GCA_035713505.1 Vulcanimicrobiaceae bacterium | reverse complement strand
CGACTCCGATTCGGGCAGCCAGACCGTTTGAATCGAATCGACGATCAGCACGCTGGGCGCGAGCTTTTCGAGATGATCCAGAACCGTGCGCAGATTCGTTTCCGGGAACAGCAGAACGCGGTCGACCTCGCCTTGATGCAGCAGGCGCTGCGCGCGAAGCTTGACTTGCGCCGCGGATTCTTCGCCGCACACGTAGACGACGGTCCCGGGAAGGGTCGCGGCGATCTGCAGCAGCAGCGTGGATTTGCCGGCGCCCGGCGGCCCGCCGATCAGTATGAGGCTGCCCGGAACGATGCCGCCTCCCAGCACCGCGTCGAATTCGTCCATTCCCGTGCGCACGCGTTCCAGCCGGGCTTCGTCGACGTCGGAGAGCGCGATTGGGGCGCCGTCGCTGCGAAGCGGTGCGGACGCGGCCGCCCGCGCGGCCACCACACGCATCGGGCGTTCGTCGAAGGAGTTCCACGCCGCGCATTGCGGGCAGCGCCCGAGCCAGCGCGGCGATTCGAAGCCGCATCCGGAGCAGAAGTAGACGGTCCGCGCTTTTGCCACAAAGGCAACTGTTCACGGGCGCAAAAAGAGGCCCTCCGTGTCACGCCATCTGCAGATTGCCATCGACGGGCCCGCCGCGTCCGGAAAGACGACCGTCGCGCGCCGCGTCGCCGAGCGCCTGAACGTCTTGTACTTGGATACGGGCGCGATGTATCGCGCGCTCGCGTATGCGGCGCTGCACACGCAAACGGATCTCGACAACGAAAACGCGCTCGTGCGCTTGTGCGTTGGGCATCGCATCCACGTGAGGCTGGATCGCGAGGGGCCGCTCGGGTTTCGAATCTATACGGGAGAGCGCGAACTGACGCAAAGCGATCTCGAATCACCCGAAGTCACGGCCGTCGTCTCGACGATCGCGGCGCATCCGCGCGTTCGCGATGCGATGGTGAACGAACAGCGCCGCATCGCGCAGTCGGGACCGGTCGTCATGGCGGGGCGCGACATCGCCACGGTCGTGCTGCCCGAAGCCCAAGTGAAGATCTACCTCACGGCGTCGGTGCAGGCTCGTGTCGCCCGCCGCCGCGCGCAATTGGAAGAAGCCGGCGTGGACGTGAGCACGCACGAGTTGACCAAAGAGATCGAAGAGCGCGACCGGCTCGACGAGAGCCGGGCCGTCTCGCCGCTGCGTCAGGCGCCAGGCGCGACGCTCATCGATTCAAGCACGCTGAGCATCGACGCCGTGGTGGACAGCGTATGCGAACAAGCTCAAGCCATTGCGGCGCCCACGCATGAATAACTTTTTGTACGACTGCGCCAAGTATACGTTTTGGGGCGTCTTCGGTACGGTCTGGCGCATGCGCGCGTGCGGCACGGAAAACGTTCCGAAGTCGGGGCCGGTGATCATTGCGTGCAATCACGTGTCGTATTTCGACCCGCCCGTGCTCGGTACGACGAGCCCGCGCCGCATTTCTTACATGGCCAAGGAAGAGCTTTTCCGCATTCCGGTGCTCGGGCCGGTGATTCGGGCCGTCGGCGCGTATCCGGTCGATCGCGAAGGGTCGGCGACCGCGGCGATCAAGCGCTCCGTGGAGGTCCTGCGTGCGGGCGGCGTCATCGGCATCTTCCCGGAAGGCGGCCGCAACCTGACGGGCGCCGCGCAGGCCCGGGGCGGGGTCGCGCTGCTGGCCTCGCTCGGGAAGGCTCCCGTCGTGCCGGCCCGCTTGATGGGCACCGGCAACGCCAAGCGGCTCGAGCAGTTCCGCGCGTATTTCGGCAAACCGTTAAGTTTGCCGGCGGACCGGAAAGCGAGCCGCGAAGAGATGGCGAACTTCACCGACCAGGTGATGCGCGCGATCCGCTCGCTCCCTGCACAACAGTGATTGAACAAAAAGAACGCTTCGAAGTCCATCTCGAGGGCTTGATACGAGATTATCGGGGATCCAAGCAGGTCGCCGATATGCTCTTCTACCACTTCGGTTACGGCGAACACGGTCCGGCGCGCCGCGGGAAACGGTTGCGCCCGCGCCTGCTCCTGCAGGTCGCGCAGGCCGAAGGCGCGCCGCCCGACGACGCGCTCGACGCCGCGGCAGCCGTCGAGATTCTCCATAACTATTCGCTCGTTCACGACGACATCGAAGACGGCGACGAGCTGCGCCACGGACGCCGCACGCTTTGGTCCGTCTACGGGATTCCGCAGGCGCTCAACGCGGGTGACGCGCTTTGCGCGATCAGCTTTCTGGTATTGATGAACGCCACCCACCGCCATCCGGGCGAGCGCGTCTTGCGCATGGTGCGCGCGCTGCACGAAGCGCACGCCACGATGTGCGATGGACAGTCGCTGGATCTTGCGTTCGAGCGCGCCACGTCCGTCGATCTTCCGGAATATCACCGCATGATCGGAGCGAAAACCGCCGCGCTGTTCGGCGCGTCCTCGGAGCTGGGAGCGCTTTGCGCGCCGTGCGACGATCGGAGCGTACTGCGTTACCGCGAGCTCGGCCGCGCGTACGGTTTGGCGTTTCAAATCCGCGACGACGTGCTGGGTATTTGGGCCACCGTCGATGCGACGGGCAAAGTGACCGGCAACGATATCGCGCGCCGCAAGTGGACCTTCCCGGTCGTCTGGGCGCTGGGCCGGCCGCGCTGCGCGGCTCGCGAGAGGATCGCCCAAGCGTACGCTCACGGGGAAGCCCTCGACGCCGGAACGGTAACCGAAGTCATCGAGGCGCTGGAAGAACTCGGCGCCCGAGAGGCCGCCAATGCCGCCATCGCCGAACATCTGGCGGTCGTCGAACGCCATCCGGTTGCGAGTGTTCGCGACTTCCTGTTGGGTTCGTTACAGCTAGCTTCGCCGTAAAAGAGAGAGCGCGTGAATTCAAGTAAAGCGGAACTGCAGGGCGGTATCCGGACGGAAGAACGATCTGCCGCCGCAGGCCTGCGGTTCGGCCTGCTGCTGCTCGCGGGTGTATTCCTTCGCCTGCTGTTCATGGGGAACGAGGGCTTCAAGAACGACGTCGCGTCGTTCGAGGCGTGGGCGATCACGCTCTCGCAGCATCCGTTCTCGCAGTTTTATGCCTCCACCAGTTTTGCGGACTATCCGCCCGGCTATTTCTACGTGCTCTGGCTGGTCGGCCACGTCTATGCGGTTCTCGCGCCGCACGGCAACTACGAGCTGCTCAAGTATCTGGTGAAACTGCCCGCGGTCGTCATGGATCTCGTCGACGGTGCGCTCATCTACGCGATCGTCCGCCGCTTCGCGGGCGACCGCTGGGCGCTGGGCGCCTCAGCGCTCTTCGTCCTCAATCCGGCGATGATCTTCATCTCGGCCGCGTGGGGACAAGTCGATTCGATTTCGAGCGGCCTTGCGCTATTCGGCATCTACTTACTGCTGCTCTCGAACGATCGTGACGAACGCGGCACCGTGCTGCCGATTGTGCTCGCGTGGGTCGCGCTCTCGTATTCACTGCTCATCAAACCGCAGGCGGCGGTGCTCATTCCGCTGTTTTTGGTGTTTGCGCTCACGCGGCCCGAGCTGCGGCGCGCGCGTTTGCTGGCGACCGGCTTGGGCATCGCCGCGGCGCTGCTCTTCGGGCTGCTGCTCACGCTGCCGTTCCATCCCACGTATAATCCGATCGACGCGTACGGGTGGCTGCTCGGCAAATACACGTTCGCGAAAAACGTGTATTCGTACAACTCGGTCAACGCATTCAACCTGTGGTCGATCCTGCACGGGTTCTGGCAGCCGGATTCGCAGACCATCGCCTTCGTTCCGCAGTACGTTTGGGGCGTCGCGCTGGTGGCGGCGGCGGTGGTGCTCACCGCCGTGCGCTACTTCCAGGCCCGCACCGAACAAGCGCTGCTCGAATCGGCGGCGCTGGTCACGCTCGCGTTCTTCATGCTCGCGACGCGCATGCACGAGCGCTATATCTACGACGGTCTGACGTTCACCATCGTATGCCTGCCGTTCGCGCGGCGCTATGTTTGGGCGGCAATCCTGTTTTCGATCACGCTGTTCGTCAATCTGTTCTACTCGCTGCAGTACCTGGGCGTCGTCATGGGGACCACTCCCGCTCCCGGCGTCGATCCCCGCGACATGTGGCCGCTGGTCACCCATCCGCTCTCGGTACTGAACGTGGGGATGTTTTTTGCCCTGGGCTACTTGTTCTTGGGCACCGAACCGCAGGAAACGGCGCAGCCGGCGCAGGCCGGAATGAAACGTGCTCCGTCGGGGCCGGGTATCGCGGCACCGCTTTTGGCCGCGTTCTCGAAGGCGCGCACCTGGTTCAATCCCAGCGAAGGGCTCGCATCCATGGTCTGGCCGCTGGACTATCTGCTGGCGGGCCTCTTCGGCGTCACCTCGTTCTTCGTTTCGTTCGTGAACTATTGGCTGCCCACCGAGAAGGTGTTCGACGAGATCTACTTCGCCCGCGCGGCGGAAGAGTATCTGACCGGTAAATACATTTACGAGAACACGCATCCGCCGCTCACCAAACTGATCATCACGCTCTCGACGATGATGTTCGGCGGTATGGCGCACGGCGACAATTCGATGGGCTGGCGTTTCCTCGACGTCGTGTTCGGCGCGATCGCCATCGTCATTATTTACGCGTTCGCCAAGCGCCTGACGCGTTCGAGTCTGTTCGCTTCGTTCGCTGCCATCATCTTCACCGCCGACGGCATGCATTTCGTGCAGTCGCGCATCGCGACGCCCGAAGGCATCGTCATCGTTTTCTCGCTGGGCGCGCTGTATGCGTTCTATCGCTTCTGGATCAGCTCGCAGTCGACGGTGCGCAAGTTCGAGCCGGGCACGCTCACGCGCGCCGGGATCTCGGCTGCGGGGGCGCTGGTCCTGGGCTTCATTTCGGGCGGTCTCACCGATTACTTCGGCAATCCGCCGCACCAGGCCGATACCGCGGGGTTCATCGTCTCGAGCCTGTACTTTGCGTCGGGCTGGTACTTGCTGCTGCGCCTGTGGGTGTTGCCGCGGTTCTTTGCGCCCGCGCAAGGCGAGCTCATCACGTACGCCGAGGGAACGCGCATCATGCGCGCCGGCGACGCGCTCGAGATCGAGAACCCGTACAACCGTGCGTTCAAAAAGGACCTGACGATCCAAGAAGACGAGGCCGCCATAACGTACCGGCGGGATGCCTGCGTGAGTTACGCGACGCCCGAAGGCAGTGTGACCTACACGCCGGGCAAACTCGTCGACGAACGCGGCGAGACGGAAGAAGGCCGCCATGCAACCGCGTGGCTCATCGCGTTCACGCTGCTGCTCGGCGCGCTCGTCGCCAGCAAGTGGTACGGCGTGATGGCCTACGGCGTCTCGTTCATGGTCATCGGGTTCGTGTGGCTCCAGCGCTACTGGGCCGAAGGGCGCGCCAAACGTTGGGGCAATCCGTACGGCTTCCGTTTGGACGTGGCGCTCGCGACGATCATTTTCGTGAGCATGTCCGTGTACGTGTGCGCGTGGATTCCCGATCTCGTGCGGCACGTGCAGCCGCCGGGTGATACCGGCGCCGCGAACGTGAGCGAACTAGTCTATCGCCAGTACACGATGTTCGAATATCACGACACCCTCAAAGCCACGCATCCGTACCAGTCCTCGTGGTGGCAGTGGCCGCTCGACCTGCGCCCGATCGCGTATTACTGGAAAGACTTGCGCACGGGCGCGGGCACAAATGTTGCGACCGCGTGCTGCGTTGCGGAGATAACCTCGCTGCCCAACCCGCTCATCTTGTGGTTCGGGCTGCTCTGCGTTCCGCTCGTCGGTGTTCTCGCATGGTACGAGAAGAACAAGGGCTATGCGCTTTTAGTGCTCGCGTATCTGCTGCAATGGCTGCCGTGGTCGCGCTCTCCGCGCATCACGTTCGCCTATCATTTTTACGTCGACATTCCGCTGATCGTGCTCTGCAACGTCATCATTCTGCAGCGCATCTGGCAGTGGGAGCACTCCAGCGGCGAGGCGCGAAAGTTCGCACGCATCTCGGTCGGTCTGTACGTGGCCGCAGTCGTGCTCGCGTTCGCGTGGTTCTATCCGATTTTAGCCGGCGTACCGCTGCCGTGGAATCAGTGGGACGCCCGCATGTGGCTCGGCAGCCACTGGATTTAACGCCGGTCAGAGTAAAGGGCGGCGCGCTTCGAACCCCTC
>DASSZL010000134.1:0-6603 GCA_035713505.1 Vulcanimicrobiaceae bacterium | reverse complement strand
GCCGGAACGCACGGCGGCATTTCGAATTTCACGATCGGGCAGCGGCAAGGACTTCCGTCAGGGCCGGCACCGCGTTACGTCACGCGCATCGATGCCGTCAGCAACACCATCGTCATCGGGCGCGACGACGAATTGGATGCGGGCGGCCTGCTTGCGAACGAAGTGAATCTGATTCGCCCGGAGCGATTCACCGGTGCCCGAACGCCGGTGCTCGCGATGGTGCGCTATCGCGCGACGCCCATCGCCGCATTCGCCACGGTGCGCGGCGAGGGGCTGGAATTGCGGTTCGAGCAGCCGGTCCGGGCCATATCGCCCGGCCAACTCGTCGCGATTTTCGACCGCGGAGGCGACGAAGTACTCGGCGCGGGCACGATTACGGCTGCGAGTTAAAGGCGTATATGCCGGCGGCGCGCGTACGCAGCGTCTCGTTCAAAATCGCCATGATTACGTCGCGCTTGCGCTCCGCCGGCGCGGCGGCGTAGCGCTCGTACTGCCCGCCGAGGAGGTCGCGCAGTGCGACTTCGACCAGATGCCGCGCCTCGCCCGAAGCCGGATCGCCCGAGCCCACCGGACAAAGATCCGCGTCGAGTTTGTTGGTTTCCAGCAGCCGCAGAATCGTGTACTCGCAGGCGGTTCGCCGGTAAACGTTGCGACGCGAACGCGACTCCGGCAGACTCTCGCGGGAGCGCACGAAAAAGCCGTACTCTTCCAAAACCGCGATCGATTCGAAGACCATGGTGGTGCTCAGCAGGCCGAGGTCTTTGCGAATCTGCTCGATGGTCGGATGGCAAACGCCGCGATCGTCCGAGAGCATGATGAGGTAGACATACATGCTGACCTGACGCGGGTTGAGGATGTGAAAGAGAAAGCCGCTCCACCACGCCGGAATCTGAACCAACGGTTCACAACCGCCCTGGCTCCCATCGCGGGACGGGGCGCGTTGGACGACGTGTGCATCATCCAATGACAGAAAACCTCGCGACAGAAATGCGCAACAACCACGTGCGTTTTCCAAAGCGATCGTATTGTAGCCTGTCAGACCAAGCATACAATATTTTGGACTATGCGCAGTGGTTCGCTGCCTTACAAACCGCGGCTTACGCCGTCGCTAACGCCACATCCGTTCGAATATTCCAGTACGTGTCGCGGATCACGGGCGTGAAGCCGGCCTGTTTCACGATTTCTTCCAGATCGCGGCGCGTGGCTTCGTTCGTGGAGCCCGCGTCGTGCACGACCTGCTCTTCGATGATCGTGCCGCCCATGTCGTCGCACCCGTAGAACAGTGCAAGCTGGCCCATCTTCAATCCGGGGGTCAGCCAAGAGGCCTGCAAGTGCGGCACGTTGTCCAAATAGAGCCGCGAGATCGCCAGAACGCGCAGGTATTCCAGGCCCGTGGCCTCCTTCCCGCGCAGCGGTGTTTTCCACGGCACGTAATACCAAGGAATAAACGCGGTAAAGCCGCCCGTTTCGTCCTGAAGCCGCCGGACGACGTCCATGTGCTCGACGCGCTCCTCGTGCGTTTCGATCGATCCGAACATCATCGTCGCCGTCGTGGGCATGCCGAGCAGCTGCGCTTCGCGCATCACGCCGATCCACTCGTCGGGTTTGACTTTGCGCGCGCTGATGCGCTTGCGAACGCGCTCGACCAGGATCTCGGCGCCGGCGCCGGGCAGGGATTTCATGCCCGCGGCTTTGAGGCGAAGCAGTACTTCCCGCACCGGCACATTCTCGATGCGCGAGAGTCCCGCGACTTCCGAAACGGACAGCGAATGAATGTCGACGTTCGGATACTGCGCCGCAACCCGCCGGAACAGCGTTTCGAACCACTCCAAACCGAGTTCCGGATTGACGCCGCCCTGAATCATGATTTGCGTCGCACCCTGATCGGCGGCGTGCTTCACGCGCGCCAGCACCTGATCGTGCGACATGGTGTAGCCTTCTTTGTGTTTTTCCGGACGGAAGAACGCGCAAAACGTGCAGTGCACGTTGCAGACGTTCGTGTAATTGATCGTCGTGTCGATCACGTACGTGACGACGTTCGTCGGATAGAGCTGCATGCGGCGCGCATGAGCGGCGGCGCCGAGATCGTGCAGATCCGCTTCCTTATACAAACGCACGCCCTCGTCGAACGAGAGGCGTCCGCCGGCGGCGGCTTTTTCGAGCAGGGAACTAAGCGACACCGATAACCTCCGGAACGAACGGCGGAATCTTCCCGATCGCGCCGACGGCATGTAGCTCGCGGCAGTAGGCGGCAAGTCCGCGCTGCGCCGCCGAATGGAACGTGAAATTCAACTTCCCGTAATAGATTTCGTAGAAACCGGCCGGACGAGGCTTGAGCGATTGCGCGAGCGCGATGACCCGGCTCCGATTGGCGCGCCCCCACGAGTAGGCGTCCGTCAGAGCGTGCAGGCACGCCCGCACCTGGTCCAGCTGCTTTTCGAATACTTCGCGCCGCGCGACCCAGACCGCAGTTACCGACTGCTCCCCCGTCCAGTCGCGCCAGAGCGATCCGAGATCGTATACCTGCTCGGTGGGAAACTCAAAAGCCGCATCCACGGCGGCATCGCCGATGACCATTGCCGGTTCGCCGGCGCGCGCGCGGTCGAGCGGATCATCCACCTCTATAAAGTTCGCGTGCACGCCGTAGCGCCGTTCGAGCAGCACCCGCAGCAAGTTGCGGCCGCTGGCGGATTCTTTGGTGGTCGCTATCTTGACGCCGTCGAGCAGGGCAGGCGGCAGAGTCGAGATCAGCAGCACCGAGACAATCTCCTCGCGCGCCCCAATGCACAAATCCGGCAGCAGCACGTAGCGATCGGCATCCAGCGCATACTCAAAGGCGCTCACCGGGCCCATGTCGAGCTGACCGTCCCGCATCATCGCATTCAAGCGCGCCGGAACGTCGGCCACGAGCGTGCCGGGATACTCGATCACGCCTTCGTCGAACGCCGCGTAAATCGGCAGATCGTTCACGTAGCGCATCCGGCTGCTGCGCAGCATCACGCCGGCACCGGCTCCTTGGGCGGCGCCCAATCCCACGCAAACTCCTCATAGGTGCTGTTGCGGCGCACCGGCGTGTAGCCCGCTTCTTCGATCAGCCGGCGAAACTCGCGATCGTCCACGTATTGGCCGGATTGCGTGCCCGCGCTGTGATAGATCATCTCTTCGTCCGTGCTGCCGTGCGTGCCGTCCATGTCGTCGGCGCCGAAATGCAGCGCGACTTGGCAAATCTTCAGCCCCTGGATCATCCAATAGGCTTTGATGTGATCGAAGTTGTTGAGCATCAAACGCGCGACCGCGAACATGCGAATGTCGTCCAGCCCGCTGGTCCAGCCGCAGTCGTTGAGTTCGTTCCCATCCGGGTGGAACGCGAGCGGAATGAACGCGTTGAAGCCGGGCGAGCGCTGCTGCGATTCACGCAGACGCACCAGATGATCCAAGCGATCTTCGAGCGATTCGATGTGCCCGTAGAGCATCGTCGCGTTCGACGCGATGCCCTGCCGGTGCAATTCTTCGTGGATTGCGAGCCAATTATCGGCGGTGACTTTGTTGGGGCAGATTTTCTTTCGCGTTTCTTCCGCGAAGATCTCCGCGCCGCCGCCGTTGACGTTGTCCAGGCCCGCGGACTTGAGTTCAGCGACGATTTGCGGATACGTCATGCGATGGCGCTTGGCCATGTAGTCGATCTCCGCCGCGGTGAACAGCGAGAGCTGCACGTGCGGCAGATGCTCTTTGAAGCGGCGCATGAGCGGCAGCCAGTAGTCCAGGGAGAGTTGGCGCGGGTCATGCCCCCCGACGATGTGGATTTGATTGAAGTTCTCGCCCGTGTCCAGGGACCTGGCGAAAACCTCGTCGGCCGGCATGCGCACGACGCGCTCTTTTTCCTTGAACTCATCGACCGCGAACGAGCAGAACTTGCATCCCGCATAGCAGACGTTCGTCGAATTGATGTAGCGGTTGAGAACGTAGAAGACTTTCTTGCCGCTCTTGCGCTCTTTTTGTGCGCGCGCGATGCGTCCGAGATTATGGATGTCGGGCGTCCGAAAGAGCGTGAGCCCATCCTCAGCCGAGAGCGGAATGCCCTCTTCGACTTTGCGTTCGATAACCGTCAGCGCTGAATCCATTGCACTTTCCACGGTTCGTACTGTAGGGCCGCCGCCCTGGTTAAGGAAAGGACTTTTAGCGTTCGAGCAGGCGGCCACCGGCCGTGCGCACGAGCGCCACGGCAAGCAGGATGAGCATGACCCCCAGTGCCGCGCCTCCCACGACGTCCGTAGGGTAGTGAGCTGCCAGCGAGAGGCGCGACCACATGATTCCGAGCGTGAGCGCCGTCAAAAGTATGAAGGCCGTCACCCGCAGCCAGCCCGCAAGGCTCGAGCGCAGCAAGACCAATCCCCAAAAGAAATAGAACGCCGTGGAGATCGCCGCGTGCGAGCTGGGGTATGAAAACGCGTGCTCGTGCCGGATGAGCCAGTCGTCCCGCCGCGGCCGCGCGAAGTAGTGCTGAAACTGGTCGGCCAGTCCCCATGCCGCCAGTCCCGCCGCCAGCACGACGAGCGCCTGCAACCGCCACCGCGGACTGACGATCGCCACGACGAGGGACAGCACGTAGAGCGGCGCAAGAACGTGCGCATAGCCGGCATTGGTCAACGCCCAAGCCAAGCCGATCGCACGACCGCGTACGGCTTGCGCGAACGCCCACATCGCGGGCGGCTCGCCGTGCAACTTCACGTGAAAACCCAGCCACATAAATCCGGCGAACAGCACGACGGCGGGGAGCGCCAACGCGAGAATCGCGCCGGCATGAATGTCAGCGCTTCGGCGCATCAACTTCCGGTTGCGAAGAGATCCGTTTGTCCTCCTTCGTCACGCCCGAGGCGGGGAGCGATCTGTTCGAGTTCGCCCAGGCCGATCAGGATGCGGCGGGGTTTCGTGCCTTCGTGCGGTCCGACGATTTTGAATTCTTCCAGTTGTTTCATGACGCGTACCGCGCGCGGATGGCCGATCGAGAATTGCGACTGCAGTTGCGCGGTCGACGCGTAATTGCTCTCGATGATGAACTTCGCCGCATCGTAGCACAGCGGATCGACGTCGCGTTTATTGCCGTCGTCATCGGAAATGGGCTGTACTTCGACGTCGAGCAGATTTTCGGGGCGCCCTTGCCGTGCCCAGAATTCGACCAGACGGTTGACCTCGCTGCCCGTGATGAGCGCGCCTTGCGAGCGCACCGGCTTCGGAGCGTCAATCGGCAAGTACAGCATGTCGCCGCGGCCGAGAAGCCGCTCCGCGCCGGCCATGTCCAGAATCGTGCGGGAATCGACCTGGGAACTGACCGCAAAGGCGATGCGCGAGGGAATGTTCGCCTTGATGAGGCCGGTGATGACGTCGACCGACGGGCGCTGCGTCGCGACGACCAGGTGAATGCCGGTCGCGCGAGCGAGCTGCGCCAACCGCATGATCGTCGTCTCGACTTTCGCCGGAGCGACGAGCATGAGATCCGCGAGCTCGTCGATGATGATGACGACGTACGGCAGTTTCTCTTCCGGGAACTTCGCGTTGTACTCTTCGATTTTGCGCACGCCGGCCTTCGCAAACCGCTCGTACCGCGCGTCCATTTCCTTGGTCATCTCGAAGAGCGCGCCGGCGGCCATGCGCGCGTCCGTGATCACGTCCTTGATGAGATGCGGAATGCCGTTGTAGACGGTGAGTTCCACGCGCTTGGGATCGATCATGAGCATCTGGACTTGATCGGGCGTCGCGCTCACCAGCAGCGATGCGATGATCGTGTTCAAGCACACCGATTTGCCGGAACCCGTGGCGCCGGCGACCAGCAAGTGCGGCATCTTGCCGAGGTCGCCGAACACCGGACGACCCGTGATGTCCTTGCCGAGCGCCATCCAGAGCGGCGGCACTTGCCCGCGCTGCGGAAGCGAATCGAGGATCTCGCGAATCGCCACGACCGAAACCGTCTTATTCGGAACCTCGATACCGACGGCGGACTTGCCGGGAATCGGCGCTTCGATGCGCACGCTCGTCGCGGCGAGCGCGAGCGCGATATCGTCGGCAAGCGACGCGATGCGCGAAATCTTGACGCCGCGTTCCGGCTTGAGTTCGTACCGGGTGATCGACGGTCCGCGCTCGATATGCGCGACTTTCGCGCCGACGCCGAACGACGCGAGCGTATCTTCCAAAACGTGCGAGCGGGTGGAGTCGTCCGCGACTTGGGCCTGCGGCGGATCGAAGAGCGCGAGATCCGGCAGATGATAGGTGATCGCTCCGTGGGTTACCGGAGCGGGCGGCTCGTACTCGATTTCTTGCGCATCGAGATCTTCGGCATCGAGTTCTTCGTCGTCCAACTCTTCCTGATCGTCTTCGTCTTGGTCTTCTTGGTCTTCTTCGTCCTCGACGACGATCGTCGGCGCCGGCGGCGGAATGAACGCCTCGACGGGAACCAGATCGAACGCTTGCGGCTTCTTCTTGGTGCTCTCGGCGGGCAGTGCGAACGCTTCGCGCAGGTTCTCGTGGCCCTCGGGGAGCGCCACCTTTGGAACGCGCGGCACGCGCAGCTTCGAGATCGCAAGGATGAGCCAGCCGATCAGCTTCTTC
>DASSZL010000133.1:0-3036 GCA_035713505.1 Vulcanimicrobiaceae bacterium | reverse complement strand
AACATCGTCGTCGACACGAACTTCGGCTGCGGCTCGAGCCGCGAGGTCGCGCCCATCGCCATCAAGGGATCGGGTACGGCCGCGGTTATCGCCAAGAGCTTCGCGCGAATCTTCTATCGCAACGCGCTCAACATCGGGCTGCCGATATTCGAATCACCCGAAGCGGTCGAGGGCATCGATGCGGGCGACGAGATCGAAGTCGAACCGGCGAGCGGCACGATTCGAAATCTCACCAAGGGCGTGAATTATCAGGCCGCGGCGTTTCCACCGTTCATGCAGTCGCTCATCGAGGCCGGCGGTTTGCAGCCGTACGTCGAGAAGCGCCTTGCGCAGCGTGCGGGCGTGTAGCCGATACAACGGAAAAAACAGAAGCGCCGGTCAATCGACCGGCGCTTCTGTTTTTTCTTACGGCACTCCGGTTTGCGTGCCCATTCCGGGGTTTGGACTGAGGTTGTCAATCCACTTGTACTTCGGCCTGTACGCGGCAGTAAAACCAATCATATCTTTGGTTGAAGCCAGGATACCTTCCATATCGGTCGTCGCGTCGAGCGTGCCGTCGAAGACCATCGCCGAACCGTTCGGCATGGTAACGACGATGTGCACGTCCTTTTGAGCGACGCTGCCTTCCAGCGGATACTTCTTGCCGTTCGTATCGAGATATTGACCGGTCAGCGCGGTGCCTTTTTGGTCGAGTTTGAAATGCGTGTAGACGGTGCCGTTGGGCTGCTGAATCTGCACTTCCCACACGCCTGAAATACCGACGCGCTTGTCGTCGACGTCGCTGGGCGGAGCCGGCGTGGGTGTGGCTTTTGCTTTCGCGGCGGGGATCTGCAGCTGGGGCGTTGGTGTCGCCTGCGGCGCGGGCACTTGCGGTGCAGGCGTCGGCGGCGCGGCAGCCATTAAGCCAATGGCGAGCGTTCCCGCCGCAAGAGGGAGGAAGAGGCGCTTCACGGTGTGTGGATACTCCTTTCGGCCCGGTCTAGTACGATGGAGAGGTGGCCGGTTCCGGCGTAGGGCTCGCTTGGCTTGGCGTTCCTTCCGTCGGCACGCGCCGCGGCTCGTTCGGCAAGAGCGTGCGGCGGCCGCCTGCGATTTTCAACTGCGCGGCGATCTTGTGGGCGTCGGCACCCAAGGCCACGACGAACCCGCCGCCGGGGCACTCCAAGTCCGGAGAGCTCCAGCCGTGATAGAGCACAGTCGTGACGGTTCCGAACGACGCGCTCTTCATGCAATGCTCGGAAATCACCCGATTCCGGCGCGCCTGCTGGGCGTCGCGCAGGAACGTCTGCGCGAGCGCTGCGGAAATATGTCCGTTCACCGGCGTTCCCACGGCGGTGCCTGCGCGATCCGAGGGCACTGCCCAGGTGGATCCGTCGGACCAGACTTTGATGGTGTAGCCGGAGAAATTGGTCGATCCGCTGTTGCGGATGACGGCGCCGTCCCGCATCTGCGCGGCGGCGACTGCCGCACAAGCAAGGGTGAGCGCCATACTGATAGCGGCCATCTGTCGTTTCATGTCGAGTAAACGTACCTCCCGGGTCAAACGTTGCTGCGCTTGGCTTACCCGGCGAGGCAGCCGCCCTAGCTGCTAGGAGGTCACTTGCTTTCCCGTCGAACGTACGGGGCATTGGAAGGGTGTCGATTTTGATATCGGCCGTGCGCTTTAAACGCTCGGTTTTACTGCGTTGACACTGCACCACTACGAGAACAGGGGAGTTTAAAACTAATGCTACATCGTCGACTTATCGTCACGATGGCTCTTGCTGCGTGCGCGAGCGCCGTGGCCGCGTGCGGCGGACACGGGAATTCGATACCGAACGCCACGCCGACGCCGAAGGCCACGCCCGCGGCTCAACAGCAAGCGCCCATCACCTCAAGCAGCGGCGGAACGATTTCCGCGGCGCTTCCCGGAGGCGGCGCGCTTGCCGTGCAGATTCCGGCGAATTCGCTGAGCGCCAACGCAACGGTCACCATCGACGCCTACACGTCATTCGCGCAGATCGCGGCGGGGATCTCGCCGTCCGCGCGCCGCGTCGATACGGCAAGTCTGCCGTCAGGCGCAGTCTTTTTGGCCGGTTTCGCAATCGATACCGGCAGCGCCGCGGTGCTTGCGCCTCTGTCGGTTACCGAGACGCTCATGGCCGCGGTACCGTCCGGAGACGTCGTTCGCGTCGCCCGTCTGAACCCGAAAGGCGCGTTCACGGACGTTGACACCGCAACCGTGGCGAGCGGGGGCGCGACCAACGATCTGAACAAGCAGTACGTCAGCGTTTCAAGCGGCGGAACCGCGGCACCGTACATCGTCTACGCCGTGGCGCAGTCGGCCGCGGCGACGCCCGCGCCGATCGTCATGAGCGCCTCGCCCGCGCCCAACCAGCAAATCGTGATCGGCGGCAGCGGGACGTTCACCGTTTCCGGCGCCGATGCGAACGGCAATCCGCTTCCGTTCGTGCCCTCGTTCGATACGGACAATCACGCGATTGCGACGGCCGCGACCGGATCGTCCATGTTCACCGCGGCTGTAACGGCTGCGGCGCACGGCGGCGTGGTGAATTTGCTCGTGACCGACTCGCGCACCGGAACGGGCAAAGTTCCGTTCACGGTGTACACGCAGCGTCCGTCAAATTCGGGCAACACCTTCGCGTTCAGCGGTACGGTGAATGAAGCCGACACGTTTGCATATCCGATTCCGACTCTTCCGCCGACGAACGTCACGGCGAACGTGACGCAAAACCTCACGGTTTCGGCCACCGCGAATCCGTACGGCGCGGGCAGCGTTTCCGACTTCAACGTCGTGGAATCCGACGCGTACCCGACCCAAACCTATAAGACGACCACCGATTACTACTACCAGCAGCCCGCGGCGGATTTCGAACTGCTCGGCTATTCCGCGACCGACGATCAAGGCAATACCACCGCCGTGCAGTACGGCACGCCGCAGATCGTCGACGAACTGCCCGAAACCAAGGATTCCTCGTGGAGCAACTCGCCGGCGATGACGCTCTCGCAGGTGTTCGTCGGTCAAGAGACGGCCTC
>DASSZL010000132.1:0-7025 GCA_035713505.1 Vulcanimicrobiaceae bacterium | reverse complement strand
CCCATGGTGCCGTTCACGCGCAGCGCACCGCTGAGCGCTCCGGCAATCTTCGTGCCTTGCGGAAGCGCGGCGGTGAAATCCGATAGGTCCACGCCGTTTGCCGCGAGCGCCAGCGATACGGGTGAAGCGGGTCCCGCATGCATCGGCAGGTCGCCGGTCGCGGTGATGGTGCCTTTGCGCAGCGTGACCGTGCCTTGCGTGAGCGCGACGCGGCGGCGATCGACGTTCAGGGCGGCTTGCAGCTTCGGTATCGCGAGCTTCGCGTAGCGCAGCTGCACGAGCGTGAGCGCGTCGTTCACGCGCGGGTCGAGCGGCGTGCCGTTCACGGCAACCGTCGTATCGAGCGCGCCGCCGATTTTGTTGGGCTGGCCGCTGAACGTGGCGACGAGTTTGCCGACGTCCGGGCTGGTGCCGTGCACCGTGACGTTCAGCGGATCGTTGCGGTGCAGTCCGAACGTCCCCGAGCCGTTCGCGACGAAGTACGGAATCTGCACGAGCGCCTGCGTGATGCGCCCGCGCCCGTTCGCGGCTTGCGCGGCGAACTGCGCGCGTTCGATGTGCACGCGTCCGACCGTGCCGTCGCGCAGATTCGCACGAGCATTCATCGCGACGTCCGGATAACGCCCGCGCAGCGTTGCGTCGGCATTGACGTAGCCGGTTACCGGCGCATTGTAGCCGAACAGCGGCAGCCAGTTGGTCAGATCGATGTCGCGCGCATTAGCGCGCAGGTTCATCATCCGGGCTTTCGGCACGATCGTGCCGGCGATGTGCGCGCTGCCGTGCGGGCCGCCCACGGACGCGACGACGGACGTGCTGCGTCCACTGGTGTTCCAGTCCGCCACGGTGCTGCCGATGTCGAAACGCCGGAACCGCACGCCTTGCAGATTGACGTTGCCGGTGCTCGCGAGCGTGAACGGCGTCATCGCGACTTGCAGCGCGAGCCGTCCGGTGCCCGCCAGCGTGTCTCCCGTATCGAAGTAATCGTTGAAATCGGCCAGGTCCGCGTGCGGCGCATCGATCGCCGCCTGCAGTGAGCCCGGCGCAACCGCCGCGTTGAATGCGAGCGCCGTCGATCCGATTGCAACCGAACCGTTGCGAATCGTCATGTCACGCGGCGTTCCGGCGATGCGCGCATGCATGTCGCGGAACGCCAGACCGTGCAGGTTGCCTTCCGGCGCGTCGATCGTACCGGCGATCACGGGCGTCGCGCTCGCGCCGCCGACGTGCACGTTCGCGTCGACGCTGCCTTGGAATTCCGAATACGAGACCAAGCCGCTCGCGCTCGCATTGAGATCGTAGTTCGGCCACACGGCGCCGTCCGCCGCGACGAGCGCGGGCCCGGCGGCGATGAGCGCGTCCTGCACGCTCGCCGTGCCGGCGTTATACGTGAACGCGGAAGCGCCGCTGATCGGGTAGTTCGCATAATGCACGCCCGTCAGCAGCAGCGTGCCGCCGGCGTCGGGCGCTTTGAGCGATCCGCTCGCCGTTGCCGCGGCATCCGCGTAACCCCCCGCGATGGGGAAGCGCGAAACGGAAAACGCGACCCGGCCGCCGTTGCCGATGCTGCCGCTCGCAACCGCGCTGCCGGTGTGCGCTACGCGCGCATGTGCGGCATACACGTCAATCGCCGACGGGCGCAGCGCGACGGTCGCGCTCAATCCTTCGATTGGAATGCCGCGAATGCTGGCGTGCGCGAATTGCGCGTCGCGAATCTGCGCGACCGAGCGGCCGCCGTCGTACACCAGCGCAATCGGCGCGTCGACCAACCCTTGCGCCGGAAGATTGCCCGCGATGCTCGAGACCTGCGAGAGCGAACCGGTGTAGCGGCCTTCAAGCGCGACGTGATTCGTGCCGGCGATCGTTCCGCTTGCCTTGAGCGAACCGAAGTTGCCGTTTGCGGTTAGCGAAGCCACGCGGATGTTGCCGGGCGGTCCGCCGAAGCGCGCATGCGCGCTCGCGATCGAGATCTTTCCGTATTGCGCGCCGCGCAGATCGACGTTGCCCAGCATGCCAAGCGCGTTGCCCTGCTGCGAGGCGAACACATCGCCCGCGATCGTCCCGGTGATCGGCGGCACGCCTTTGATTGGGATACCGGGAAGCGCCGCGGCGGCGGCCGGCCGAATCGCGAGATCGTGCGCGCGTATGAGCGCGTTCAACCGGTTATGCGGGTGATGGATTGCCACGTCGCCGGTTAAGCGCTCGGCGCCGTTTCGGTATCGCAGCATGACGCTGCCGATACCGTTGCTCGCGAGGTTGAACGCGCCGGCGAGGGTTGCGCCGGAGCCGTTGCCGTCCAGAACCCCGTGCGTGTCGACGCGTTTGAGCGTGTCGGCTGTGGCGAGCACGGTGCCGCTCAGCCCCAGGCCCGGGAAAATCGACGACGCGTACGGGAGCTCGCTGCTCGGCCCGGTGAAATTCGCCACGGCTTCGAGCGCGTTGTGTTCTTTGACGAGCGCCATGCGGCCGCGCGCGCCGAGCGTGAATCCGCCGTACTGCACGCCGAAGTTGAGCACGGTGGCGGTGTGTCCGTCGAATGCCAGCATGCCGTTCGGGTTTCGCAGCGGCATCGCGCGATAATCGATCTCGGGCGAATGCATGAGGATCAGTGCGAGCGGCGTGCGAACCGCGCCTTCGACCAGCAGCGCCAGGTTGATGCTTCCGCGCAGCGGCAGCCGCGCGGCCGCCGCCGTGAGATGTTTCAGCCGCGCCACATCGCCGCTCGCATGTAGGACCAGACGGAAATTCGGATGCGCCGGATCGTAGATCGCGCCGTTCACGCGGATCGGGGCGCCGGCGATGGTCGCATCAATATGCGGCGTGGTCAAACCGGAACTGGTGACGCCCAGCGGGCCATGCACGTTTTCGATCGGCGCCGTAACGCCTTGCATGGTGACGCGTCCGCCGCGCAAGTACGCGGTGGCGGCGATCTTGCCGTAATAGCGCGCGTCCAGGTTGTCCAAGTAGCCCGCGCGCAGCCGCAGGTTCGCATTGTTGAGCGCGTAGTTCACGAGCTGCGGAAGCGGGACGTGCGCCGCCGTCCAGCGCTGATAATTGAAACCGAGCCCGGCGTCCATCGTGCCGCGTCCGTTGATGGGATACCGGACGCCGGCATCATCGTAGGCCATCGAAGCCGTGTAATGCGTGCGCGCGGCCGTGTTGACGTTCGCCGCGATGTTCACGCCGTCGATGAACAGGCGCCGGGCCTTGGGATCCAGGCGCGTGTTGTCGCGAACCGCTATCGTGCCGCCGATCACGCGCATCCTGAAGTTCATCGGCGCGGCGTTGCCTTTGGCGGGGCCGCCTTTGGCCAAGTGCGGTAAGTTGTACGTACCGTCGGGATTGTGCACGATGGTGATGCGCGGCTGATAAATCGTAATGGCGCGCAGGCCGAACCGGTGCTTGCTGCCGGGCAGCAAATCGTGCAGATTGTACGCAACGTCGACGCGCGGCAAAACCGCGAGCGGTTCGCGATGCGCACTGATCCGTACGTTCGTCAAAACGGCGCGGCCGCCGTGCATCGACAAGCGGCCGATTGACACGCTGGTTCCGGTGGCGGCGCCCAGACCTTTCGCGAACGCGAACCGGGCGACCGGCAGGCGAAACGCGTAAACGGCGGCGGCAACGGCGATAATCACGACAATGGCGATGACCGCTCCCCTGCTGCGCCGTTTGCTCATGGGGACGTTATCCCCTAATTTAGCTGGTTCGAAGTCGTAACCGGTCGCGAATCGCGCGGCTGGGCACGCGCACCTTGTCGGCTAAGTGCATCAACCGGAGCAAGCGAATCGTCCACCACGTCAGATCGATCTCGTACCATGCCATGCCGTGGCGCGCGGAATACGGAAACGCATGATGATTGTTGTGCCAGCCCTCTCCGAATGAAAGCAGCGCGACCCACCAGGAGTTGGTCGAACGATCGGTGGTCTTATACGTGCGGTAGCCGAACATGTGCGTGGCGCTGTTCACCAGCCACGTGGTATGGTACGCGAACACGAGGCGGCCGAAGATCCCCCAGATGACGAACGGCCAGCCGCCCAGCGCGAACAGCAGACCCGCAAGCGCTATCTGCATCGGCAGATGGATGCGAAACAGCACGCGATAAAACGGTTCGTCCCACAGGTCCGGACAATATTTGCGAAACTCTTCGCCGGTGCGTGGAATGTTCGCATTCGGTTTGAAGAGCCACTCCACGTGCGCCCAGCTGAAACCCAGGCGCGTGCTGTGCGGGTCGCCCGGCTCGTCGGAGTTCGCATGATGTACGCGATGCGTCGCGACCCAGGAAATGGGATCGCCTTGAAACGCCAGCGCGCCCAGAATCGCGCTCGCGTATTCCACGGGCTTACGCAGGCGCACGCTGCGATGCGAGAGCGTGCGGTGGTAGCACAGCGTTACGCCCCAGGCGCCGGTCGCGTAGGCGATGATCGCCGCGGTGATAACCGCCCACCACGAAAAGAAGACCGGGAAAAACACGCCGATTGCGCCCAAGTGAATCACTAAGAGACCGATCCCATTCGGCCAGTTGGGTCGAGCGTCACGCATGCTCCGAAGTTCCCCGAAAGGAGATCCGGTGAAACGTGGAGCGATGCAAAGACGCCCGGTACGTTGCGGTACCGGGCGTTTTGCTGCTGCACTCGATGGAGAAATCTAGACGAAGCCGGCTCGAATAGCGTAGACCGCGACTTGCGTGCGGGCCGTTAACCCCATCTTCGCGAGAATATGAGAGATGTGGTTTTTCACGGTCTTGTCGCTGAGCGCCAAGCGCGAGCTGATCTCTTTGTTCGAGAGACCTTCCGCCACTAAGCCCACTACCTGCAGTTCCCGCTCGGAGAGGGTGGCCAGCGCGTCCCGCTCTTGGCCGGTCGCAATAACGCGCAGGTGCCGGTTGGCCTGCGAGCCGTGCGGCGGCGCGAGCGTGCGCACGGTGTCGAGCAGCTCGCTGACCGTCATGTCGCGCAGCGTCTCGAGCGCGCACAGTTTGCTCGCGGGCGAAACTTCTTCAATATATGTACGGGCTTGCGCGATTTCGACGCTTTGTCCGTCCTCGTCGAGGATGATGACGTCCGGGCGCAAATCCGAGATGGGCGCGGTGCCGACGGACGCCGCCTCACCCAAGACCTCGATACGCTCGTCCAACTCGAGCAGCTTGCTGAGCGTACGTGTGACGACGGAGTCCTTGCCGACGACCAAAACGCGTGCCGCGGCGGTTTCTTGTGGTAGGGCCATTTACCTGAGTCTCCCCTAGAGCGTGAAGATAACGGCTCTGCGCCCCGCTGGGAAAGCCGATTCCCGCGGAGGCATAGGGCAAGGATACCGTGCGCTATTTTCCTGGGTCTTACGGACCATCACGAGTCTCTTACAAGCTGCTTACACGGGTTGCCCTCCGACGGAAGTCTTACGGAGGGGTAGCGTCGTACTATCTCCGGCAATGGCTATAGCAACCGGCGCGCTGCACGAGATCAGGCGTGATTCGCTGCTGGATCGACTGGAGCGCGTCCAGCCCCGGATCTTGGCGCTCATCGCGCCGGCGGGCTTCGGCAAGTCCACCCTGGCGCGGCAGCTGATCGCGACCCGGAGCGCCGCGGCCGTCTGCGACGCCTCGGGCATCTTGGACGACCTCGATCTGGCCAGACGCCTGGTCCCGGCTCTGGCCATGGAGACGCCCTCTCGCACGCAGACCCTCACGCAGCGCGAATTGATGCTGGGCGACGGCGGCACGAGCGTGGCCGAACGGGTGAATCTGGCGCTCGAAGCCTGGAAGGCGCCGGTCACGGGCACCACGTTCGTTTTCGAAGATGCCGAGCACATCGCGCGCAACGGATCGGCCCGCGAGTTTTTCGCGCGTCTGCTCACCCACTGTCCCGAAGGCCGCTCGATCGTGATCTGCTCGCGCGAGAGCCTGCGCGTCCATCTCACGCGCTTCGCGCCCCCGCACGAGATCCTCACGTTGCGTGCCGAGGACCTCGCGTTCGACCGCTCGGAGCTGGCGACGCTCTTTCGCAACCACGCCGACGATCCGGTCATGGTCGCGCGCATCATGCAATTATCGCAAGGCTGGCCAATCGCGGTCTTCCTGTTAAAGCGCTTCGCCAACGAAGGCCGCATCGAGACGCTGCTCGAGTCGCTCGACGACGTCGCGTTCGAAGAACTGCACGACTACCTGGCCGATCAGGTGCTGGCTTCGCTCGATCCCCCGCTCGTCGAGGCGCTCTTCGTCTGTGCTTGCATTCCAAGCGCGAAGATCGAGGATCTGCAGGCGGCGCTCGCGGACCATGGGGCGGTCCGCGCCTTGGCGGACTTCGCGAAAGAGTCGCCCTTTCTGACGCGCACGGCCGACGGCGTGTTTTCGATGCATCCGCTGCTTAGTTCGCTGCTGCTCGAACATCACGAAGACCGGCGTCGTGAAGTGCTCGCGCGCGCGGCGGAGGCGCACTCGCAGGAAAAACGCTATCAGCGAGCCGCGGAACTGCACCTGGCGCGCGGCGACCAGGCAGCAGCGGCGCAGGCGCTGGGGCGGCACGAAGTCATCCGCGATCACGCGCCTTCGATGCAGTACGCGCGCATTCTCTCCTCGCTCGATCGGGCGCTGGTGCAGCGCTATCCCCGGTTGTGGGCAGTTACCGCGCTGCTGCGCATGTTCTGCATCGACACGGAAGAATTGCTCGACGAGGCGGAATCGCTGTGGCGGACGCTCTCGCCCGACGTCACGCCGCTCGAACGCTATTACATTTTGGTTTTCCGCATTCTGTTCATGAGTTACATCGGTTTGCTCGAAGAAGCGGAAGAGATGCTCGAGCGCTTCGCCTCGGAAAACGGCGTGGGCGACGAACCCAAGAATTACTTCGAAGGGTATCTGTTTTATCTGCTCGGCTTGATGCGCGCGCGCATCGGCGACATCGATCGCGCCGAACGCGAGCTGACGATCGCGCTGCCGCTGGTCGGCGGCATGGACATCATGGCCTCGGGCACGCTGCTCGCCTTGGGCGCCGACATCGCGCGGGTGCGCGGTGAGTTCGCGGTCGCGCGCC
>DASSZL010000131.1:0-2851 GCA_035713505.1 Vulcanimicrobiaceae bacterium | reverse complement strand
CGTGCCCGCACCTCGTCGTCGTGCGTCCGAACATGCAAAAATACCGCGAGGTTTCCCGCGCCATTTTCGGCATTCTCGAACGGCGCGGACATCCGGTGCAAGGACTCTCGATGGACGAAGCGTTCGTCGATTTCGGGGACGTCGCGCTCGAGGACGCGATCGCTCTCGCGCAAACGATCCGCGCCGAAATCCTCGACGGTGTGAGTTTGACCGTTAGCGCCGGCGTGGCGACCGGAAAGATGGTCGCCAAGATTCTCTCCGACTCGTGCAAGCCCAACGGTCTGCAGGCGCTGGTGCCCGGGGAAGAAGCGGCGTTTCTCGCG
Source organism: Vulcanimicrobiaceae bacterium (assembly GCA_035713505.1). GTDB lineage: Bacteria > Vulcanimicrobiota > Vulcanimicrobiia > Vulcanimicrobiales > Vulcanimicrobiaceae > DATGJX01. The sequence goes on along the minus strand of DASSZL010000131.1, from coordinate 2,528 downwards.
CCGCTCCCGGTCGGACGCCTGTGGGGCGTAGGACCGAAGACGCAGGCGCGCCTGCTGGAGCGCAATATCGTGACGATCGGCGACGTCGCCGCGCTGACCGACGAGCAGGCAAAGGCGATCTTCGGATCGTGGGGGCTCGAGGTGCGCGATCTCGCGCGCGGCGTCGACCGGCGCCCCGTCGAGCCGCAGCGCGAGACCAAATCAATCTCCACCGAGGAGACGTTCGAATACGACGTACGAGACGAGCGGCGTCTGCGCGAGGTGCTGCGCGAACAAGCGATTGAACTGGCGCAGAAACTCGAACGCGAAGGCCTCTGCGCCTGCACCATCGGTATCAAGATCAAACGCGCCGATTTCAAAATCGTCGCACGTCAAACAAACCTTGCCGAGCCGACCGCTCAGGCGCGGCAGATCTTCGTGGCCGCGGTGCATTGTTTGCGCCGTGCGGATCTCGGACACGGCGCAGTGCGTCTGCTGGGAACGCGCGTCGCCTCGCTGGTTACGGGCGAATCCAAACAGCAGAGCCTGTTCTAAATGTGATCCAGCGACCAGACGGAGTCGGCGCTTCCGGGCGATTGCGCGCACTCCAAGAAACGTTTGCCGCCCCCACTGAGCGGCGCGATCATGAAGATCGCATTGCTGCGGCGGCGCACTGAGCCGCGTGGAAAAATGCTGCGCACGGGGGCCGGCGGAAGCCAGCCGGCGATTCGGCGCAGATCTCCGGCCGCGCAGCGCAGCAGCGCGGGAACCAAGTCGCGCGCTGCAGCACCCGCGTATGCGACTTCATCGATGACGTAGGCATCGTGCCGCGGTTCGCGTTGTCCGATCACGTATGCCGCGATCGACCGCCCTTCGCGCACCGCTAAGTTCACCGGCTGCGCATGCGCGTGCTGCGCGGCCTGCGTTATGCGAGCGCGCAACCAGTTCCAGACGGCAGGGGAACGAACGAGCGCGCAGTCACGCGCCGCTTCCATCGCGTCGAAGCAGCCGCGAACGGCGCTCCAGTCGCGCTCGCCGATTGGCTGCGCGCCGATGCGGGCTGCGCGCAAGGAATCGGCGCGAAGTGAAATCGATCGCGACGGCAATTCCGCAAACCCGATGTCTTTGTAAAACTGCGGATGAATATCCGAGAAGAGAAACGCGAAGTCGATGCCGGCGGCGCGCGCGTCGTCCAGCGCCATGCCGAGCATGGCGCTGGCAAACCCTTGGCCACGGAACGGCTCCGGCGTAAAGACCGCGCCGATTCCTATGGCGCGCAGCCGCGCATTGCCGGCCCGGGCTTCGCGTTCGTAACGCTTGAACGTCGCAAGGATGTTGCCGCCGTCGGAGAGCGCGAGCGTGCGATACGACTTGCGGCCGTACGCGGTATGCGCGAGTTCGGTGGTATGCGCGGCATAGGATTCGAAGCTGCGGCCGTTCGCCCACAGCGGTTCGGTCAGGGGAAGCACGCGCTCGGCGTACGCTTGCGCCGAAATCTCCGTGAGGTGCAGGGTCATCCCGCAAAAACGGCCCGCGTGGGGCGCCATCGATCTGAAACGTCTACGATGCCCGGCAGCCGCGCCGCCTGCAGTTCCGCCAAAAACTCCGGAGCTGCGATGCCGCGCGTCGCGCGTTCGCAAGCGGTCACGAGGGCGCTTTTCTTCGCGCGCCGGAGCGCGTAGACGAAAGCGCGCCGCTCCTCGCGATTGTACGCCTCTCGCGTTTTGGTGCGGTACATGTAATACGTGAACTTCGCGGTGCGCGCGGCGCGTGCGTCGCCGACGTTTTCTTTGGCGATCATGCCCAGGCTCGGGCTATAGAGAAATGCATCGGGTGCGTACCAGCGAGGAAAGGACCCCGCACGGGCTCGCGGGATGATGACGTGATCGAATTCCCGGCCGCGAGCGGCATCGAGGCTGAGCATTCTCACTGCCCCCCCGCGCTCGCTCGTTTCCCACGTTTCAAAATCGTGCTCCATGCGGGCTTGCGCGTAATCTAAAAATTCGCCCAGCGAGGCATGCGGGTGCGTTTGCGTGAAGCGGACGATGCGCTCGTGCAGACGCGCGAGCGTTTGCTGCTGGTAAGCCGCCGCCGCACTCGCGGGAGGGCCGGCCGGCGCCAACCCCTGGCTCCAAACAAGCCGTGCGAAATCCGGGAGTTCCATGCGCGCGAGCGCGTCTCGCCATGATGCCGCGCGTTCGCGCAGACCCTGCACCCGCTCGCGAGCCGTGGGCGAGAGCCGCGCATCCTGATCGCCGCGCAGAACGTTCCATGCCAGACGCAGATCGCGTTTGGGATCCCAGCGCCCCGAACGCGCTCCATTCGATTCCCCTGCGAGCTCTTCGAATAGCAGTGTTTGCGTATCCGGCGGCTCGCTGCATAGGGTGTAGACGGTCGCATCGGATAGCGCGAGCGCCGGCCCGGAGAGCACGCGCAGCAGATAGTCATGACGGAACGGATCGTGTACCGCCCACAGTACTGCGAGCGCGTCGAGCGCTTCCGGCTCGTCGAAGAGATTCAAGTCGCCCGCGACTTGAACTTTGACGTTG
>DASSZL010000130.1:0-7822 GCA_035713505.1 Vulcanimicrobiaceae bacterium | reverse complement strand
TTCGCTTGGTTCGACGACGATAGGTTTCACGGGCGCCGATCATCCGTCCATCGAGTTTTTGCCCGCGCCTTCGACGGCGCCTATGCTTACCGCACTCCTCACGTTCGCTTCTCACAACGTGCTCTATCGCTGTGCGGCACTGCTGCTTCCCAATCAGCCGGTGCACCTAGACTACGCGGCCGGCAGCTGCCTGCGGCAGAATTCGCTGCCCGTCGACATGGGCGCACTGCGCTTTAGCGGAGTCGAGCTGATCGCGCCGGCCGATCGCAACGATCTCTCGCAGTTGAAAAACGCCGTTGCCGGAGCGCGCTTGGTTGAAACCGCTTGGCAAGGTTCCTTCACGCCCATGCTTCCCGCACGCGGTACCGTTCAGACGAGCGGCCGCGTGCTGCGGCTCAGCTCGGGAGGAAACCTGACGAGCGCGGAGATCGGGCCGCCCTTAGGGCTCGGGCCGGCACAGGGAGCACTGGTTTCGGGACAGATAGGGGGACGCGCCGTAAAGGGCGTGGTGAGTTTCTCCGGTCCACGCGCGTTGTCGATAGAAGAGGCCGACCATACCGTCGATTGGGTTCCGAACCGCTCCGCGGACGCGCTCGCCATCAGCGGATACCGCTTGCCGGTGACGCTCAACTGGCGCATACCGGGCCTGCGCGATGCGGTCGTCGGCCTGCGCATCGACGGGTGCGCGGCGGATGGCGGAGGGACGGTTTCCCTCTCGGGAACCGCGGGCGGCAAACCGCAAGCGTATCATCAAAGTCTGGCAGCCGCCGGGGATGGCCGCGGCCTGCTTGCGACCCTGGGCACCGTGCAAGCGTTTGCCGGCCCCTCCGCAAGGCTGACCGGCATTTCGGCCATCTGCGCTGCCGATGTGCCGCAAGGCGGCAGCCAAGTCGTGGATGCGCAGCTGACGCTGCTGCGGCGGCCCTCGAAGGCCGCCGCGCCGGTGATTGTCCGCGCGCTCCAGGGCAGTGCCGGGCCGGCGGCGATGCATCTCGGCCGGATTTCACCCATGGCCTCGGTGGCGGCAGCCGGAGCGCCGCCGGCGCCGGCGCCGCCGCCGGCACTCGACTGCCAATCCCCAGGCGTGCATTGCAGCATGGGCGGCGTCCGCGCGCCGCTGCCGGCGGACTTCGAAGGGCTGGCGGTGCTCAATCGCCTGTACGATCCGTCCTGGATTGCCGTGGTGGCCGGACACGGCCTCACCTTTCCAAAGCACGTCGTCGCAGACGGCTGGCGCAACGCGTGGTTCGTTTCGCAGGGAGGGGAACTCTTCGTCCTCAACCTCATGAACGTGCTGAGCGCCGCCGGTCTGCTTCTTGGTTTCGGTATCATCGCATGGCAACTACGGTACCGGCGTTCATAGGGCGATTTGCGCCGCGTGCGGCTATCGCATCGCTCGCGGCGGCCATCCTTCTTCACGAATTTCGATTGGAAGGTAGCGCGGAATTTTTCGGCAACGCAGCGTTCTTCTTACTCGTACTAGCCGTTATCTTCGGACGAGAAGCGCCGAAACAGGACGCGAGATCGCTCGACTAATCAGCCCGGCCGTCATCTTGGCGGCCGTGATCTTCGCGTTCCGATCCACGCTGTTCTCCGCGGGCATTCCCAACTTCGGGCAAGACTGGCGCTGGCCGTTCATCGACGATCAACTGCGTTCGGCGATTCCGGATGTGCTGCGCGTTTGGGACTCCGCGGGACTTGGCGATCCGCGCGTGCGGATCGTGAACCATCCCGTGCTCTGGCTGATTCATTTCTTGTCGCTCGGATTTTCGACCCGGACGATCATGTGCGCGGGAATCGCGCTCTCCGTGTTTTTCACCGGTGCCGGCGTACTAGCGCTCGCGCGCGCATTGCGCGTAAGCGCGCCGGTCGCGGTTTGCGCCGCGATCACGGCCGCGCTCGGCCCGCCGATGTTCAACAAGTTCGTCGCCGGCCATTGGTACTATATGATCTCCATTGCGGCCATGCCGTGGGCGTTTGCGTCGGCCGTACGTTATGACGGAAGAAATCTCGCTCGTGCCGTCGCGACCGGATCGCTCATCGCGCTTACCGCGCTGCAGCCGCAGATCTGGGTCATGACGCTCCTCGTCTGCATTGCGCTGTTCGCAGCGAAGGCGCGCGGCACGAGATCATTGCTCGAAATCGTGGTCCTCGCAGGCTGCGGCACGATGCTGACGATGCCGGAATTGTACGGGAGTTTTGCCGCCCACTCGGCGGCACATTACGCCGGTATGCAAACCATCCCGATGTGGGAGGCGAACAACAGCGCGCCGTTTTTCTCGGCGATCGTGGGTCTGGGCTACGCGCCCGGCTACGCCGAACGGGCGCTCGGCGTCGTGCCGTGGGCGCAACTCTTGCTGTGGATCGTTCCGATCGCCGCATGCGGCGCCGCGATCGTACGCCGATCCGATTCGCGAATTGCCGTATTCGCGTTCGCATGGATTTTTGCGCTGCTGCTGGTGTCGGGCGTGAAAGGACCGCTAGCGGCTGCGTTGCAGTATTTGTTCGACCGGTTCTTGTGGGCGAGCACGTTCCGCGAACTCTATCATTTTGCCGAGCCGATGTGGCTGCTCGCCGCCGTTCTGGCAGCGGTGTGCTTGGACCGATTGCGTCCAGCTGCAGCGACGGCAATCGCCGTCATCGCATGCGCCGGAGCGCTTGCGCTGTGGATTCCTCCGGCGTACGCGGGCACGCTGCAATCATGGGACTACGGCGCGCGTACTCAGGCGCTGTTCTCGCGGCCCGTTCCCCGCTTTGCGTCCCGCTTTCTGTTGACGCCCGCCGTTCCGCCGCTGGGGCCGCGCGGAACGGCGTATCGGGGAGTCGACCCGGACGCGAACAGCATCGGCAATTGGTTTCCGCTCAATTCTGCCGAACAATATGGGCCCATCGGCGCTTCACTGCTGCTCGGAGAAACGGATCCGGAGCGCTACGCGGGATGGCTGCGCGCAGCCGGCGTCAGCGCCGTGCTTCCACGCCCGTACCTTCAATCGAATCCCATCGACGGATCGCCGCTCAGCCCCGCCGAAAAGCTTCAAGCAAAGCGCTATTTTCACCGCGATCACGGCGGCAGATTTTGGCAAGAAACGCCGCAGCCGCTCGTCGAATTGCGCAGGGCGCTGCCTGTCGTGCGCGATCCGTTCAGAGCGCGGTTCACGGACGGTTTTATTTTGGAACGCGGCGCATACGTCGATCCGCACGATCCCGACGCAGTAGCGCCTGCGCTGCGCACACAGCCCCAGGTCTCGCGAGACGCATGGGATCCCGCGCAAACGTGGGTGCGGGCCGACTACTGGTGGTGGCTCGATCCGCAAATCGCGTTTTGGCCGGACGCGGCACTGACCTGGTCCAACCGCGAGCTGCCCATACCGGCCGCGGCGAGAAGAAACGGTTACGCGCACGTCGTGCTTTTCGCCGGCAAGCTCTTTGCCGGCGGCCGTCTCGAGCACGTCAAGTACCGTATCGCGTCCTGGGTGCCGGTTTCGGGTGCGGCCTGCCTGCGAGTTGAGGGCGGCGCCGCGCTCGTCATCGAGTTCGCGCGTGTCCGCGCGCCGTATCGCCCGCTCGACATTCGTGCCGTGCGAGATTCCGCGGAAACGCCCGTGCCGTTCTCGGCGGACTGCCTGTGCGCGTCGATGCGTTTATCGCCGTCGGATCGCTGGGTCGTGCTCAAGCAGTCGTACGACGACGCGTGGCGGCTGCGCGTAGAACCGGGAACGGTGCTGCGTCACGTCGTGTTTGCCGGCTATGGGAACGCCTGGGAAATTCAGGCGCGCCCCGGTTCGCGGGCGTTTCTTTTTTACGCGCCTGCCGCGTCCTGGGAGTTTCTCGTGCACATCAGCCTGATACTTTGGCTGCTTTTCGCCTTGGGCAGCGCGATAGCGTTATGGCTGCGGTGAGCCAGCATCTGCCTCGGGTGCTGTACGTGGCGCAAGACGATCTTTCGAAGAACAGCGGCTACGCATACCGCGTGGACCGTTTGCGGCGCGCCATGGAAAACGCCGGTGCCGCCGTTACGGTGCTGGGCTATTGCTCAGGCGCTCCCGCAATCGAATGCACGTGTACGAAATCCCGGCTTTTCCGGCGCCTTTGGCCGTTGTGGAAAGGACTGGCAACGCCGGCCTCGGGCGCGGTCATCAGCTCGATTGGCGCACCTTACAACGGCATCTACGCGCTGCTGCTGCGGCTGTCCGGAAAGACCGTGATTTACGACGCGCACGATCTGGTGCAGTACGTCCTGCCGGCGACGTTCGGAAAGCATTGGGCAATCGCCACGCCGTGGATTGCGCTTTCCGAGCGGCTCGTGGGGGTTGCGGCGGCGGTCACGATCACTGCATCGCCTACCGCAAGAGAATTCTACGCCAAACGGTATGGCGGCTTCGTGCGGCTCATGTACAACATCCGCGGCAACAATGCCCCGGCGCCGTTAGTGCGGCGCGATATTCGCAAAGAGTTCGGCTGGCAGAGCGCGACGATCATCGTGTATGCCGGAGGCCTGCAACGCGGCGTGCGGGGCATCGAAAGGCAATTCGAAGCCGTCGCCGCGGCACGCGCACGGGGCATGAACGTCGTTTTGCTGCTGCTCGGCTACGGTGAACGCGGATATTTCGAGTCTCTCGGCGCAGCGCTCTTGCGGGAAGGCAGTCTGCGTTTCATCGATCATGTCGCGCCCGAGATGATGGGCGGTATCCTTCGGCAGTGCGATGTCGCGGTGTCCGCGGAACCCATCGGCTATCTGCTGCCTTCAAAATATTTCGATTACGTTGCATCCGGCGTTCGAGTCGTCGCCATCGACGACAACCGCGACGTCATCCGCGCGCTCGGCGAATTCGTAGCCAGATATGACGGCTCGACGGAGGGACTAGTGCAGTATCTCACCCAAGGGGTTGAACGCATGGACGTCGCGAGCGTGGAGCGTGGGCGCGCGCTAATCCGTTCGCTTGACGGCATGGCTGACAAGATTGCAACCGAAATCGTCGAAAACCTCGACGGATGAATGTAGAAAAACCGGCGTTTCTCGACGCAGCCGAGCGTGTCGGCATTCCGCGTTCAACGGCGCTCGAACTCTGGGACGAGATTCGCGGCCCGCTTGCGATTCGCAGCGGCTTGTTCACGTCGCAAAACGTGGCGCGGCTCATCGCCCCGATCAAAGCGGTGCACCATCGTTTTTTTGGTCCGGAAGCGGCACTCAGCTCGGTCCCGCTGGCTTTCCTGCGATTGTTTTACGGCGACGATCTGACGACGCGGATCCGGAACAAACCCTTCACCGTCAATCTGCACGACACGATCGTCAGCTTCGAGATCCTTGCCTACCGCAAATGGCAGCCGCTCGAAACGATGCTGTACGAACGGCTCATCCGTCCGGGCGATTTCGTGATCGACGTCGGCGCGAACATCGGCTATTTCACGGTACTGTTCGCCGAACTCACCGGCAGCGGCGGTCGCGTTCTGGCAATCGAACCGGAGCCGAACAACGCGCGGCTGCTGCGCAAGAACGTCGAACAGCGCGCGAACGCCCCCGTCGTGACCATCGCGCAGACGGCCGTGGGCAGCGAACCCGGCACCGCGACGCTATACGTTGCCGCCTCGGGCAATCTGGGTGACAACCGAATGTATTTTACCGAAGAACGGCACGGCATCGCCGCGGCCAAGGATCGCAAGACGACGGAAGTGCCGATGACGCGCGTGGACGATCTCGTCGCCGGCTGGCCGCGCGTGGACTTCATCAAAATGGACATTCAAGGCTTCGAAGGGCATGCCCTTAAAGGCATGACGGGTGTTTTGGGCAGCAACCCCGACGTTCTGTTGTTTACCGAGTTCTTTCCGTACGGCATGCGTGCTGCAGGGATCGACCCGTTCGAATTCATCGAACAGCTGCGTTCGTTCGGCTTCGACATTTGGGAAACAGGCACGGACCGGCAACCGCTCAGGCACGTCTTGCGGGAGGACGACCGGCGATTCCTGGAACGCGTAGAGCCGGACCGAGGCGAAGCAAACCTCCTGTGCGCGAAGGGTGAGAGCGCGATCAAACGAGCGCAGCGCCTTACGCGATAGGTACGTCGCGGTTTTCCGGCGGGCTGGGCAGATTGCGCTCGAACTTCTGCATGATGAGATGCAACGCGATCGTCAGTTCCTCGACGTTGAGTACGAGCGCCGAGGCGACAAAGGCGAGCGAGCCGATTGCGATCTGGCCGAACAAGAACCACGCTCGCGCGGCAAAGAAATGCGGCGGCTGTACGCCGAGTGCCGCGATCCAGTGCAGCGTTCCGACCATAATCGCCGAACTGATGCAAATTTTGAGGGCGGATACCCCAAGCGTACGCCAGTCCAGGCGAGGCACCAGACGTCCGACGAGCACGAGCAGCATCACCGCCTGCATCGTTTGACTGACTGAATTGGCGAGCAGCAGGCCGCGGGCGCCGAGCGGCTGCAGCCACAACAGTGAAAGAAGCACGTTGACGACAACCGTAAACACGGAAATCGCAACGGTCCAACTCACTTCCTTGCACGCAAAGGCGCAGCGCGTGAGCACGACGTTGGCGGCCAGCGCCACGAGGCCTACGGCGGCATACGGCAGCAAGCCGGCACAAAGAGCGGTCGACGATGCGTGAAAGCTGCCCCGTTCGAATAGCGTTTGCACCATCGGATATGCCAGCACCATAAGCGCGCACACGCTGGGGATCGTGATGAAGTTCACCAAGCGCAAGCCTAGCGTGACGCTGCCCGCTACGGCAATCCGGTTTTCGCGCGCGAATTGGGAAGCGAGCAGCGGAAAGATAACCGTTGCGATCGCCGCGGCGAATATCTGTTGCGGGAAGTTGACCAGTTTCGTGGCGTAGTTCATGCCGGCCATAAAGCCGGGCGAAAGCGTCGAGGCAAAATAGCGATCGAAAAATAGCGCAATTTGACCCGCGGCGGATCCAACGATGATTGGGCCCAGCAGCTCCCACATCCGGTGCAAACCCGGATGATGCAAATCGAGCGTAAAACGATATTTGCGCGTCTTGAGAAGCGCAGGTACCTGAACGAGCATCTGCGCGAACAGGCCCAGAGCCGTACCGAGAACAACGGCGTAGATACCGATTTGGCGATGCAGCAGAAGGACGCACGTAATGGTCACGGCATTGAGCGCGATGCCGGTGAGCGACGCCGCCCGGAATCGATGATGCGCGTTCAGAATTGCGCTCAGCACGCCGGAAATGCTGACCGCGACGATGCTCGGCATCAGCCAGCGCGTCATTCGAATCGTCACGCCGGCTTCCGGCGCGGGGAAACCGTGCGCAATGAGCGGCACGTAATAGGGCGCTAAGAAGTACCCGAGTATCGCACCGACCGTGAGCATGATCAGGAGGCCGTTGATGATGGTGTTCGCCAAGCGCCACGCTTCCTCGTCTTTGCCATGGGCAATATACTCAGAGAACGTCGGCACCAGCGCACTTACGAGCGCGCCGTTGAACACGCCGAACAAAATCATCGGAATCACGGTCGCCGCGAGAAACGCATCCATTTCCCACCGCGTACCGTAGTATCGGGCATTCACCACCTCGCGCGAGAAACCGAGGATGGTCGAACCCAAGGTTGCGGCCATGACGAACAGCGCCGATCCCGCAAGTCGGGCGCGCGCCGCGGGCTTCTCCGGCTCGACGAGCCGGAGGTTAGGTTTAATGAGCGCCGTCCTTTCGAACGACGGCCGGTATGGTCTTCGCCAGAATCTCGAGGTCGCGAAGCGGCGACCACGTGTCGATGTAATCGTTGTCCAGACGCATCCACTCATCGAACGAAATGGTGCACCGGCCGCTGATTTGCCACAGGCAGGTGATTC
>DASSZL010000129.1:0-8908 GCA_035713505.1 Vulcanimicrobiaceae bacterium | reverse complement strand
CACGACTTCAAGGGGCCGCTGACCGTCATCTTGGGTTACTGCGAGTTGCTGCTCGAGAATGCCCCGCCGGAACTGCAGGAGGAGTTGCAGACCATCTATTCGCAGACCAAGCGGCTCGTGAGGCTTGCCGATGACGCGGTGGCCCTCGCCCAAACGCAAGCCGGCGGGTTTTCACTCGAGCGGGCGGCGCTGGATCTGCGCGAGATTGTGGCGGAAAGCGTGAAAGCCCACAATCGGGGCGAGGAGCGCATTAAAGTCGTCGCACCTGCTGAACCAGTGATGGTTTCGCTGGACCCGGCGCGCTTCAACCACGTGCTCGACAATCTGCTGATGAACGCGCTGAAGTACTCGCAGGACGAAATCCTCGTCCGCATCACCAAGGGCGAGGCCAACGCCACAATCGCCATCAGCGACCGGGGGATTGGGATTCCGGCCTCCGAACTTGGCACCGTCTTTTCGCGCTTCGGCCGAGCGAGCAACGCCCGGCGCAAAGGCATCTCCGGCTCCGGTGTGGGCCTCTACGTCAGCCGGAAAATCGTCGAAACGCACGGCGGCAGTATCGCCGTTCAGTCCACGGAGGGCGAGGGCAGCACGTTCACCGTGACGCTTGCGCTGGCGCCGCACGTTTCGGCGGAGCAACCTTCAGTCTAAGCGAACGGTAGTAGTAACAGATATGGCATTCCTAAAGACCCTGTTTGACGGTAACGAGCGGGAAGTCGCCCGCCTGCGCAAGACCGCGGAAAAAGTGAACGCGCTCGAGTCGCAAATGGAGGCGCTTTCCGTCGACCAACTGCGCGGCAAGACCGCTGAGTTTCGCGATCGTCTTGAAAACGGCGAGACGCTGGATTCGCTGCTGGCCGAAGCGTTTGCGGTCGTCCGCGAGGCCGGCAAACGCACGCTGGGAATGCGGCACTTCGACGTGCAGATCATGGGCGGCCAAGTCCTGACCGAAGGACGTATCGCCGAAATGAAGACGGGCGAGGGCAAGACGCTCGTCGCGACGCTCCCGGTCTACGCACGCGCGCTCGAAGGCAAAGGCGTGCACGTCGTCACGGTCAACGATTATTTGGTTCGCCGCGACGCGGAGTGGATGGGCCCGATTTACGAGATGCTCGGTCTGACGGTCGGAATCATTCAGCACGATATGGAGCCGGCCGCGCGCCGCGCTGCGTACGGCTGCGACGTCACGTACGTGACCAACAACGAGGTCGGATTCGACTATCTTCGCGACAACATGGCGTGGCAAGTCGAAGACATGGTGCAGCGCGAGCTGTACTTCGCGCTCGTCGACGAAGTCGACTCGATTCTCATCGACGAGGCGCGCACGCCGCTTATCATCAGCGGTCAGGGCACCGAGCCGACGGAGTTGTACGAGAAGTTCGCGCAGATTCTTCCGCGGCTGAAGAAAGACGTCGACTTCACCGTCGATGAAAAAGCGCACGCCGTCCCGATTACCGAAGAAGGCGTCGCGAAGGTCGAAAAGATGCTGGGCATCCAGAATCTGTACGATCAGCGCAACATCGAACTGGCGCATCAACTCAACGCCGCTCTCAAAGCCTGGAATCTGTTCCACCGCGATCAGCAGTACATCATCAAAGATGGCGAAGTCGTCATCGTCGATGAGTTCACCGGCCGTTTGATGTACGGGCGCCGCTATTCCGACGGCATCCACCAGGCTATCGAAGCCAAGGAAGGCATCAAGGTCCGCAGCGAGGATCAGACGCTCGCGACGATCACCTTCCAGAACTACTTCCGTCTTTATGATTTTCTCGCCGGCATGACCGGTACCGCAAAGACCGAGGAGCGCGAATTTCGCGACATCTACGGTCTGGACGTCGTGGTGATGCCCACGAACAAGCCGATGGCGCGCAACGACCAGTCCGACATCGTCTTCAAGTCCGAAAACGCGAAATTCGCCGCTGTGGTCGATGAGATTATCACCGAGCACAAGAAGGGCCGCCCGGTTCTGGTCGGCACGCGTTCGATCGAAAAGTCCGAGATGCTCGCCGCGATGCTGCGCCGCAAGGGCGTCGAGTGCAACGTGCTCAATGCGAAGTATCACGAGCAGGAAGCCGAGATCATCAAGGACGCGGGGCAGCCCGGCCAGGTCACGATCGCCACGAACATGGCGGGCCGCGGTACGGACATCAAGCTCGGTGAGGGCGTCGCGAATATCGGCGGCCTGGCGATTATCGGCACCGAGCGCCATGAGTCGCGCCGCATCGACAATCAGTTGCGCGGCCGCGCCGGCCGCCAAGGCGATCCCGGCAGCACGCGCTTCTACGTCTCGTTAGAAGATGAAGTGATGCGCTTGTTCGGCGGCGATCGCATGACGAACATCATGGATCGCGTCGGTTTCAGCGACGAAGCGCCGATCGAATCGGGCCTGGTCACCAAGTCGCTCGAACGCGCGCAGAGCAAGGTCGAAGCGCACAATTACGAAATTCGTAAACACGTCCTCGAGTACGACGACGTGATGAACAAGCAGCGCGAAGTGATCTACGGCGACCGCCGTGCGATTCTGCGCGGCGAGTTCGAATCGCGCGAGTTCATGATGCAGACGCTCGAGGCGAAGGTCGATAGCGCCGTTCAGGAAAACGCGCCGGAGAACGCGCACCCCAGCGATTGGGATCTCGAGGAGATCCTCAATCAACTCGACCTGATTTTTCCGGCCAAGCAGATGGTCACGGTCGAGGACCTCGAAAAGAAAGACCGCGAAGAGATTCGCCGCATTCTGCAGACCGCGGCGCGCGAAGCGTACGAAGCCAAAGAACGTGAAGTCACGCCGGAAATCTTGCGCGTCGTCGAGCAGCGCTATCTGCTGCTCCCGATCATCGACCGCATGTGGGTGGACCATCTCTACATCATGGACCACCTCAAGACCGGCATCGGCCTGCGCGGTTACGGGCAGATCGATCCGCGCGTCGAGTACGAAAAAGAAGCCTACGAAATCTTCGAAGACCTCAAGAACAACATCGCCGACGAAGCGATCAAGGGCGTCTTCCGCGTGGTAATCGAGCATCAGGCCGCTCCGGATCAGCAGCTAATTGCGGCCGCTCCCGCGGGGCCGCCTGCCTTCGAACAGATTCCGTCGGGTCAGCTGTTGCCGCAAGCAGTGCCCGCTGCGCGCCGGCCGCAGCAGTTGCACACGAACCGGGGCGACGACGGCGAACCGGCCAAGCCGGTCCATCGCGACCAGCCCAAGGTAGGCCGCAACGACCTGTGCCCCTGCGGCTCGGGCAAAAAATACAAGAAATGCCACGGCGCCGCCGCGGTGTAACCGGCCGGTAGGGACTTTCGGGATACAACTCTGACCGAACGGCGGTTCCGCGGGGAGCCGCCGCTTTCATAGCATGGGGCTATGAGAATCCTCGGAGCCGTGCTGGTGGCCCTGTTTGCGATCGCGATCGCGTTTGCGTCGGTCCTCAAGCATCCAACCTATACGCCGGACGGTATCGTATACGCGCGCTTTGCCGCGCGCGACGCCGGTTACTCGCAGCGCGATGCCACACTGGCGGCGCGCGCGTTCTACGACCACACGGCGATGATGAGCAATCCCCGCTACCGCGCACTCATCGAACTCGACCCGTCCGTATCGTTCGCGCGTTCGAAAGTGTTTGCGAACCGCGTGCTGTACCCGTGGGTCGTCGGCATGGCATTGCCTGCTGCGGGTTTCCGCGCGCTGTTTCTCGTGAACGCGGCAGCCTATATCGCCTTCGGATTGGCGCTCTTTTGGATGCTGTGCGCTTTCCGGCGCCCGGAGATTGCGCTCGCTCTCTCGCTCATTGCGCTCGCCCTCCCACTCACGCGCGCTGCGGCTGCAAGCGATCTCACCGATATGCTTGCGATGGTGTGGTGGGCGATTGCGCTCGGAGCGCTGCTGCGATCGGAACGCGGCTCTTCGCCGTTGCTGCTTGGTGTGCTCGCAGTTTCGTCCGGATTGCTGGCGCTCACGCGGCCCACGCCGTATCTGGTCGTATTGCCGGCGCTCGCTCTGGGAATCGTTCGCGCATCGTGGTGGCCGCTGCTTGCTTCATTCGGCGGCGTCGCCGCATTCGGCATCGTTGCCGCCGCGACGCACGCTTACGGGATTTCCGAACAGCTGCGCTGGGTGTACGATCACCGGCCCGCCGCCACCGACGTTTCGTTCACCGCCTGGTATCGCGCCGCCGTGTTTGAGTCGGTCCGGTACGTTGATGCGGAAACGGTGCGAACGGTCGTTCCGCTCGTCATGATCGCCGCTGCGGTGTACGGACTGCGGCGGCGCAGCACGCGCGCCGATATGTGGGTGCTGGTTGCCGCGGGGATCGCGTGTCTTCTCGCGGTGCCGTTCAACCCGGTGCCCTCGTCGTTCGCGCGGGTGGTGATGCTGCCGCTGATCCCGGTGTTCTGCGGCATCGCGCAATGCGCCGCGCAGGCGCTGCTCGTTCGCACGACGGCAAAGGCGCCGGCAAAACCGGCGCCCGGAGCGCTTGCCTAGCGGTGCGTCGACTGCATCGGAATCATTTGAGGGGGCTGGCTCAGCAGCGTGCCGCCCAGATCGACGTTGTTCGCTTGCGTGTTCACGTCCACGCCATTTCCGTTTTCGCTCAGCGTGGTCGTAATCGTGCCGTTCATGCCGTTGTTGTCGGTTACGACCACTGAGCCGTTCGAGTTGCGCGTCACCGTCTCGCCGTTGCCCAGATCGTAGCTCTGCCCGTCGGCCAGCGAGAGCGGCTGCCCGTTCTGCACGATCGACGCGTTGCCGTCCTTGTCGAGCGAAACTTGCGTGCCGCCGAAGTTCGTTGCGATCGTTGCTTGCTGATTGTACGTTACGCCGTTCGCGCCGGGCTGCGTCACGCTCGTCGAAATCTGATAGCCGCCCGCGAACGAATCCGAATCGAGGAGGTCGCTTTGGGCGGTCATGCTGTCGAAATGCGCGTTCTGGTTCGATCCGGTGCCCGTGGTTCCGTTGAAACTCAAGTGCGGATCGCCGGCGGATGCGCCGCTCGCATTTTGGAAATAGGTCTCCGGGCCTTGCGGGCCGTTCCATGAGTTGCCGCCGCCAAAGCCGCCCAACCCGCCGAGACCGAGCGCGGAGAGCAACTGCTGGATGATGCTCAACAGCTGCTGGATGATCGTGTTCATGCCGCCGCCGGTTCCGGTGCCGCCTCCGCCTGGGAACTGGTAGTTCGCGCCGCGCAGCATCGACTGCGGAGAAAGCCGGCGAATGCTGTCCGGAGATCGCAGCATCGCGGCACGCGAGGTGCCGATGGCTCCCTGGTTTATCTGTTGTTGTTGCGGCGCGGGTGATGCCAGTGCCATGGTTCCCGTGACGCCGCGCTCGTATACGTTCGTCATTCGTGCCTCCATTGTGTTCGCTGCATACACTCACGCCAAAGCGTCCGCGTGGAAAGGGCGTCACCGGCTCCCCCCGAATCTTTTGCGCCGACATGAGCGATTCGCAGCTGACCAGCCTTGCCCGCCTCTCCGACCGTCTGGTGACGCTCAAGGAGCGTCTTTGACTATGCTGGCAAAACGCGGTTGATCAGCGAGCTCGATAGCCGCTCGCGAACCGATACCTTTTGGAATGAAGCCGACGCCGCGCAGCGCGTGATGAAGCAGCTCGCGGAGCTGCGCACCGACGTTGACGCGATGGACGCCATCTCGCGCGCGCTCAATGACGCCCGGGAACTCATGACGCTGTTTCCGGACGATGCCGCTGCATCGGCCGAGGTCGATTCCAACATTGCAAACGCCGAAGTCAAGCTCGACGACCTGGAAATGGCCGCGACCTTCGATGGCGAGTTCGACGCGCACAACGCCATAGTCAGCGTTTACGCCGGCGCGGGCGGCGTCGACGCCGCGGACTGGACGCAGATGCTCACCCGCATGTATCTGCGCTGGGCGGATTCGAAAAACTACGTCTGCAGCGTCGTGGACGAGTCGCCGGCCGAGGAAGCCGGCCTGAAGTCCGTGACGTTTTTCGTGCGCGGCCGCAATGCGTACGGCATGATGGAAAGCGAGCGCGGCGTGCACCGCCTGGTTCGCATTTCTCCATTCGATGCGGCGCACCGCCGGCACACTTCGTTCGCGGCCGTCGACATCATTCCGGAGATCGAAGCGGGCGAAAACGTGCAGGTGGAGATCAAACCCGAAGACCTGCGCATCGAAACGTTCAAATCCGGAGGCGCCGGCGGACAGTACGTCAATAAGACGGAGTCCGCGGTGCGCATCATTCACGTTCCGACGAACACCATCGTCGCCTCCCAGCAGGAGCGATCGCAAGCGCAGAACCGCGACGTCGCGATGAGCATCCTGCGCGCCAAACTCGTGCAGCGCGAGCTCGAATTGCGCGATCAGCGCTTGGCGGAATTACGCGGCGAGCGCAGCGCGAACGAATGGGGTTCGCAGATTCGTTCGTACGTGCTCAATCCGTATCAACTCGTGAAAGATCACCGCACCAACGTCGAGGTAGGCGACACCGCGCGCGTTCTCGACGGCGACATCGATCCGTTCATTTGGCCGTATCTGCAGCAGCGCCGCGCGAGCGTTTAGCGGCGCCGGCCCTCGCCGATCCGTTCCCCTGGGCCGCGGCGGCGGCCTATGCCGCGATCTATTTCGCGCTCGGATATATCCGGTACGCGGCACACCGCAACTTTGTCGATCTGGGAATCTTCGCGCAAACCGCGGCGAGCGCGTTCGGCTGTTTCTGCAACACGGTCGAAGGTTCGCACTGGGCGGTTCATTTTTCACCGGTTCTCTATATCGCGGGCGCCTTGATGCGCGTGTGGCCCTCGGCGCTCTCACTGGTTGCGTTACAGGCCGTTGCGGGCGCATTGACGATTCCGCCGATTTACGCGATCGTTCGCGGGCATGCGGATCGCCGGTCGGCGCGTTTGGCCGCGGCCGTTGTGTTTTTGTATCCACCGCTCGCGGGCGTGGTCTTCAATGACTTTCACGAAAACGGATTGGCGCCGGCCGCCATTGCGTGGCTGCTGTGGGCATTCGACGCCGGGCGCATCGGCTGGACTGTCGCGTTCACGTTCCTTGCGCTGAGCGTGAAAGAAGATCAGGCGCTGTTCGTTGCGGCCGGGGGTCTTGTCGGCGCTGCGGCATATCGCGCGGATCGCGCCAGAATGCCGCTGGCAATCTTCGCCGCGGCTGCGAGCGCGGCGGTGTTCATCGGCTATTTCGCGCTCGGACATCCGCATTCGGCGGGCCGATTCTACGCCTGGTCGCCCGGCGATTTTCGCGCGCTGCTGCCCGGCGGTATCGTCGAACGCATAGGCTTTCTGCTGCTCGCGTTCGTGCCTCTGCTATTTGTGCCGCTGCGCACGCCCGCCGCGCTCGTCGTCGCGTTGCCGCTCGCGGAAGTGCTGGTCTCGCGCATGTCGACGACGTATACGATCGGTTCGCACTATGCCGGTGCGTGGGCGGGCTGGGCGTTCTATGCGTTTGCACTCGGCGTCGGCTTGCTCTGGTCGCGCGATCCGCATCGCGCACATCGGGTGCTCTACTGGTGCATCGGTCTGTGCATCGCCGAATTTGCCGCCGCCGATCCGCTGCATCCCGGGTTCTTCCTGCATGCGCGAGGCGCGCGAGACGTTGCGCTCGACAATTTTCTGCGCACCCTCCCGCGCGGCATATCGCTCGCCACGCAAGAAGAAGCCTACACGCATCTTGCGGCATCGGATCCGAACGTTACGGTGCTTCCCGAAACGCCTAGTCAGCCGATAACCGCCTGCAGCATCCTGCTCGACGCGGATTTTTCCGGTTCGCCGCGCCTGCAAGAAGCCGGTCCGCTCGTCGCGCAACTCGCGCGCAGCGGCGTTTATCGAGTGGCCGTGCGAAACGGCGGTATCACCCTGTATATGAAAACTGCGGGCTGCCGGTAAGCAAATCTTCCAGGGCATCGGCCGCGATCAGCGGCCACGCGGCTTCGATCGGCAGCACGCGGTGCGGCGCGGCCCATGGCGCCCAGCGCTTGGATTGCAGCGCAAATGCCTGGCGCGCAAAGCACGAGACCACCGGCGTCCCGACCATGCCCGCGACGTGCGCGGCGCCTGAATCGGGCGCAATAACGGCGCGCGCCGCAGCGATGGCGTTTTTCCAAGGCGCCGGCGCTGCGAACGTTTCGACGCGCATTCCGGTCGCGCGCGTAAAGGCGCCGGCGTAGCCCGCTTCTCGTTCCGCCGCGATGAAGCGTACGACGTGCCGCGCGGTCACGCGCCGCACCAGCTCCGCGAGATCCTCGAGCGAGGCACCCAGGCGCTGCCACTTGTCGGTGACTTGAAACGCGACGCGCTCGTCGGCGGCCGGCTCATCGTCAATAACAAACGGGCGCAGCAGCCGCGGTTCGCGCGGCACCTCCGGCTGCGCGAGCAGCGTGCGCGCAAGTTTGAACGCGACTTCGCATTCGTGCGGCGCGCGCGGATCGAGTCCGGCGGTTCGAAAAAGCGTATGCGTGCACACGCGGTGGACCCACAGCGACTTGAGCGGTTTGCCCCAACCGTTTTGGAAACCGACGCGGGCGGGAATGCGCGCATCGTAGGCGAGCCGGTAGCCTTCGGGTTTTTCCGTTGCAATCAATGCCGCGCCGTAGTGCTGCGAACGGATCTCCTCGACGAGGTCCGCGTCCGAACACGTACCGGCGAGGTGGATGCGGTCCAGCGCGCGGCTCGAGAAGACCTCCGCGTTAACGGGCCGCAGCACCGCGCCGATACGAAAGGCATGGTGCCGGAACGCCGCGATGACGGGTACGAGCGTTAAAGCATCGCCGATCGCGTCCAGACGGACGAGAAGGACGGACGGCGAATCAGCTGATCCTGCGGACACGATGACTGAGATTGCAAAAGAGAACCTCGTAACCCTCGATGCGCCCGACGGCTTCCGGGTGCTGCGCGAGTTTGGGCGGGTCACCGGGTCG
>DASSZL010000128.1:0-3548 GCA_035713505.1 Vulcanimicrobiaceae bacterium | reverse complement strand
GTTCACGATGGGGTCGTTGAGCCACGTCGTGTTCGCACCGCCGGGCGGGATGTATTTACCGCCCCACAGGCCGCGGTTGTCCGGATCGGGACCGTTGGTCTCGATGCTCCACTCGAGATCGTACTTGCCCGTGTAGAGCGGCCCGCCTTGCGAGAAGAGCAGACTCGTCGGGTAGTTGCGGATCTGCAGGTCGATGCCGTACGGACGCAGCTGACTTTGGATTTGAACCTCCGCCTGCTGGTTCTCTTGCTTCTCCGTGTTCGTCGAAATCGTGATGTGCATCGCGAGCGCACCATTGTGCAGCACGCCGTCCGAACCCATTTTCCAGCCGGCTTGCGCGAGTAAATTCTTCGCGCTCTGGGGATCGTAGGGGTACGGCGAGATTTTCGGCGCGGCCCACAGCGTGGGATAAACGTCGCTTACCGCCAGCTGATTGTACCCGTGATACACGGTGTCGTTGATGCGTTTCCAGTCGATGGCCTCGACGAGCGCGAGACGCACACGCGGATCGCGCAGCTGCGGGCGGCTCGTGTTGATGCCCATGTGGCGCCAGTTCGCGATTAGTTTTTTCGTAACGGTAATGCCGCGCACGCTCGAGAGCGAGGGAATGTGGTTCTCGTCCACGCCGACGTACACGTCGACTTCGTGCGTCTGCAGTTGCTCGAACAGCGTGTTGACGTTCGGAATGACCTTCCAGATGATCTTCTTGAGTTTCGGCACGCCGCGGAAGTAATACGGGTTCGCGGTAAAGACGAGCGACGATCCGTGGTTCCACTGCTGCAGGACGTATGGGCCGCTGGAGATCGGGTGCGCGTTGAACGCGGCGCGGTTGATGTCGGGCAGCTGCGCGAGCAAGTGCGCGGGCAGCGGCGGATACGCCGCACCGCCGGCGTCGCCGAACAAGCCCAAAATGGAACCATCGACTTTTTTGAAGTGCACGACGAGCGTGTAGTCATCCGGCGTCTGTACGGAGGCGATTTCGTCCCAACCGTAGCGCGTCTTCGTGTTGTTGGCCGGGTTCATCACCGCGTGATAGGTGAAGAGCCAGTCTTTCACGGTGAGCGGCGCGCCGTCGGACCAGCGCGCGTTGCGCCGCAGATGAAACGTGATGGTCTTGCCGTCTTTGCTGATGCCGCCGTTCTGATACGTCGGAACCTGCGTTGCAAGGTCGGGTATGAAGTTGCCGTTGTCGTCGTAGCGCAGCAGGCCTGAGTAAATGAGGCCCGCCACCTGATCGGTGGAATCGGTGTGCGCGAAGAGCGGATTGAGGCTGTCCGGTTCGTCCACGTTGCCGACACGCAGCACGCCGTGCTCCGTCCACGGATTGTGTCCGCCCGGAGCGCCCGCACCCGCGCCGCCGCTCTTCGAACACGCGCTCAGCGCGAGGCCGCACGCGAGCGCGAGCGCGGCGATTCGGAAAAACTTCATACGGTGACCTCCGCGGAGAGCGGCGTGGATTTCTTGAGGTGCGGTTCGATTGCCGTCCAGAGCGCGTCCGGTCCAAACCGAACGGCGTCGTCGGCGGGAAGCTGCGTTTCTTCGCGCGCTCGCGCGATTTCTTCAAGCGCGCGCTCCGCCGAAAGGCCGTGCGTGTTGAGCGCTATGCCGGCGACTTTCGCCGGTTTTACGGTTGCACAGAGTGCTTCGTACGTGCGAATCAGCGCGCGGTACGAGAGTATCGGCGTGCCGTATACTTCGACGTGCGTGCGTTTCGGATCGACGACCAGGATCAATGCGTCGGGCGCGGCGCCGAACAGCAGCGAGAGTGTCACCGGCGCGTACGCGGGATGATTGATGCCGCCCTGCCCTTCGACCAGGATATAGTCCGGATTGCGGCGCGCGGCTTCGAGCACAATCTGTTCGGCCGCCCCCGTCGCAAAATCGGAGATAACCCTATCCACCGCGATGCCCCAACCGGCAATCATGATGCCCGTCTGTCCCGTTGGAGCGAATTCGGCCCGTTTGCCGCTCCCGCGCGCCGCGCGCGCGAGTTCCAGCATTACGGTCATCTTGCCGACGGCGCAATCGTTGCCCACGGCAAGTGCAATCGGCGCGCGCACGCCGTACACCTCGCCGGTGAAGAGCGGCACCTCGGGCGGCTCGCGCACGTCCCAAATGCGCGTGTGATGCGCTCGCGCCGCAGCGGAAAACTGCGGGTCTTGCCCCAGCATGTCGTGCAGTCCGCTCACGATTTCCAAGCCCGCTTCAATGGCGGACAGCACTTGCGCGCGCCAATCCGGCGGCAGTTTTCCCCCTGGGGGCGCCGTGCCGATGAGCAGCGAGGTCGGTTTGTACGCCAGCGCCTGCGCGACGCTCGAGAGAATCGGCGCGTCGCTTTCGAGATACGGAACGACGTCGCGCACGCGTTTGCCGGCGCACGAGGGATCGATCACCGCAACGGTTTCATCGCTTCCATACCGGATGACGCCGTGCGCCGTCTTGGCGTTGTGAACGAAGTACTCCGGCGCCAGAACGACGTAACGCCGCGCGTTATGCAACGCCGGCTTTCTGCCGTACGCCCAGGCCGGGGCCGTCGGGAAGAACGATCTTTCCCTCGCGATACGTGATGCCGGAGAAGGGATCGTCTTTGGTCAAGAACGGCCCGTCGATGTCCGCCCAGTCGACCAGCGGTGAAATCTGCGCGGCCGCCGTTGCGGAGATTTGGCTTTCCACCATGCAGCCGAGCATGATCTTCATGCCGAGCGCGCGTGCGGTGTGAATCATCTTCACCGCGGCGCGAATGCCGCCGCATTTGACGAGCTTGACGTTGATGCCGTCGACGCAGCCGTAGAGTTTGGGCAGATCTTCGGCGGTCAGCGAATCCTCGTCGGTGACGATCGGAATCTTCGAGCGTTCTTTGATGTAGCGCAGTTTTTCCGGCTGCCCCGCCTTGATCGGCTGCTCGCAAAACTCGATGTCGAAACGCTCGAGTTCACCA
The DNA here is from genome assembly GCA_035713505.1 of Vulcanimicrobiaceae bacterium. Lineage (GTDB taxonomy): Bacteria > Vulcanimicrobiota > Vulcanimicrobiia > Vulcanimicrobiales > Vulcanimicrobiaceae > DATGJX01. The sequence continues at coordinate 610 of DASSZL010000128.1, read as the reverse complement.
AGCACTTCGACGGCTTGTTCGGGCGTCCAGCCTTCATTTGCGTCGATGCGTATCGTGCCGGCGTACTTCGAGCGAATCAGTTCGATCGTCTCGACTTCCTGCTCCACGCTGCCCAGGCCGAGTTTGACTTTCATCACGGGGTGATCGCCAATCTCGGCAACTTTGCGCAGCGTCGTCTGCGGATCGCCGATGCCGATCGTGAAGGACGTGAGCGGCGTTTTCGCGGGATCCAAGCCGAGCAGACGGTACAGCGGTTTGCCGCAGTCTTTGCCGATGAGATCGTGCAGCGCGATGTCTAAACCGCAGCGCGCGGCCGCCGGAATATCCGCGCTGAGCAGCTCATCGAGCAAATAGGGATCGTCGCCGCGCAGCGGACGATCGCGGAAATACGCGATGACGCTTTGCACCGATTCGTTGTAACGCGGAATCGGCACGGATTCGCCGAGGCCTTCGAGTCCATTCCAGGCCACGCGGAAGACCGCGGTGTGCGCAACCTCTTCGGTGCCGCGCGCAATAGTAAACGGGTGAACGAGCGGAAGCTCGAGCGTCGTGAGGGAGAGCGAAAGGGGCATGCCCAGGCATTCCACTGCGCATGCGGAGCTCCTCGAAT
>DASSZL010000127.1:0-2528 GCA_035713505.1 Vulcanimicrobiaceae bacterium | reverse complement strand
CCGCTCTACACGGGCAAGTACGATCTCGAGTGGAGCATCGAGACCAACGGTCCCGATCCGGACAACCGCGGCCTGTGGGGCGGTAAATACATCCCGCCCGGCGGTGCGAACACGACGTGGCTCAACGACCCCATCGTGAACAAGTACTCGGAACTGGCCGTATCGACGTTCGACGAGGCCAAGCGCAAAGCGTACTACCAGATCGAAGAGGAGCGGATTCACCAGCTGGTGCCCGCACAGTTCTTTTATTGGGAAAACGAATACAGCGCCGCCAACAGCGATCTCAAGAACTTCAAGCCCGCCGCGTTCATTCAAGACACGTGGAATAGTTGGGAGTGGTCTATCTGATCGCGATCAGAACGAATGCCGAAGATCTTGCCACGCTGACGTTCGAGCCGGCGCGTGAAGGCGTACTGAGCTGGAACACGTTTACCGAATCGGGCGCGATCGCGTTTCGTTTGCTGCGCGCGCGGATGCCCGCCACGCCGTGGCTCACGCACGTCGAGTGGTCGCCCGAGGGGCGCTTCTCGCACAGCCCGCAGCACGAGGATGTCCGCGTCGAAGTCGACGTCATCCGATCGACGCAGCCGTTCGACGGAATCGAAGTACGCGCGCCCGGCGTCGACTTCAAGGCGATCATGTTCGCAACGCCCGTTCGCGGCCGGCCGTCTATGCCGTATATGGGCGAAGCGCGGATCATTGACGTTCCGGCGCGATCGCAGTACGTGGTGGAGGGCGAACGCGGCTGGTGCAGCCCGACGAGCCTTTCCATGCTCAACGCATACCACGGTCTGGACTACGACGTTCCCGCCACCGCCCGGGGGGTGTTTGATCGGGCATACAACGGCACCGGCAACTGGTCGTTCAACGTTGCGTACAGCGGCGCGCTCGGGTTGCGTGCCGCCGTCGTCTATCTGCGCAACCTCGATCACGCGCAGCGGCTCATCGAGGCGGGTATTCCGATCGCCATCTCCTACAGTTGGAGCGGCGACGAGCTTCCCGGAGCGCCAATCGAACATTCGGACGGGCACCTCGCCGTGCTGTGCGGTTTTACCGCCAACGGAGACTGCGCCGTGAACGATCCCGCTGCGCCGAACGTGCGCGTCGTGTATCCGCGCACGGCGCTCGAACGCATTTGGCTGCGCAGCAACGGCGTGGCGTATGCCGTCGCGCCGGTGGGCCTGGATTTTCTTTCGATCGTAAACTCGTGACGACGCAACCGCGGCAGCGGCTGGTCGACAACGTCCGAAGCGACGTGCCGCTGCACATCGCGCTCGTCGAACCGGAGATTCCGCCGAACACCGGCAACGTCGCGCGCTTGTGCGCGGCCACGGGCTGCCAGCTGCATTTAGTCGAGCCGCTCGGTTTTCGCATCGACGATCGCGAGCTCAAACGCGCGGGCCTGGATTATTGGGAGCATTTGGGCGTCACCGTTCACGCGTCGCTCGACGCCTTTCTGGAAGCGACGGCGCATCTGCGACGCTGGTACTTCTCAACGCGTGCATCGCGGCCGTACGCCGATGCGGCATTTTCACTTGGCGACATGCTGGTCTTCGGCAAGGAAACCAAAGGGCTGCCGCAGGCACTGATAGACGGAGATCCGCAGCACGCGCTACGCATTCCGCAGCGTCCCGGCACCGTGCGCAGCATCAATCTTTCGACGGCTGTCGGCGTTGCGGCCTACGCGGCGCTCGCGCGCCTGCAGTTTCCGGGGATGCAGTGAGCGCGAAGGCGATCGGCGCAATCGATCGCGAGGTCGTACGGTGCACGAAGTGCCCGCAACTTCGCGGGTACTGCGCGCTGGTCGCCGCCGAAAAGAAGCGCGCGTACCGCGATTGGACGTACTGGGGAAAACCGGTTCCGGCGTTCGGCGATCCGGACGCCCGCGTCGTCCTCGTGGGCCTTGCACCCGGAGCGCACGGCAGCAACCGGACCGGCCGCATGTTCACCGGCGATGCGTCGGGCGATTTTCTCTATCCGGCGCTGCACCGCGCAGGTTTTGCGACGCAAGCCACCGCGCTTTCCCGTGACGACGGCATGGAACTGCGGGACTGCTTCATCACCGCCGCGCTGCGCTGCGCGCCGCCGCAAAACAAACCGGCGCCGCGCGAACTGCAGAACTGTTTTCCCTATCTGGTACGCGAACTTGCGGCCTTGGAACGCATGCAAGTCGTTGTCGGACTCGGCGCGATCGGCACCAAAGCCGCGATCGATGCCCTCAAGGGCAGCGGGTACGCGATCGAACCGCAACCGTGGCGATTCGGCCATGGCATTGAACTGAGCGCGCGAAAAGGCAAACGCTCGATCACCGTCGTCGCGTCATTTCACCCGAGCCGCCAAAACACGAACACGGGCAAACTCACGGCAAAGATGTTCGATTCGATCTTTACACGGGCAAACGCGCTTCTGCGCTAAGGATCAGTGGAAGTGCGTGATGCGGCCGCATGAGTCGACCGCCTTGTCCGGAACCATCATGCCGCCGGTGCCCGGCTTGAAACTGAGGATCTGCAGCGGCGGCGCATTGACCG
>DASSZL010000126.1:0-7746 GCA_035713505.1 Vulcanimicrobiaceae bacterium | reverse complement strand
GCGTCCTCGAGATAGCCGCCCAGCCGTTCCATCGCCGATTCCCGCGTGGTCCCTGCCGGCACGGCGATCTCCCGATAATGCTCGTCTGACGGAAGATCGAGGGGAACGATCAGCTTGCCGCCGTTCGCGTAGCGGCTTTGTCCCATGCGCAGTTCTTGCGGCGGGAGCAGCGAACGGACGGCCGCGCTTGGATTGCCGTCATCATCGAAAAGCGTTTGCGGCTCGTAGGAACGCAGCCAACGTTCCAGGACCGCGAGTTCCTCCAAGTCGACGGCGGGATTTGCGAGCGGCAGCCCATGCGAGTGAAACGTTCCGGCCTTCGGGCCGGTCGCGCCCTTTTCGGATCGCACGATGACGACCGGCCAGCGCGGAATTGTCCCGTACGGCGCTTCGCCCATCCGGTACCACTCTTGGATTGCGCGAATGCGGCCGTACGCGCGATCGAAAGCCTCCCAGGCATTGGCGTGCATCGCGCCGAGCTGCGTGGCCTGCGCGAGTATCGCTTCAAACCCCATGCCGGAAAAGTAGTCGTGCAATTGCGCGTCCGTCATGCGCCCGAGCAGCGTGGGCCCGGAGAGTTTGTAGCCGTTCAAATGCAGGATCGGTAGTACGGCTCCGCTCGTGCGCGGATTCAGAAACGCGTTGAAGCGCCAGGAAGCGGCAAGCGGTCCCGTCTCGGCCTCGCCGTCGCCAACGACGCACGCGGCGATGAGATCCGGATTATCGAGTACCGCGCCGAACGCGTGCGCGAGCGAGTAGCCCAGCTCGCCGCCTTCGTGAATCGCGCCGGGCGTTTGCGCGGTGAGGTGGCTGGGCGAGCCGCCCGGCCACGAAAACTCTTTGACGAAATCGCGGATGCCGCGCCGGATGGTGCCTTCCAGCCACAAGTTCGCAAGAATCGCGGGCGCGCCATGACCCGGACCAACCACCAGCAAAACGTCGGCGCGGGTATCCGTTATAAGACGGTTGAGGTGCGCGTAGATCAGATTCAGGCCCGGCTGCGTGCCCCAGTGGCCGAGTGGACGGCGCTTTACCTGCGCGGGCTGCAGCGGTTCGCGCAGCAACACGTTGTCTTGCAGATAGAGCTGCGCTGCTCCCAAGTAGTTCGCGGCGCGCCAATAGGCGTCCAGCGCTTCAATGCGGTCTTGCACCGTGGAAGGCGAGACGGCGGTCATCGCGCTACGTTGCCTTTTGCCGCCTCTTCCGTGTGATAGCGGCTCTCCATCGAGTCCCCGATTTGCCGCAGCAGCGACTTGGCGGTCGAGGAGGCGATTTTTGCGCCGATGACCATGTCGAACGCCCGTCCGACCGCGCCGAACGGCGGCGCATAGTCGCCCGTCAATTCGAGGAGGGCGCCGCGATAGCTCTCGTCGGCGCGCACGGTCAGCTGGCCGGCGAAGTCCGGGTACGGTCCGCCGCCTTCCGGCGTCCAATACACGTTCCACGGCTCGTCGAAGTGCAGCGGATCGGTCCCGCGCTCGTAGCGCACCAACACGTTCTTTTCGAGCGTGCCGGGGACGAACGTCAACGGCGCGGTCAAGGGAAGGGTTTGTACGCTCTTGCCGTCCGCGGCGGATTCAAGCGCATCGCGAAGATATTCGCGGGCGCGCACATAGGGACAACGCAGGAAGAGACGTTCGTAAATATGGGTCACGGTTCGCCTAGTGTCGCTCGGGCCCAGGAAAGCGCCGTGAAACCGGCCGCCGAATTGAGAAGAAGCCGGGAAGGTCCCGGTTCTCGGGCTTTTCCAAGACCGTTGTTACCATTCCCAACATGCTGTTGCAAAAACCGGAGTCTGAGAAGGCCGTGCAAGCGGCTGCCCAAACCGAGGATGAGCCGCTGCCCGCCACGTTGACCTTCGTGTTGGTCATGGGAGCGGTATTCGCCGTTTTCTGGTTCCTGATGTTCGCTCTGCTGCACGAGCGGTGGTAGCGCATGCACATTCATAAATACGAGCGCTGGTGGATGACCTTCGGCGTGGTGATGCTGATCGCGTTTCTCCTCGCCTTGGGAGTCGCGGCTTTCGCGCAAGGCATCAATCCCCCGACGGACACCAAACCCGTCGATCCGGCGACGCTCTCGCAACTCCCGCCCTTCAATCATCCCGGCTTGCGTCAACTGCCGGACGGCAACTACGAAGCGTATTACATAGCGCGCGTGTTCTCGTTCGATCCGGCGACGCTCACCGTTCCCGCCGGCAAGAAAATAACGTTTTATCTCACGAGCGCGGACGTCGTGCACGGCTTCTATATTCCCGAGACTGACGTGAACATGATGGCGGTTCCGGGTTGGGTCAACACCACTTCACACACGTTCATGAAGAAAGGCACGTACTTGCTCATTTGCCATGAATACTGCGGAATCGGCCATCAGAACATGTTCGCCAAAATCGAGGTGCAATGATGATCGCGCAGCAGCGGCAATGGCTGCCTGAAAACCGGCTCGTCATCGCGCATATTTACGCGGCGACCGGCGCTTTGGTGCTTGGCGCCGTCTTCGGCGTGCTCCAAGGATACTCGCGCGCCCTGGCGTTCAACGCGCCCGCGTGGTTCGACTACTACCGTATGCTCTCGGCCCACGGCGTGCTGATGGCCCTGGTATTCACCACGTTCTTCATCACCGGGCTCTCGCTCTTCGTGACCTACCGTTCCATTCCACGCGAGCGCAAGATGGTGCTGGGATGGATCGGCTGGTGGGTGATGCTCATCGGCACCGCGATGGCGGCGTTCGAAATACTCGCGGGCAATGCGACGGTGCTCTACACCTTTTATGCACCGATGAAGGCCAGTCCGTGGTTTTACATCGGCGCGACGCTGCTCGTGCTCGGCACGTGGATCGTGGCGGTCGAGATTTTCGAGAACGTGGTCTGGTTCCGCAAGCGCAACGCCGGGACGCCGGTTCCGCTGCCCGCGTTCTGCGCGGCCTCGACGTTTCTGATGTGGTGGATCGCGACGCTCGGCGTTGCGGTCGAAACGATATTCTTCCTGATTCCGTGGTCGCTGGGCTGGACCGGCGGAATCAACGTGGTCGCGACCCGTTTGCTGTTCTGGTACTTCGGCCATCCGCTGGTGTACTTCTGGATCATGGGCGCGTACATCGTGTGGTACAACATCGTGCCCAAGTTCTACGACGGCAACGTGTTCAGCGACGGCCTCACGCGCCTGACGTTCATCCTGCTGCTGGTGCTCTCGACTCCGGTCGGCATCCATCATCAATTCACAGAGCCGGGAATCGCGATACAGTGGAAGATGATGCACACGATTCTCACCTACAGCGTCGTGATTCCCTCGCTGCTCACGGCGTTCGCGATCTTCGGCAGTTTCGAGATTGCCGCGCGCCGTCAAGGCAAACGCGGGTTCTGGGGAACGGTCAAAGCGCTTCCGTGGGATAAACCGGAGTTCGCCGGTCCCGCTTACGGCATGCTGCTCTTCATCTTGGGCGGCTTCGGCGGTCTCATCAATGCCTCGTACGCGATGGACACGCTCATTCACAACACGATCTGGATCGTCGGTCACTTCCACGTGACGGTCGGGGGTCCGGTGGCGCTATCCCTGGTCGGCGTCGCGTATTGGATGATTCCGCGCCTGACGGGACGTCAGCTCTGGAGACCCGACATCGCGCTGTGGCAGACGCGCATGTGGTTCGCCGGCATGCTCGTGATGTCGTTCTCGATGCACTTCGCGGGGCTGCTCGGTGCGCCGCGCCGCACCTCGGAAGTCGCGTACATGGGTACCGGCGTTGCCAATTCCTGGGAGCCGTGGATGATCGCCGCGGCCGCCGGCGGCACGCTGCTCTTCATCAGCATTCTGCTCTTCGTCACGGTCGCCGCCGGTACGCTGCTCTCCAACGACAGGACCGCGGATATGCAGGCGGATTTCGCGGAGCCGCTCCCGGGCAGCGCCCCGGCGCCCGCGTTCGTTCAACCGTTGTTCCGCTGGGCCGCCGTGGGGCTCATCGTGGCGGTCCTGGCCTACACGGGCCCCTTCTACGACCTCATCCACAACCCGGGCTTCCTCGTGTCCGGGATGAGAACTTGGTAAAAAGCATGAGCATAATGACCCAAACCGAAACAACCAGCTCCGTGAAGCGCATTCTCATCGTGGACGACGAGCCGCAAATCGGAGAGGTCCTGAGCGCGTACCTGCGCCAGGAGTCGTTCGATCCGGTCGTTCGCGGCACCGTCGGATCGGCCGTCGCGGAAATCGAGCAGCATCGTCCCGATATGATGATTTTGGACATCACGCTGCCCGACGGCAGCGGCCTGGACATTCTGCGGCGCAGTGCCGAAGGCGCTCGAATTCCGACGATTATGCTCACCGCCCGCAGTGAAGAGATCGACCGCATCGTCGGGCTCGAGCTGGGCGCGGACGATTACATCGTCAAACCGTTCTCGCCGCGGGAAGTCGTCGCACGCGTTCGTGCCGTCTTCCGGCGCGTGAGCGAAGCGAACGGACAAGGCGACGAGAATTTGAACGTCGTGCGGATTCGCGATCTGGAGATCGACGAGGGCGCGCACGAGGTTCGCATGAACGGTCAGCTTGTCGCGGTGACGCCGGCGGAGTTCCGCATTCTGAGCGTGCTCGTGCAGAACGCGGGGCAAGTCCTCACCCGTTCGCAGTTGCTCGACCTGGTGCACGACGACGGAAGCATCTTCGAACGTACGCTCGACCGCCACATCAACAACCTTCGCCGCAAAATCGAGCCGAAGCCGGAAGATCCGACGTATATCGTCACGGTGTACGGCGTCGGCTACAAGCTGCGGAAAGACTAAGACCGATGCGGGAGCGTGTGTTGCATGCTCTGGATTTGGGCATGCTGGGTGATTGGGACGGCGCAAAGCGCAGTCTCGAAGATCTCGAAGACCCGATCGTACCTCGCCTCACGGCGCTGCTGACCGATCAGCAGCGCCGTGAACGGGAACGCGCCGAAATGCAGGCAGTGGTTCGCCACGAGCTCGGCAACGCGATTTCAATAGCGCAGGCAAACATGGAGGCGCTCGTCGACGGCGTGCTCGAGCCGACGCCCGAACGCCTTGCCGGTATTCGCGACGCCATGATCACGTGCGGCATGCTGCTGGAGGACCTCAAGAAACAGTGCCGGACGCCGCGCGATAATCACGTGCGCATCGCCGTCTTCGACATATGCGAGCTTATTTCGTCGCAAGTCTCGCTCGTCTCCGGTATCGCGGAATCGAAGAACGTGCGCGTGCACTACGAACCGTGCCGCCTGCACCTGGAAACGTGCACGCAGTATCGCGGCGATCCGGATCGGGTCGCGCTCATCGTGCGCGACGCTCTGCTGGCCTCGGTGCGGTACACTCCGCCCGGAGGCGCCATCGACATCAGTTGCATGCGCCCGGACGGCGAGATTGAACTCGCCGTGTCGACCGTGGGCGAGCGCAACGGTGAAACGCTGGGCTTTTCTCTTGTATCCAAACTCCTCGAATCGCTGGGCGGCCAAGCCCGCATCTTGACCGACCACCCGCGAAGCACCACGTTCGTCTTACACCTCCCCGCAATTCCGCTCTCCACCTAGCGTCGAGCCCCCGGGCTAATGCTTAGCGCACGGTGACGTCGAACGCCGCGAACTCGTGGCTGCCTTTGGCGTCGCGCTCGAGGACCGAGACGTGCCATTTGCCGGCCATCGAGAAACGCACGTTCGCTGCGTCGTAGCTGCCGGTGCCTGCATCGGCGAGCGGAACGCGCATCGGCTGCGCCGGCATGCCGGGCATGGTGAACAAAGCCTGCGATATCTCCGGGATCCGGGCGCCGCGCACTTCGACGCGCAGATCGTTGTTTTCGCCGGAGAGGCCCGGTGTAACATAGAGCGCAACCTCATGGCCTTGCGCTTGCGTCACCGCGTCGGGATGCGGACTTGTGCACGCGGCGAGCGCGAATACGAGTATCACTAGGATCTTATGCATCTTTTCTCCTCATTAAAGTCAGCCAGCCGAGACTCACGCTTGCGGCACCCCACAGAACCAGCACGCCCGCCATGACGGGCATGATTGCGGCGCCGAGCGTGTCGGCCGCAAGCCGTCCTCCGGGTCCAAGAACATCGACCGAACCCGAAAGTGCGGCAAGCGCCGCAATTTTATACGCGTCGGTTGGATTGAGGGCGGTGAACGCGAGCAGCGGACCCGTGCCCATATGCGTCGCCAAGGCTGTGGTCATCAAGCCCAAATCGCCGAAGACCACGAGCGCCAGCCACGCGCCCACAGCGCCGCCGAGCGCCGCCGGCGAGCGCCGCGCGCATGCGGAGATCAGCAGCCCTACGCATGCACAGGCGAGTGCGAGCAGCCAGGTCAGCAGCGCGAACTGAATCAGACCGCTCAGATCGCCGCCGATGCGCAGGATCGCCATCGCCGCGAACGCGCCCGCGAATCCGGCGAAGACGACGCCCGTCACATTGACGGCGAGCGCGATGCACTTCGCGAAAAAAATCTCGCGAAGCGTCACCGGAAGCGAGCGCATATAGGCGTACGTTCCCCGCTCGCGATCGCGCGCGAGCGCCATTGCGCCCGCAACCAGCGCGAAAAGCGGAACGGCAATCAGTTCGACGTTGATGAGTCCGGCCGCCGTCGGGCCGAATCCCGCGGAGCCCCCGGCGCTTCCCGCAACGGTGAGCGCGGCGCTGAGCGCGGCAAATCCGGCCGCGCAGAACAGCAGCCAGCGGCTGCGCGCGCTCTCCCGGATGTCGTTCAACGCAAGGTGGGATACGGCGTTCACGATACGCTCCTCAAGTAGTGCGCCACGAATTCGGGCGTCGCGCTCTCCGCGAGCGCGCGGCCCTCGTCGAGCACGATGACGCGGTCGGCCAATGCGCGCACGTCCTCAAGCAAATGCGATGTAATGAGCAGGGTCTTCCCTGCGCAACGCTGCGCTTGCAGCAGCGCGACGACGATTTCCCGGCTCTGCCGATCCAACCCGGCCGTCGGTTCGTCGAGCAGCAGCAGCGGAGGATCGCCGATGAGTGCGAGCGCGATTGCGAGCCGCTGGCGCATGCCGCCCGAGAGTTCGCTGACGAAACGATCCGCATGCGCGTCGAGCCGGAGCTGGTGCAGCGCCGCGGCGGCATCGCTCTCGGACCCTCCGCGAATTGCGGCGACGAGTTGCGCCAGCTCGCTCACGCGCGAATCAAAATCCGGCAGATGCTGCGGCGCGTACCCGATGCAAAGGCGCGTTTCACGTTCGTGCGGGCTCGGCACGCGTCCGAAGACGGAGAGCGTTCCGGCATCGAGCCGCTCGCCCAGGATGCAGCGGAAGAAGGTGGTCTTGCCGGCCCCGTTGGGTCCCCACAGCGCAACCGCTTCGCCCGCGCGCACGCAGAGGTCGATATCGGCGAGGCCCCGCCCGGCGGCGTACAATTTGCGAACGCCGTGCGCTTCGATCGCGTGCGCTCCGACGCTACCCGCGTTTTGCCGCGCGCGAACAGCGGCGCGGTGCCGCGCGTGCGCGAGGCCGCGTCCGGCCGCGATCGGCACGACGCTGAGAAGCGCGAGCAAAGCGGCCAGCGGATTTGAGGGCGCGTCACGCCGCATGCTGATCTGCGCGGGCAGCGTCAAGCGCGGCGCGTTATCGACGAGTTTTGGTTCGTTCGCCGTAGCGGGAAGCGCGCGTGCGGCAAACTCCACCGCGGCGGCGGCGGGACTGTAACGAAACATTTGAAGCTCCGGATGGGCGTCGGTCAGGCTGTCGAATGCGGCACGCGGAGCGTACGGAATGTCGCCGATCCCGTCGCCGTTTC
>DASSZL010000125.1:0-3900 GCA_035713505.1 Vulcanimicrobiaceae bacterium | reverse complement strand
CGCTCCCCGGTGTGCGTCTCGCACTGCTGGCGGGCATACTCGCGCTCGCAGCCGGTTTAACAGGCTGCAACGGGTCGTCAAGCAATCCGCTCGGCCCCATCGGAAGCTTCGGCCCCGGCGGCAACAACGCGCAAGTGCGCTTCGTAAACGGTTCGCCGGATGCGGGCCCGGTCCAAATCTACATCGACAACAACCAGCAATTTTGCACGAACGGCGCTACAGGCACCGCGTGCTCCGTTTCCTACGGCCAGATCACGACGTATGCGGTAAATTTAAGTCCCGGACAACACGCCATCGTTCTGAAAGATCAAAACGGTAATCAAATCACGATTCCGTCCGGCACGGTTTCCGTCAACAGCGGCTTTCGGTACAGCCTCGTGCTCACAGGCGAACTGCATCCGTCATACGGCAGCGCAGCGCCGAATCTTGGCGTAACGACATTTACCGACCAGCCGTTCAACACGCCCAGCGGCGGCGCCGCCGTTAATTTCCACTACGCATCGACCTCTATGGCGGCAACGAATTCCTCGCCGCTGCAATTCGGTTACTTCCTGAACAACAATCCCGCGAGCGCGGCGCCGCTCGGATCGACCGACGCGTTCGGATCCGAAACCACGCCGCAAGGTCTGCCGTCGGCGGCACTCAACGTGCCCATCACGTTTTACGCCGGCAGCGCGACGGGACCGACGGTCACGCCGAGCCAGATCGATTCCTCGAAGTGCTCGTCCAATTCGCTCCCGTGCAGCACCGGAAACCTCTCGCTGTATTTGATAGACGGACCGGCCGCGTCCACAGCGCCTGTTGCGCCGCCGGCCGGAATCAGTTCGAGCGCGCACGCGGTCTTCGTCGGAACCTTCGAGTAGCGCGCGTATGGTACACTGACGAACGCGGAGTACGCCGGACGGCCGCGGCGCGGATGCGTCGAGGAAAGTCCGGGCTTCATTGGGCAGGGTGCAGGATAACGTCCTGTCGGGGCGACTCGAAGGAAAGTGCCACAGAAACATACCGGCCGCGCCGGCGCAACCGTAAGGCCGCCGGCGCGGCCAAGGGTGAAATCGTGAGGTAAGAGCTCACGGAGCTGCACGGTGACGTGCGCTCGGGTAAACCCCACCTGAAGCAAGACCGCTCGATACGTCCCGAAAGGGACCGGACGGCCCGTCCGAACGAGCCAAGTCGCACCGAGGTGCGCGGTAACGCGCGCCCCAGAGAGATGGCCGTCACCCGCAAGGGGACAGAATCCGGCTTACAGGCGTACTCCGCGATCTCAGTAAATTCTTCACCGCATGAAATCCGCGGTCTGGCGTGCGTCGGCGCTGCTATGCATCGCCCTGGCCATTGCGTTCATCGGGTATCAGCTGACGCTGCCGGAACGCGACGACTTCGGCTTAACCGTACGCCCGATCGCAACGGGGCGCGTACTCGTCACCGCCGTCGACCCGCATTCGCCCGCGGCGCTCGCAGGCATACGTGCCGGTGACTCGATCTGGTACGGCAATACCCTGTTGGAAAGCGCCGCCGCGCTGTTCCCGACACCGGGATCACGCGTGCCGCTCCTGGTGAACGGAACGCGCGCGGTTACGCTGACCGCTCGCAGCACCCCTGCGGTTTACAAAGACTTTCCGTGGATTGCGGCCGCGATTCGCCTGGCGTTCTTACTCGTGGCGGCGCTCCTGGCGTGGCGCAGGCCGGAGGATCGCGCCGCGCGCCCGCTCGTCGTATTCCTCGCCTGCTACGGCCTGCTGATCTCGCTTGCGAACGGCGTTATGCCCGTGCCGCTGCTTTCGGTCGCGGTCTTCGTCATGGGCCAATCGGCGCTCTTTGCAATTGGAACGGCCGCCGCTGCATTTTTCGCCGCGCGATTTCCGTCTGGCGTCGCCCGGGCCGCTCCGCAAGCACTGGCTCGCGTTGCCTTGGCACTCGGCGTGCTCGCACTCGCGTTAGAAGTCGGAGCCACATGGCTGCCGCGCACGCCTGCGCTCATTTCTAACCTCACCGCAGTCGTGTTCACAGCGTGGATACTCATCGGCTTGGTCGTCGCGGCGACCCTCGTGACCGCGTACGTCCAAGGCGCTCCGTCCGAGCGTCAACGCCGGCGATGGGTATTTCTGATCGTCGGGGTTGGGTTGTGCGGCCCACTCATCGATGTCGCGACGCTCGCACTCTTCGGCTACAACGTCATCGTCGATCAGCTAATGCTGCTGCCGCTGGCGCTGCTTCCGTTCGGACTGGCATACGTGATCCTTCGCCATCGCGTCATCGACGTCGGCTTCGTGATCAACCGCGCGGTCGTGTACACCGGCGTCTCGGTGATCGTCGTCGGCGTTTTCGTCGTCGTGGAAACCCTGCTGGCGAAATACGTGCAAAACGCGAGCCACGTCACGAGCACGGCCGTGGAGCTCGCCGTCGCACTCGGGCTTGGTTTTTCAATCCGCTACGTCCACGCCCGCGTCGATCACTTCGTGGACACCGTCATCTTCCGCGAGCGCCATCTCGGTGAAGCGGCGATTCGAGAGTTCGCGCAGGACGCGTCCTACATCACGGACGATTCGGTCTTGCTCGCCCGCTGCATAACCGTCGTGGAGCGGCACGCGAAAACGCGCGGCGCGGGCGTCTGGATTGCCGAAGGCGCCGAATATCGCGCCGCCGGCAGTACGTTCAGCACCGCGCCGGTGGTGGACGAAAACGATCCCGCCGTCGTAGCGATGCGCGCCCGGCGCGTAAGCGTGCACGTGCGGGACTGCGATTCGGCGCTGCCCGGCGTTCTGGCATTCCCGATGATTGTCAGGGGCGAGCTGTTGGGGATACTCGTATGCGGCGCGAAGATCGACGACGAGACCTACGCACCGGACGAGCAGGACGCGCTTGCCTCGCTTGCCGCGGGCGTCGGACACGCCCTGGACAGCATCGAGGTGCGTGAGCTGCGTCGCCGTCTGGAGGCGCTGACTGCAACCGGCGGGGGCCGGGCCGCGTTCTAGGCGAAGGATATGAGCATGACCGAGCAACGTTTCACTCCCGAAATGACCGTCGACCAGGCCTTCAAGATGCACGCCGGGGCACGCCGCGTGTTTGCGCGCTTCCATCTGGGCGGCTGTTCCAACTGCGCCATCAGCGAGTCGCACACCATCGGCGCCGTCAGCCAAGACTACGGCATCCCCCTGCCGATGCTGCTGGAGAGCCTCAACGCGCTTTGGGACGAGGGCAGCCTGGCGGTCGGCGACAAGGTACGCATTCCGGATGAAATTCGCTCGAAGATCCCCCAGCTCGCGAACGTCCCGGACGTCGGAGAGATCAAGAGCGTGGAAGCGGGCGCCTACACGGCCGAGTTCGGCGACGTGCGCCTGCAGGGACTTGCCGAAGATTTTCTTCCGGTCGAAGCGACCGTCACGACGCCGTAATCCGGTTGCCGCGATGGTACCAAAGAAGGCCCGGCCGGCGCCGGGCTTTTTTTATTGGAGGGGCTTGCGCTCGGAGAAGCCTTCGTCCATCCCGTGCCAGTTTGTGATGCGCTCTTCTCCGGCTTTCCAGCACAGGTACACGGCGCGTCCATCACGCATCGATGGAAAATCGATGAGCCCCAAATCGATGTCTTTCACGATGCATCCGTACGCCTCGATGCGATTGATGATGCGGACGATTTCTGCTTTCTGTTCGCTGAAGCGGCCCGGAGTGAACGGCGAGCGCGGCGTGGCCATGCGCGCGTGCGGGGCCGGCTCCGTGCCTCGCAGCACCGGATCCGTCTCCAGCAGGCGGATCGCCAGATCCCGGCGCTTCGTCCACAGCTCCTCAACCAGAGGGGCGACCTTCGGAATGAGGGCGTTGGCCTTTTCAGGCGAAAACAGTTTCATGACTTGTGAACGCTCCGGACGCGCCGTATGGCTCTAGATCGGCTCGTCTTCGTAA
>DASSZL010000124.1:0-13108 GCA_035713505.1 Vulcanimicrobiaceae bacterium | reverse complement strand
TTCATCGGGATCTTCGCGATCCTCATCTTCGTGCTGATCACCCATCACATCGGCCGTATTGCCGGGCCGTCGTGGCTGCTGTTCGGCATCGTGGTATATCTGATTTACCGAGTGCGCAAGCGGCTTCCCGTGATGAAATCGGTTTCCCGCGACTGGAACCGCGAACAGGTCCACATCCTGAAGAATGCCGGCGAATTGGAACTCATGGACGACCTGATCGGCAAGCTCAAGGAGCGTGACCCCAACTTCACGTCGCGCGTATCGTAGCGATGCGGAATTCGAAAATCTACGCGGGGTTCAAGACGTTCAACGGCGTCGTGTTCATCGTCATGGGCGCGCTCATCATTTTCCAAATCGTTCGCGCCATCGGCTTCCGCTTCGAGGCATTCAGCGGCTTGGTTCTGGGCGCGGCGCTCATCGGGCTCGGCGTTTACCGCACCCGGGAGTTCGTGCGTTCACGCCGATGATGGATCTTCATACCACCACGGCCGGCGTCATCGGAGCGCTCCTCTCGCTTGCTTCGATTAGTGCGACGCTCTGGTGGATGCTGCATCCGCCCAAGACCAAGGCCGACATCGCCGCCAAGAAAGCCGAGCGCGCGCTGCGCGAACAGCTGCGGACGGTCATCATCGTCTTTTCGTCGGAGATAGAATCCCAGCATATGATGGTGCTCGCGGCGCGTTTGGCGCGCCGGGAGAGTTCCGAACTGCTCGCGATCTACGTCATCGAGGTACCGTTCTCGTTGCCCACCAATGCCGTCATGGAGGAGGAGGACCGCCTCGCGCTTGACGCGCTGGCGTCCGCGGAGGCCATCGGCAAGGGCAACGGCGTGGACATTCGCACGGAAGTCGTCCACCACCGTGAAACGGCGCAGGCCGTGCTCGACGTAGCCAAACGCGAGCGGGCGGACCTCATCATCATGGGTTCATACCGCGAGGGCAAGTATACCGGCGCCCCGCTCGGCCGGGACATCGAGCGGATTGCGGCCGAAGCCAAGTGCGACGTGCTGATCGGCGTCGAAGGCAAGCACGGCACGCTCCTGGTCGATACGGAGGCGCAGCCGAGCGGAAACGAAGCGGCTCAGGAGAACGTTTCCTCATAGTCCACCCGGGCTCACATCACGGAGGCACGATGAACGCTCGTAGATTGCTTTTCAGCATTCCCGTTTTGGCGTTGGCCGCTATGCTCATTCCATTTTCCGCTCACGCCGCGAGTGCGCCGGCGATTACGGCATTCGACGATGCCTTTGCCAAAGTCAACGATTACACGGTGACGGTGCGCGCGCATGAAATCAAGGGCGCCAGCGTTCAGGACCGCACGTACCACTATTGGTTCAAGAAGCCGAACCTGGCCAAGACGCTCATCGTCGCCGGCGACGGTAACGGCAGCGGCGGGGTGTGGAACGGCGGCGACAAGGTCTCCGGCCACCAGGGCGGGATGCTCTCGTGGATCCACCTCAAGGTCGACCTGCACGATGGACGCGCGACCTCGCTGCGCGGCTACACCATCCCCGAGGGTCTGCTTCAGAATGAGGTAGACAAGTACCGGCAGATCAAAGGCGATCTTTCGCAGCGAAACGGACCGGAAATCGACGGCGTCGCCACGGACGAGATCGATCTCACGCCTGCCGATCCGGCGGCGTACGGCGGCGTGACGAAAATGACGATCTACCTCAACAAGCAAACGCACTTTCCGGTGCGCCAAGTCCGCTATGCGGGCGACAAGATCGTCGCGGACGAGACGTTCCTGGATCTCAAGACCAACGTCGGCCTGGCCGACAGCGAGTTCCCGTTCTAACGTGATCCTCGCCGCCGTTGCAGCCATCGTGCTGCCCCTGGCGGGAGCAACGCAGATCAACATGCAGATCGAAAGCGGCGGCGTTCACTTGATCGCCGCCGCGGGCGTTCGTACCGTCACGATTCGATCCACCGCGCGCGGCAACGCCGCGCCCCCGCGAGTCGAAGTCACACGCAACGGCAAGGCCATGGCCATCGTTCTTACAGGACACAGCGGCGCGAGCGTGCCGTTCGCGCAAGGCGCTGCCGGCTCCGTGGGTTACGAAATCGTATATCCGGCGAACGTGCGCATCGAGGCGTCCGAACTCTCCGGCGACATCACCCTCGACGGCGAGCAAACACGGGCGGCGCTCGAAACGAACGCCGGTTCCATCTACGTCAATAACGCGCGCGGCGAACTCGATCTCGCAGCCGGCGACGGCGACATTACCGTCACGCTCGCCAAGGGATGGAAGGCGCCCTCGCTGCGCATGCAGAGCGCAAACGGAACGCTGCGTCTATCGGTACCGCCCTCGTTCCGCGCGCACATCGACGCGCAAGCCGATATCGGCTCCGTCCACGACTCGCTTGCGCGCGCGGCCGCGAATCGTCCATTCGTCTGGCTGTACAGCGAACGCGGCGACATCTTTATTCAGCGCTAGATCTTCACTTCGACGCCGAATTCTATGACGTTGTTCGGCGGCAGGCCCAGCGAATCGGTGAGCGGGCGCGCGTTGCGCGCCATCCAGCGGAAGAGGTTGCGCTGCCAGCTCGGCAGCGCGCTGGGTTCGCTGGCGTCGCGAATTTTCGGGCTCGCCAGATAATACGTCGGGTGGCTGAAATCGGTCGCGGGGCGTTCCTTGCGTAAATGATAGAGGATGTCGTGGATGCGCGGCTCCTGCATGAACCCGTACCATGCCTTCACCCGCAGCAAACGCGGCGTGATTTCCTCGATCTCCAGGCGGTTTTCCGGATGTACGAACGGTTGCGAGGCATGCATGACCGTCAGAAGCACGATCGTATCGAAGATAATATGGCTGCGCATCCATTGATGGTGCAGCACGAACGGAATGCCGTGCGGGTCCGGGCTGAGAAAAAACGCCGTTCCGCTTACGACCGTCGGTGCCTTGACTTCGCTCAAGAATTGATCGACCGGCATCGTGTGCTCGCTTATGGACGTCATCATGCGGCGGCGCCCGCGATTCCAGGTGGTGAACAGCGTGAAAAGCGCCATCGCCATGGCGAATGGCACCCAGCCTCCGGAAATAAATTTCGATGCGTTGCCGACGAGAAAGGCCAATTCCCAAACCAAAAAAAGCGCGATGAGTGGAATCCACTCGAAGGCGGGCCACTTCCAGCGCTTCTGCAGCAGGCGTGCGAACGCGATCGTCGTTGTCAGCATCGTAATCGTGACGGCTAAACCGTACGCACCGCCCAGCTTTTCCGAAGACTTGAAGGTGATGACCAAAACGATGCACACAACGGCCAGCAGCGCATTGATCGACGGCATGTAAATCTGCCCGGCGAAGTGCCGCGAGGTGTGAATGATGCGAAAGCGGGGCGTATAGCCGAGCTGCATCGCCTGCTGCGTGAGCGAAAACACGCCGGAGATCAGCGCTTGCGAAGCGATGACGGTGGCAATCGTCGCCAAAAGCACCATGGGAATGAGTCCCCACCGCGGCACGAGCGTGAAGAACGGCGAGGCTATCGCGTGCGGGTTCTCGAGGGTGAGCGCCCCTTGCCCGAAATAATTCAGCAGCAGCGCCGGCAACACCGCGACTATCCACGCCAGGGTGATCGGCTTGCGCCCGAAATGCGCCAAATCCGCATACAGCGCCTCTACGCCGGTCACGCACAACACCACCGCGCCGAAGATGAGCAGACTTCGCGTGCCGTTACGAATGAAGAACTCGACGGCATACGCCGGATCGATCGCCGCCAGTACCCGCGGTTGATGCATGATGCCGAGCGCGCCGAGAACAGCGAGGACGACAAACCAGAGCAGCATGATCGGCCCGAACAGATTGCCGATCCGTCCCGTGCCGCGCTTTTGCACGGCGAAAAGGCCGATCAACACGATGACCGCGAGCGGAACGATGAACGGATGCGCGGCTTTCGTCCACACGTCCAGGCCTTCGATCGCCGAGATGACGGAAATCGCCGGCGTGATGGCACCGTCGCCGTACAGCATGGATGAACCGAACAGCACGAGCAGCGCGAGCGCTCCAAGTCCCATCGGCGTGGCGGACCGGCGTGGCGGAATCAGCTGCGCAAGCAGCGCCAGCGTCCCGCCCTGGCCGTCAAAATCCGCACGCAGCAGAAAGCCGACGTACTTCACGCACACGACGATGACGAGCGCCCAGAAAATGAGCGACAGGATGCCCAGGACGTTCTGCGGCGTGACCGCCGCGGGAAAATCGCCCGTGAAGCACTGCTGAAACGCATAGAGCGGGCTCGTGCCGATGTCGCCGAACACGATGCCGAGTGCGGCTAAGGAGAGCGCGCTCAGCGGCTCCGTGCGGTGGCGACGCGCTCGCACCGGTTCGTGCGCATGCGCCTCTCCGGCGTGTGTTGCCATTTATGCCCTGCGCAGATACCGCTTGCGCAGTTCGTCGATGACGACCGCGAGCAGGATGACGGCGCCTAACACGATTTTCTGCGTGTACGATTCGATGCCGATGAGGTTCATCACGTTGTACAGCATGCCGATCAGCAGTGCTCCAAAGAACGTACCCACGATTGTGCCGCGGCCGCCCATCAGGCTGGTGCCGCCGACCACGACCGCCGCGATGGCTTCGAGCATTTCATCGCCCGTACCGGTCTGCGGCGAGCCCGACGAGAACAGCGCCATCAGCAAGAAACCGGCTACCGCCGCGCACATGCCGCTGATGACGTACACCATCGTCTTCACGCGCGCAACGTTGACCCCCGCGAGGCGCGCGGCTTCTTCATTGCCGCCCAGCGCAAACACGTAGCGTCCGAACTTCGTGCGCATCAGCAATATAGAGCAGCCCACGACGATCACGAGCATCCAGATGACGGGATTCGGCAAACCCGGCAGATGCAGGCTCGTAAAGAGCGGGCCCAGGAAAAATCCGATGCCGGTGTTTTGAAAGTCCGGACTGTTCAGTGGAACCGGACGCCCGTGCGAGAGCTTGAAAGATAGGCCTTCGGCAATCAGCATCATGGCCAGCGTCGTGATGAACGGCGGCAGATTGAGTTTGACGACCGGAACCGCATTGACCCATCCGGCAAACGCGCCGAGGGCAAGGCCCACGCAAAGCGTTGCGGCAACGAGCGGCAGCCCGCCGATGTTCAGCGAGTTCGCGAACATCGCCATCACCACACCGCTCAGCGAAACGAGCGAGCCGACGGAAAGGTCGATGCCCGCGGTGATAATGACGAACGTTTCGCCCACGGCCAAGATGCAGCCGTAGGTAATCTGCCGCAGGACGTTGATGATGTTGCGCGGCTCGAGAAACGAGCCTTTGGACGCGACATTGACGAGTACCGCGATGATCACGAGCAGCGCGATGGCACCGCCGACGCGCGTCCAGTATGCCCGCGTCTGCTTCTGCTTGTCTTCCTTGAGGTTTTGCGCCAGCTCGGCCTGAACGTGTGCTTCTTCCATAGCTCCTATGCTGCTGCTCCGGCGGCCGCGGCGATCACCGAGTCGGGCGTCGCTTCGGCGCGTGAAAATTCGCGTACGATTCGGCCGCCGCGGATAGCCAGGATGCGATGCGACATGCCGAGCACTTCCGGCAGTTCGCTGCTCACCATGATAATCGCCGCGCCGTTTTGCGCCAGGTTGACCATGAGGTTATAAATTTCGGCCTTCGCGCCGATGTCGATCCCGCGTGTCGGTTCATCGAAGAGAAAGACTTTCGCGTTTCCGAGCAGCCACTTTGCCAGCACGACCTTCTGTTGGTTGCCGCCGGAGAGATTGCTTACGGTTTGCTCCGGGCTGGGAGTACGGATACGCAGTTCCTCGATGAAACGCTCGGTGACGTCTTCTTCTTTGGTTTGGTTGATGAGCAGATCGCGATTGACGAACTGCCCCAAATGCGCGAGCGTCACGTTTTCGCGCACCGTCATTCCCAGCACCAAACCTTGGGCTTTGCGGTCTTCGGTAATGAACGCGATGCCGGCGGAGATGCCGTCGTGCGGATTTCGCGCGCGCAGCCGCGCGCCTTCGATATCGACTTCGCCGGATACCGCGACGTCGGCGCCGGCTATGGCGCGCACGATTTCCGTACGCCCGGCCCCGATCAGTCCGGCGAGCCCCACGATCTCGCCGCGGCGTACCTCGAACGAGACGCCGTTGACCATCGGCGGCCGCTGCAAGTCGCGAACGGCGAGCATCACCGGCGCGTCGGCCGCCACGGCGGGCAGCTCCGGAAAATGCGAATCGAGGCGGCGCCCCACCATCGCACGCACGATATCATCGGGCGGGAATTGCGCGATGGGCCGCGTTTCGATGGCGCGACCGTCACGCAGCACGGTGATGCGATCGGCGATGCGCGGCAACTCCTCCAGGCGGTGCGAAATGTAGATGATGCCCGCGCCCTTAGCTTTAAGAGTCTTGATGATTTCGAATAAGCGATCGATTTCGCGATCGGTCAGAGCGGCGCTCGGCTCGTCCATCACGATGATGCGAGCATGCCGGGAAAGCACTTTGGCGATCTCGATCATCTGCTGCTGCGCCACGGACAGAAGCGATGCTTCAACGTTGAGCGGAAGCGTGATGCCCAGCTCGGCGAAAACTTTCGTCGCGCGATCGCGCGCCGCGCGCTCGTCGATGAATAGACCGCGCGAAGGCTCGTAGCCGAGCACGATGTTGTCGATGGCATTGAGCGAGGGGACGAGATTGAACTCTTGATAGATCATGCCCACGCCGGCTTCCTCAGCCGTGCGCGGCGAGCTAATGCCGGCGGGCTTGCCGTCGATGAAAATCTCGCCGGTGTCCGCGGGCTGCGCGCCCGCGAGGATTTTCATCAGCGTCGATTTCCCGGCGCCGTTTTCACCGACGAGCGCGAGCACTTCACCCGCGTGGAGATCGAGCGTCACGCCGTCAAGTGCGCGAACACCGGGAAACGATTTCCCGATGTCGCGCATCTCGAGCAGTGGCGTTTGGGGCGCGTCCAATTACTTCGTCGCGTCCGCCTTGGTGAATGTGCCGACCGGAACCGCGATTTTCGCGGGCACCTTCTTGCCGGCAAAGTAATCGTGAATTGCGTCAATGGTCAGCGCGCCGATCTTGTCCGGATACTGAATCGCATCGCCGTACATCTGGCCGTTCTTGATCGCCGTTCGCGCCTCAGGCGTCGCATCGTATCCGATGACGGCGATGTTCGACGCGCCGGCCGCGCGAACCGCGGTGACGGCGCCAAGCGCCGAATCGTCGTTGACGCCAAAGATGCCCTTGAGATCCTTGTGCGCCTGCAGAATGTCGCTCGTATCCGAGTTCGCTTTATCGCGCGTGCCGCCCGAATCGACGTCCGCGACGATCTTCACGTTCGGACATTTCTGCTGGATGCCGGTCTTAAACCCTTTGACGCGATCTTGCACGCTGGTCACTTCCGGCTCGTCGAGAATTGCGATGCTTCCGGAACCGCCGACGGCTTTGCACATGAGCGTTGCGGCCATTCCGCCGCCCTGAACGTTGTCCGAGGCGACGTGCGCGATGACCTTCCCTCGCTTGCTGGCGTTCGCAATGTCTGCAGTGAACACGGGAATGTTCGCGTTGTTCGCCTCGACAATCGCGCTGCCGATCGCTTGCGAATCGTACGGCGTGAGCACGATCGCATCGACTTTCTTCGAAATGAAGTCTTCGACTTGCGATTGCTGCTTGGAACTGTCGCGATTGGCATCTTCGAACACGACGCGGTAGTTGTACTTTTTGGCCTCCGACTGCATGCCGGCTTCCATCTGCTGGTAGAATTGCGCCTCGAGATCCTGAATCGACACCCCGATCGTCTTGGTCCCGGTTCCGGCAGGCGCTTGACTGCCCGTGCCTTGCGCGGGCTTCGTGCCTGCGCCCGAAGTGCAGGCGGCCAGCACGCTTGCCGCAGCCGCGGCGGCGATGAGCATATGGGTGATTTTCAACGTAATAGGCTCCTCCGAAAGCATTCGGACGGGGGTTAACTATGGCTCTTGCGAGCGCCTCCGTCTTTCACAGCCGGCCGCCACTATCCACAGGGACCTGCCGCAGCCCTGTGAGCGATGTGGACAACTGGCGCGTTTTCGTGCCGATTTCCTGACGCTAGGCCGGTTAAACGTCCTCCGCCAGGGCCGGCCGGCCGGATCCCGGCCGTTCAAAGTACTCCTCGATCTCCTCGAGCGTCTTTCCTTTGGTCTCCGGCAAGAAGAAGGCGGCCGTGACAAAATACACCACCGTGAAGCCGGCAAACGCGAAGAACATGCTCGCATAGCCGTACTTACCGACCGTCGGCAGAAAGACCGCCGCAATCGCCGTTTGCGTGACCGAGTTGAGGAAGAGCGCGATGCTCATGCCGTTCGAGCGAATCTTCGTGGGCAGCAGCTCCGACATCGCAAGCCAGACGCAGACCCCCGGACCCACGGCAAAGAAGGCCATGAAGAGGTAGAGCGTTATCGCCACGAGCCAGCCGTTGCGTTCGCTGGGAACCGGCGTGACGAAGGCTTCTTGGATCTTCAGCGGCGCGGTTTTCGCTTGGGCGATACTGCTCGTGTTGAAGCTGGTCATGACCGCCTGCACTTTGCTCGTCGGCAGAAACGATCGATCGATCTTCAGCGGCGGCACGGCCGGATCGTCGGAGCGCACGGTATTCGTTGCGGCGCTGAAACCGGCATACGAATAGATCACGGTCAGCGACTGCGGCCCATGCGCCGCGCCTCCCACGGTCTGCAGAAGTCTCTGAGCGGCTGCGCCGTCGAATTTGAGCGAAAGCGTTTGATCCGGCTGCACCATGCGCTGCAGCGCCGGAGCGACGTCCACGTGCTTGGCCTCCGTGCGATGGAACAGCAAGCCCGTACAGATCAGCGAAAGAATGATGCCGCCCGTGCCGACCGTCAGCAAGAACTTGCGTCCTTTGCGGTCGACGAGAATGACGGCGACGAGCGTCATCAGGAAATTGATCACGAAGAACACGAACGAGCCGGCGTGCGCCTGATAATCCGTGAGCCCGGCCTGCAGCAGAATCGTCGTGTTGAACCCAATGATCGAATTGATTCCGGTGAGCTGGTTGAACGCCAGAATGATGCACGCAAGAATGAACGGCACGACGTATTTGCGGCGAAGCAGGGATTCTTTGATTCGCTCCCCGCTTGCCTTCGCACGCTCCGCGGCAGCGGTCTGTTCCATCTCGCGCAGTTCTTCCGCGGCGCGATCCGGTTCGCGCGAACGCAGGAGTGCCGCGAGAGCCGCGTCCTTCCTACCGCGCTGGAACAGCCAGCGCGGAGATTCCGCGAGAACGAATCCACCCAGGGCGAAGATGATCCCGGCCGGCAGCGAGAGCCAGAATGTTCCGCGCCATGCGTGGTCTTTAAAAGCGAAAATCTGCGCGGGCGTTCCGTGCTGGACGACCTGCGTGAGTCCGTGACTGAAGTACAGCGTGATCAGCGCAGAAACGATGAAGCCGATAGTGAGCAGCCATTGGAACATGCCGGTGCCCTTGCCGCGGTCCTTGGCGCTCAGACATTCCGCAAGATACAGCGGCACCACAACGCCAATCAGACCACCGCTCACGCCTTGCAGCAGCCGGCCGAAGACCAGCGCGCCGAAACCATTCGAAAGCGCTATGAGCGGGATGCTCACGCAGAACATCACCGCGGTGAGAATCATCAACCACTTGCGGCCGATCCAATCCGCGATCGCGCCCGCAAAAAGCGTCGAGATGATGCCGCCCATCATCACGGCCGCGACGACGAACGAGAGCTGACTCGGACTGAAGCCGGAGGTGTCGGTCAGATACGGCAGCGCGCCGGAAATAATACCGACGTCGATGCCGTAAAGCAGACCGCCCAAGCCCGCGACGAACAGCAACAACCGGTTGTAGGCTACCGTGTTAGCACCGCTGGTTCCGAGTACCATCAAGCCTAGTTCGTGCGGCGCCGGACGCCCGCCTTGTGCTCGCCTCTTGCCGCGCAGGCGTCTTGACGGGAATGAAACATGTGCTTTCACTTGCCTATTCCGCCGCAATGTTCGGCATCGACGGCTACGTCGTGCGCGTCGAAGCCGACAGCTCGCCGGGCACGCCGAATCTGGCGATCATCGGCTTACCGGATCGTGCATTGGGCGAGGCGCGCGAGCGCGTGCGAGCCGCGATCTTCAATTCCGGATTCGGCTACCCGGCGGGCCGTTTGCTCGTGAACCTCTCTCCCGCCGACGTTCGCAAAGAAGGACCGTCGTTCGATTTGCCGATTGCGCTCGCGCTGCTGGGCATCGACGAACAAGTCGACCGTTTGGCACTGCAAGCCTTCGCGGCGCTCGGGGAACTCGCGCTCGACGGCACGCTGCGCCCGATAACCGGCATTCTGCCGATGGTGCTGGGCGCACGCAACGCGGGCTTTACCAAACTCATCGTCCCGCAGAACAACGCGGACGAAGCGACGCTCGTCGAGGGCATCGAACTGTACGCGGTCGATTCACTGCAGTCGGCGGTTGCCGTCGTGCTGGGCAACGGCGCGAAATGGCGCACGCATACGGTCGTTCCGCAAGTGCCGGCGCGCGAAGAGTTTCTTTACGGCGATTTCGCGGACGTGCGCGGACAAGCGGGTGCGAAGCGCGCGCTCGAGATCGCCGCGGCGGGCGGACACAACGTGCTTTTCGTGGGGCCGCCGGGTTGCGGTAAAACGATGCTGGCACGCCGGTTGCCGTCGATACTGCCGCCGATGACCGCGAACGAAGCGCTCGAAGTCACGAAGATCTACAGCGTTGCGGGACTGCTCGGCAGCGAACCCGGCATCGTGCAAGCGCGCCCATTTCGCTTTCCGCACCATACAATCAGCCAGGCCGCCCTCGTCGGCGGCGGCAGTGCGGTCAAACCCGGAGAAATCAGCCTCGCGCACCACGGCGTTTTGTTTCTAGACGAACTGCCGGAGTTCACGCGCTCGGCGATCGAGGTGATGCGTCAGCCGCTGGAGGAAGGCGTCGTGACCATCGCCCGCGCCGCAGGCACATTCACGTATCCGGCGCGTTTCATGCTGGTCGCGTCGATGAACCCGTGCCCCTGCGGCTATCGCGGCACACGTAACGCGGAATGCCGCTGCGACGATGCGGCGGTCGCCAGGTACGTCGCAAAACTCTCCGGACCGCTGCTCGACCGCATCGACTTGCAGATTGAAGTCACGCGCGTGCCGTTCGACGACATGGCGCGCGCCGAGCGCGCGGAGCGCTCGGCTCTGATACGGGAGCGCGTCGTATCCGCGCGAGAGCGCCAACTCGTACGTTTCAAGCAGACGCCCATTACGTGCAATGCCGAGATTCCCGGCAGCTCCGTACGCACGTTCTGCCGGCTGGACGCGCAAGCCATGGAACTGCTCGCTAATGCGAGCGCGCGGCGCCAGTTTTCCGCTCGCGCGCTCGATCGCATCGCGCGAGCGGCGCGCACCATAGCGGATCTCGCCGATAGCGAGCCGATCGAGCCGGCGCACGTAGCCGAGGCGATTCAATACCGCAGTTTGGAACGGCTGGACACACGGGCGGCCTAACGCCCGCAAAGGGCGTCCTTTGCGAGGCCGCGAGTGCAGCGGCGCTGAAATGGCGCGTACCATGGAACGCTGGTTTCCGATTGAGACGAAACGGCTGCGGCTGCGCGAGTACGTTCCGACGGATGAGGCCAACGTGCACGAATATGCTTGCGATCCGCTCGTCGCGCGTTACGATAGTTGGGGACCGAACACCGCCGCCCAGACGCATGAGCACTTTAGCCGCCGAATGGCGGAGCAGCGGAAATGGCCCCGCGCGGATGTTACCTTGGTCGCCGAGCTGCGGCGGGAAGCCAAGGTCATAGGCAGCGTTCGGCTTTGGACTGTAGACGAAGCGAACCGCACTGCGGAGATCGGTTACACCTTCAATCGCCGATATTGGAACAACGGCTTTGCAACCGAAGCGGCAGCTCCTCTTTTGGATCGCGCTTTTCATAGTTTGAGGATGCATCGCGTTATCGGGACCTGCGACACGCGCAACGCCGGGTCATGACGCGTGATGGAAAAGATCGGCATGCGGCGCGAAGGCTGCTTTTTGCGCGACAAACTACAAAAAGGTCAATGGCGAGACAGCTATTTGTACGCCATCCTCGCCGATGAATGGGTTGAGCGCGCTACTCCACCCGAATAGTCGCCATCATGCCGCGGTCTTCGTGGAACAGCATGTGACAATGAAACACGAACTCGCCGCGGGGCACGTTACGAAAATCCAGGAGGACGCGCGTGCGGCTCGGTTTGATGAGCGGGTAATTCGGATCGGCCGCGTTCGGCAGCACCTTCCCCACCGGAATGACGGCAGTATCGAGCATCGCCGGTCCGCCCGGCTCGTCTTCCGCCGCGAACGCCATTTGATGGATGTGGAACGAGTGCACTTCGAGCGTCGCGTTGAAGATATACCATTCCT
Source organism: Vulcanimicrobiaceae bacterium (assembly GCA_035713505.1). GTDB lineage: Bacteria > Vulcanimicrobiota > Vulcanimicrobiia > Vulcanimicrobiales > Vulcanimicrobiaceae > DATGJX01. The sequence continues at coordinate 742 of DASSZL010000124.1, read as the reverse complement.
CAATCGTGCCGTGCTTGACGACGATGTCGGGATTCGCGGGCACCGTGCCGTCTTTGGCATACACCGGCGAGAACGGATGCTCGTGGAAATTTGGGTTTGTCGTATCGGTGATATAAAACTCCGGGTGCATCGGCGGCTTGCCGCCCGTTGGGATAACGTACGCGGTGTACGTGATAGCGCGGCGCCGAACCAGGTTCGGATGTGAAAAAGCAAACCGCTCCAGCGTCCGCGCACGCGAGTCGGCGGCGGTAAGCGGCGCCGAAGCAATGACTGTGGGTTTCTGCGGCGGCGGCCCGGCTTCAATCGTCAGAAAATCGTGCCGCAGCACAATCTCGCCCGACGGATTGATGCATCGCGCGTCTCCATAGAGCGTCAACTTCTTCCCGGGTGTAAGCGTCAGCAGAATATCCACGCGCCCGGTCGGCGGCAACAACAGGCCGTTTGTGGAGACGTATCGCGCGAGCGGGTGATCGTCGTCGGCGGAAACCGGAACGCCGTCGCGTCCGACGATATGCATCGCCTGAACGTTCCCGTCGGCATCCCGCAGGCGCAGATATTTGAAACTATCCGAAGTCGCATCGAGAAAACGGAGCAACTGCGGTTCGTTCGCAGGGACGATTAAATGAGCCGGAGTTCCGACCCCGTCAATAGTGGACAGCGGCACGTCGAAAATGCCGCAGCCGTGCGGATTCATCCAAGTTCTGCCCGCACGCACGGCTGTCGCGCTCGGCCACGCCGGAGG
>DASSZL010000123.1:0-20375 GCA_035713505.1 Vulcanimicrobiaceae bacterium | reverse complement strand
ACGCTGGAGCGTCAAAGAACGTTCGCAGGGCCGGCCGCGCTGGATGGATTGGTTCAAAAACGTTTGGCTCGACATCGGCCTGACGGCCACCGGCATCGCGCTCGCCGCGTTCTCGCCGATCGACATCCTCAAAGTGCTCGGCGTGTTTTTCATCGCGCTGGTCCTCATCAACATGTTCGTCCAGCGCTATGACCGCATCGTCGAATGGTACAAGACGCACGCGCTGCCGTTCGGCCTGGCGCACGGGGCGTTCATCGTATACGTCTGCGTGATGCTGCTGCTCAACGCGTTCATGCTGATGGCGCCAACGCCGGCGCATCAAGTCAACCGAGCGGTCATCGTGGTCGATCTCGCGGCATTCCTCGCCTCAATCGTCTACTTTTTGGTGAAGGGGTTCGTGCTGCGCAGGCGTCACCCGCTAAACGGCCATGGCTCCACGTGGCATACGCGGGTGGTGCTGGCCGCGGTTCTGCTGCCGCTTGCACTGATGGCGGTTTTCGCGCCGCTCGGCCAAATCAGCAGCGACTTCGTTCCGGCGGTGCAGACCGGCGAAATCAACATGACGATAACGTATCCGCCCGGCACCCCGATTCGCACGACGGAGAACTACGTCGACGGCGTCGAGAACGCAATTCTAAAAATCAACGGCGTCAAATCCGTGACGTCCGTAGTGGGGAGCAAGCCGTTCGGCTGGGGGTCGGTGGTCGGCGGCAACTATGCCCAGCTCAATGCCGAAACCTTGGACAGCCGCCGCAGAGACACGAACAAGATCATCGACCAAATCCGTAAGCTCTCGTACCTGCTTCCGGGCGGCGTTTTTCAAGTCTCCGGCGACACCGGGGGCGGATCCGGTGCGTCGATTTTCTATTCGGTCGCCGGACCCGACAACGAAATCGACGCGGCCGCCGAAAAGATTGCGTCGGTCTTGCGCAAGACGCCCGGAAGCGTGAACGTGGTGACGAGTTCCGAAGTCGCCGCGCCGCGTTTGAACGTGAACGTCAACTCCTCGCAGGCGGCGATTCTCGGCGTCTCGCCCTCGGAAGCCGCGATGCAGGCGCGCTTGGCGCTCGCCGGCGGCGTGGCGACCAGAGTGCGTACGCCGGGCGGCCTGGTGGACGTACGCGTGCAGTTCCCGTACGCCGTTCGCAACAGCGTCGACACGCTTCGAGCAGTACGCGTACGCGCGGCGGACGGCACGATGGTCCCGCTTTCGGACGTCGCGAGTTTCGTGTGGACGAAAGCGCCCACGAAAATCGATCGCCTCAATCGCCAGCGCGTCGTCAACATTTTCGGCGACCATCTGCCGGACTATTCACTCGGCGCGGTGACCGGGCCGCTCGAACGCGATTTGCGTAAACCGGGATTCTTGCCGGAAGGCGTGACGATCAACGCGCAAGGCGACACGAAGTACATGATGGAGACGATGATCAACATGCTCATCGCGCTCGTCATCTCGTTCATGCTCGTGTACATGCTGATGGTCATCTTATATGGTTCGTTTATCGAACCGCTCATCGTCATGTTCTCGGTGCCTCTGGCAATCATCGGCGCATTTTTGGCGCTCGCCGTCATGCACAAGATCGATCCGAATGGAGGGCAGTCGCTCAACCTGCTGTCGATGCTCGGCATCGTGATGCTCTTTGGGCTGGTCTCCAAGAACGGCATTCTGCTCGTCGACTACTCGAACACGCTGGTCAAGCGCGGGATGCGCGTGCGCGACGCGGTGCTGCAAGCGGCGGCTACCCGGTTCCGGCCGATTCTCATGACCACCACGGCCATGGTGTTCGGCATGCTGCCGCTTGCCGTCGGCCTCTCGGAAGGCGGCGAATGGCGGCAGGCCATGGGCACCGTCATCATCGGCGGCCTGATGAGCTCGCTGATTTTGACGCTGTTCCTCGTGCCGATGATCTACAACAGTTGGATGGGCTATTACGAGCGGCAAGCGGACAAGCGCGCGGCTGCTGCGGAGTTGCGGCCCACCGTAAACGTCTAAACTAAACGGGCGCGCAATCACTTGCGGTCCGAGTGGGTAAGCAGTCCCTCGGGTAACGTATCGTTACGTTCTCGGAGGGAATAAGACAACAATGCAATCACTCAAACGGCTCGCCGGGCTGGGCCTGGCCGCGTCGTTCATCTTCGCAATCACGATGGCCGCACCGGCGGCCGCGCAAAACGTCACCGTCACGGTGAACGGTCAAGTCATGAATTTTGACCAGCCGCCGGTGATGCGCAATAATCGCGTCTTCGTTCCGATGCGCGCTATCTTCGAGCGGCTCGGTTCAAGCGTCGTGTACTCCAACGGCAATATCAACTCACAAGGCCATGGGCGTTCAGTGCATCTGGTCATCGGATCGACCCAAGCATCGGTGAACGGCCAAGGGATAACGATGGACGTGGCGCCCTTTACCGTCGCGGGGCGTACCGAAGTGCCGCTGCGTTTCGTCGCGCAGGCGCTCGGCGCGAACGTGAACTGGAACCCGAACACCGAAACCGTTGCGATAACGATGGCCAACGCGCCTTCGGAAAATTACACTCCGCAGCCTTCGGTCAATCAATCGTTCCATTTGAATAACGAACAGCCGGCAAACGGTTCGACCGTGCACAGCACGCACCCAAACCTGCATGCGGAGTTCAGTGAAAGCGTGAATCGCGATTCGCTTCGCGTATCGGTTGACGGCCGCGACGTCACCTCGCAGGTGTATGCGAATCCCAGCGGTTTCAACGTCACGCCGAATTGGGAGCTGATCCCGGGCACGCACCACGTCACCGTGAGCGGTTCCACCGCCGCGGGCGCGTCGTTCAACACGGGATGGTCCTTCAACACCTCGGCGGGTGCGGCGCCGAATTTTATCGGCAGCATCAGCCCGTCTCCAGGGACACGGGTAGGCAGCAACTTCACGCTGCACGGCCGGACCTTGGCGGGCTCGCACGTGCACATCGTCGCATCCGGTGAAGCCAGCACGCTGGGCGGCCTGCTGCAGATCGGTACCGGAACGTTCCAAACCGACGTGACCGCCGACTCGGGCGGCTACTTCAGCGCTCCGATCGCGCTCAACGCGGTTTCGGGCGGCCAAGTGCGCGTCATCATCACCTCGACCTCGCCGAGCGGCGCGTCACTCGAACGTCAATTGGTGTACAGCACCTAACGCACGCCATACGAGCGGCCCCGGGAAACCGGGGCCGCTCCCACGAACACGGCTCGTTCCATGAAGTTGGACGAACCTCCGGCGCATCGCGACTTTGCGCTGCCCGGCTCAACATTGCGTTACGGACCTGATAAAACCGTCGACGTGCTGCACATCGATCTCTATCTGCAGCCAGATTTGGAACGCGCGCATCTGGACGGCGTCTGCACGACGACTGTTCGCGCACTCGACGAGCCCGTCGGTTCGCTCACGCTCGACGCGGTCGATTTGCGGATTGCCGGCGTCGAACGCGACGGCCGGCCGCTGCGTTTTCGCGCGGACGGCAAACACGTCGAGATAACGTTCGACCCCGCGATCGCGCCGGAAGAAGAAGCGGCGTTCGTCGTTCGCTACAGCGTGACGCATCCGCGGCACGGCTTGTTCTTCGTGAAAGATCACGCCTGGACGCAAAGTCAAGACGAAAACGCGCGCTACTGGTTTCCCTGTCTGGATTATCCGCACGAAAAGCAGACGACGTCCGCAACGATCGAAGTGCCGAAGGGGCAGTTCGCGCTCTCGAACGGCGCGCTGCTCGAGCGCCGCGATGAAGGCGATCGCACTATTTTCTCCTACCGGCAGGACGTTGGGCACTCCACGTATCTGACGACCATGGTAGTCGGCCCCTTCGTGGAAACCGCGCAGCCGCTCAAGCGCGAGAACGGCGAGCTCCCGGTTTTCTATTACGTGCTTCCGGGGCGCGAAGACGACGGCGCGCGTTCTTTCGGCAAGACGCCGCGTATGATCGAGGTGTTCGAAGAGAAGCTCGGCGTGGCGTATCCGTACGCGCGCTATTCACAGATTGCCGTAAGCGATTTCATCTTCGGCGGCATGGAGAACACGTCGGCCACGACGCAGACGGACCGCACCCTGCACGACGAGCGCGCGCATTTGGATTTCTCCAGCGATCCGCTGGTTTCGCACGAGCTCGCGCATCAATGGTTCGGCGATTTGCTCACCTGCCGCGACTGGTCGCACGCGTGGCTCAATGAAGGTTTCGCGACGTATTTCGAAGCCGTTTTCCGCGAAGCCGATCTCGGCTACGACGAGTACGTCTACGACATCTTTGGATGCGTCGAACGCTACCTCGAGGAAGACGCCGATCGCTACCGGCGCCCCATCGTGTGCAACCGGTTCCGCGATCCCATCGAATTGTTCGACCGCCATTTGTATGAAAAGGGCGGCGCCGTGCTCCACATGCTGCGCGGCGAACTCGGCGAAACGCGTTTTTGGCGCGCGATTCGCCGCTACGTCGCCGACAACGCGCAGCGCAACGTCGAGACGATCGATCTGGTGCGCGCGATCGAGCAGAGCACCGGCAGAAACATGCGCGCCTTCTTCGATCAGTGGGTGCTGCGGGGCGGCCATCCGAAAATTACGGCCGGCCTGAGATACGACGAACAGCGAAAGACCCTGACGGTTACCGTCGACCAGAAACAGCCAATCGACGCGAGCCATCCCGCTTACATCTTCGACGTAGACCTGGGCATCGTCGAACAGGCACCGGAGGGTCCCGCAGCCGACTTCGGCAGCGGCGTGATGCCGGGCGAACGCCGGATGCGCATTCGCATCGAGCGCGAGCATGAGACGGTTACGATTCCGGTAACCGGACGCCCGCAGATCGTCCGGTTCGATCCGGGCGCGTTCATTCTCGCCGACGTGACCTACGAATTCGGAGACGGCTTCGCAGCGGCGGCGCTTGCCGGCGATCCGAACGTCGCGGCGCGAATTTATGCCGCCCGCGAACTGGTCAAGGGCGGCTCGGCTCTTGCACGCGCGGCGTTGGACGCGGCATTTGAGAACGACCCATCGTGGGGCGTACTCGAACAGGTTGCCGGCGCGCTGGGCAAGACGCACGCGCCCTGGGCGCAGCGTTTGCTCGCCAAGCGGCTCAAGCACGAGCATCCCAAGGTGCGGCGCGCGGTTGCGTCAGCCCTCGGGAACTTCAAGGGCGCGCAGGCTGCCGACGCTCTGCTGCCGTTCGCGCGCAAAGACGAATCGTATTTCGTGCAGGCGGCGGCGCTCCACGCGCTCGGACGCACGCGCGACGAGCGCGCTTTCGAGGTGCTCTCCGACGCACTTGCGCACGCGTCGTGGAACGGCGCCATCGAATCCGGCGCCGCCAGAGGACTGGCCGAACTCGGCGATTCACGCGCCACGGCGCTTTTGGTCGAAGCGACGCAGCCGGGCAAAGACGAATCGCTGCGCCGTGCGGCGCTTGCGGCGCTCGCGCGAGTCGGGCATGTGCTCGAGAGCGATCGCTCGCGGGCCGTCGAGGCAATCGCCGACAGACTCGACGACCCGATGTTTCTGGTGCAGCGTTCGGCGATTATCGCCGCGGAAGACTTGTCGGACCCGCGTTTCCTTGGCGCTCTGGACCGCCTGAGCGCGAGCGGGTTCGACGGGCGCGTTCGCCGCGATGCCGCCGAAGCGGCGATCCGGATCCGTGAATCACAAAAAGTTCCAGCTCAAGTAACCACCTTGCGGAGCGATCTCGATGCCCTACGTGAAGAGCAGCGCAAACTACAAGAGCAGATCGAAGCGATCTCGCGCACGTAAGCGGCGGCTGGGCGCGGCCCTGGCGGGATTACTCATCGTGCTCGCGGCGGTGCTCGTGCTGCGGCCGCGCGGACATGCGGCGCCGGCCGCACCCGCCGCGCACCCGCGCAGCGGCACCGTCGCTTCCGCAATGCGGCGGCCGGCGCCCGCATGGGGAGCAGGCTCGCGAGCCGAATTGCGCGATGCGCTGCGCGCGGCATTCGCTCCGGCGCTGCGCGGCGCGCAAGCATGGAGCTGCGTGGTCATCGCGCAGGATGGGTCCGTGCTTTATGACGACAACGGATCGCGTGCCGTTACGCCCGCTTCCGTACAGAAACTCATCGTTACCGACGCCGCTCTGACGGATCTCGGACCGCGCTATCGCTTTGATACGCTGCTTGCCGCGGCTCAGCCGCCGCGCGACGGGGCGGTGGAAGGTAATCTGTGGCTTGCGGGCTCGGGCGATCCGTCGCTGCGCAGCCGCGATCTGGCCGCCGGCATCGAGGCGCTTCGAAAGGACGGCGTGCAAACGATCCGCGGCGGCGTTGCGGTCGACGCAAGCGCGATCGCCGGAGAAGAGATCAATCCGCTGTGGAACGCCGATGACGCGAACGAAGATTTCATGGCCGCCACCAGCGGCGCCTCCGTCGATGAAGACACGGTGGAATTCCGCGTGACGGGCACGCAGCCGGGACAGGCGGCGCGGGTGCGGATCAAGCTGCAGAGCAGCGACGTGCACTTCTACGGCAGCGTCGAGACGGGCGGCGGCGACGACGTCATCGTGGCCGCGACCGAAACGCCGAATGAGTTCAGACTCGCCGGCGCGATACCGCCCGGCATCGAAGAGACGTTTTACGTGCCCGTGCACGGCATCGACCGCTACGCGGGCTCGGTGGTGGCGGCGCTCGTGAAGCGAAGCGGCATCGCATTGGGCGGCGGCGTGCAAACCGGCACCGTTCCGCTCGCCGCGCAAATTCTCTGGGAACACCGCTCGCGGGCGCTCACCGATCTGCTCAAGCACATGCTGGTGTTTTCCGACAACCATTTCGCCGAGCAGCTGATGCGCACGGTCGGCGGCCAGAGCGGCGATACCCCGGACGACGCCGACGGCCTGAATGCGGAACGCGCGGTGCTCGCGCAGCAGGGCATTCCCACCCCGGGCCTGCACATCGTCGACGGCAGCGGACTGGCTCATGCGAACCGTGTCGCCGCGATAACGCTCGCGCGCATTCTCGCTCGTTACGACGCGGCGCCGGCCGGAAACATGCTGTATCCGCTGCTTCCGCGCGGCGGAAAGGACGGCACGCTCAAGATGTACCAATTCACGACCGCACAAGGCCGCGTGCGCGCGAAAAGCGGGCACGTCGACGGTGTTTCGTCTCTAGCGGGGTACGTGAATACGCACAGGCACGGACGGGTCGTGTTTGCGTTTCTCATCAATGGTTCGCCGGGCGATCCCGATGCGGCGATTGTGTCCGCTGTCGATCGTATCGCGCAGCGGTAGGAGTCTCACATAAACTATGCTTGATACGGACGTCATCGATCGGCTGCTCGCGATCGCGCTCGAGCGCGGCGGAGATTACGCCGACATCTTTTGCGAGCGCCGCCGCGCGGCGTCGTTCCGTTTGCAGTCGGGGCAAATTCACGAAAGCGGTCTCTCGCTCACGCAGGGCGTGGGCATACGCGTCATCGTCGGAGAGTCCGCAGGCTACGCGTTCTCAGACGACCTTTCGTTCGAATCGCTGCAGCGAGCCGCTCGCATTGCATCGCTGATCGCGCGCGAGAACGCCGGCGGCTCCGCAAGCGTCAAGGTGAGCGCCTCCACGGCGACCCCGTTCTATGACACGAGCCGCATCGTGCATGCGCCCTCGGAGGAGTACGTCAAAATACTCGAGCGCGCCGATGTCGCGGCGCGCGCGTTCGATCCGCGCATCAGTTCGGTCAACGCCACGATCACCGACGAACTGCAAGACGTGTGGATTGCCGCGAGCGACGGACGCTTCGTGCACGATCGCCGTCCGCTCATTTCGCTGGGCGTGCAGGCGGTCTCGACGCGTAACGGCGAGCGCGCGCAGGGATTTACCGGCGACGGCGGCCGCACGTCAATCGCGTACTACGACGCGCGCACGCCGGAGTCGATCGCGCACGACGCGGCACGAATCGCGCTCACGAATTTGGAAGCGGTTCCGGCGCCGGCCGGTGAGATGGAAATGGTCGTCGGCAACGGCGCGGGCGGCGTGCTGCTGCACGAGGCGGTCGGGCACGGACTCGAGAGTGATTTCAACCGGCAAGGCGTCTCGCTGTACAGCGGCCGCGTCGGCGAACGCGTCGCCGGTGAACTCGTGACGATCTACGACGACGGCAATTTGCACGAAGAGCGCGGCAGCATCGGCGTCGACGACGAGGGCACGCCCGGCGCGCACAAAGTGCTCGTCGAGCGCGGTATCTTGCGCGGCTACATGCAAGACCATCTGAACGGAGCGCTGATGGGAACCGGTTCGACCGGAAGCGGAAGGCGTCAATCGTTTCGCGTCATGCCGCAGCCGCGCATGTGCAACACGTACATGCCCAGCGGCGAATCGGCGCCGGAAGAGATTATCGCGTCGACCAAACGCGGAATTTACGCCAAAGCCTTCGGGGGCGGCCAAGTCGAGATCAGCCGCGGCGATTTCGTCTTCATGGTTGCCGAAGGGTATCTCATCGAAGACGGCAAGATTACGGCGCCCGTCAAGAACGCGACGATCGTGGGTAACGGCCCGGACATCATGACGAAGGTGACGGCCGTCGGAAACGACGCCCGCTTCGCGAATCGCCACTACACCTGCGGCAAGGGCGGCCAATACGTCCCCGTCGGCGTCGGGATGCCCACCGTGAAAATTTCGGCCATTACCGTCGGGGGTTCCAATGTGCAGTAACCGCTGCGGCGCCCACGGGGAGCGATCATGTTAGCAGAAACATTTAGGCGCCGTGAAGTAATGGGAGTCCCGTCTTTGATGGAGGGCGCGCAGGCTGGGCCGGAGCGCCTTTCAAACGGGGGATCGAATCTTGGTTGAGCTTGGCGGCACGGAACAGGCTCTCGAGTACGCGCAATGGGCGGTCGACGCGGCGCTGCGCGCCGGAGCGACGCAGGCCGAGGCGACCATCTCGATCAACGATCGCTTTTCGACCGAAGCGCGCGATCGCACAATCACGAAACTCGAACAGTCCACGGGGCGTTCGCTGCACTTGCGCGTGTTCGTCGACGGGCGCAAGGCAACGCTCGCGAGCTCCGACTTGCAGCATGCGAGTTTGGAAGACGCAATTGCCGGCGCCGTATCGCAGGCGCGGCACGTCGCGCCCGATCCATATGCCGCGCTGCCCGACGCCGCGGTGCGCGACGCGATGGATCGCCCGGCGCTCGAACTGTATTCCGCCGACGTGGCGCAGCGGGAGGCGCAAGAAAAAGTGGACGAGGCGCTCGAACTCGAGGCGCGCGTTCGCGCGCTCGATTCGCGTGTCTCGAACAGCAACGGCTCGCATGTGGGCGATACGGTGAGCACGACCGCTTTGGTCAACTCGAACGGGTTTGCCGGCGCGTATCGATCGACGCGCGTGCATCGTTCCACCAGCCCGCTCGCGCTCGACGGCCGGACCAAACGCATGGGTGCCTATGGAAGCGCCGCGCGCCGCTTGATAGAAATGGAAGCGGTGCCGGCCGTCGCGCAAAAAGCCGTCGAACGCACCGTCGGCTTGTTCGGCGCGCGCAAACCGCAGACGATGCGCGTGCCGGTCATCTTCGAACGCGACGTGGCGGCGTCGGTGCTTGCCGATATTTTTTCGGCGCTCAGCGCGGCGAACGTCGCGGTCGGCAACTCTTGGCTTGCCGAGCGCGTCGGTTCCAAAATCGGGACCGGCCTGGTCACCCTGGTCGATGACGGCACGCTGCCCGGCCTGCTCGGGACCTCGCCGTTCGACGGCGAGGGCGTTCCCACGCAGCGTACGGTCGTTTTCGAACGCGGTGAATTGCGCACGTTCCTGTATGACACCTATTACGCGCGTAAGCTGGGCGCACGCTCGACCGGGAACGGCAGCGGCGGCGGCGTGTCGCCGAACAATTTCTTCCTCGAGCCCGGTTCCCGGCCGCTCGAACAGATCGTCGCGGAGACGGGACGCGGGATTCTCGTAGTGGACACCATCGGTTTTGCCACCGAATATGCCAGCGGCACGTATAGCCGCGGCGCCCGGGGCTTCTATATCGAAAACGGCGAGATCGCCTATCCGGTCGAGGAATTCACCATCGCGGGCAGCTTCCCGGAGATGCTGGCCGCCATCGACGCCGTGGCGAACGACCTGCGGTTCGATGCCGGAGTGGTGTCACCGTCATTTCGCGTGGCCGAGATGACCGTCAGCGGTGACTAGCGAAGGCGGCTAGCATGCCACCACAAGTAGGGATCAGCTTCACGCTCATCATGCGGCTTGAAATGCCCACCAGCCCGGGCGCATTCAATCAGCTCGCCGCGGCCATCGGGGACGCCGGCGGCGTGATTGCGGCCATCGACATGCGCTCGGTCACCAAGGCGCAAGTGGTGCGCGACGTGACGGTCAACGTCAGTTCCGACGTCATCGGAAAAGCGGTGCGCGATGCGGTGGAAACGCTCGACGGCGTGAGCGTCATCAGCGTTTCGGACAGTACGTTCTTAGCGCATCTCGGCGGCAAGATTCAAATCGAGCCGAAGATCCCGGTCAAGACGCGGCAAGACCTTTCCACGGTGTATACGCCGGGCGTTGCTCGCGTCTCGATGGCGATCGCCGCTGATCCCGCCAAAGCATTCAATCTCACGATCAAGCGCAATACCGTCGCCGTCGTATCGGACGGCACCGCCGTATTGGGATTGGGCGACATCGGACCGCTCGGAGCGCTGCCGGTGATGGAAGGCAAGGCGATGCTGTTCAAGCAGTTCGCCGGCATCGACGCGTTTCCGATTTGCCTGGACACCAAAGACGTGGACGAGATCGTCGAGACGGTTCTGCGCATCTCGCCGGTGTTCGGCGGCATCAACCTCGAGGACATCTCGGCGCCGCGCTGCTTCGAAGTGGAGCGCCGTTTGATCGAGGCGCTCGAGATTCCCGTGATGCACGACGACCAGCACGGCACCGCGGTGGTGATTCTCGCGGCGCTGATCAATGCGGCGAAAGTCGTCGGCAAAGATCTCAAAGATCTGCAGATCGTCGTCGCGGGCAGCGGCGCCGCCGGAACCGCGACCATCAAAATGCTGCTGGGCGCGGGCGTGAGAGACGTCATTCCCGTCGACCGCGCGGGCGCGATCAATCGCGACGACCGCTACGAGAATTCGCACTGGCGGTGGCTCGCCGAAAACACCAACCGCGAGAACCGGCATGGCACGCTGCACGACGTGCTTCGCGGGGCGGACGTGTTCATCGGCGTATCGGCGCCCGGCATTCTGCAGGTCGAGGACATCCGGCTCATGGCACGCGACCCCATCGTGTTCGCGATGGCCAACCCCACCCCGGAGATCATGCCGGACGTGGCGGCCGGGCACGTGGGCGTCATCGCGACGGGGCGTTCCGACTTCCCCAACCAGGTAAACAATCTACTCGCATTTCCGGGCATTTTCCGGGGCGCGCTGGATGCGCGGGCGAGCCGGATTACGGAAAAAATGAAGCTGGCGGCTGCCCATGCCATCGCGGCGATCGTCACCGAAGACGAACGCAGCCACGAGTACATCATCCCCAGCGTCTTCGACGTTCGGGTGGTCGAGGCGGTGGCGAAGGCGGTGGCCGGCGCCGCCGTCGACGAGGGAGTTGCCCGGCGACAGTTGGTATTGTCCGAAGGAGAAGATATCACCGCAGCGACATAGAGGAGCAGTATGCCGCAGGCCAAGATTCTCGTCATCGAGGACGACGAAGATATCGCAAAGCTCGAGCAGACCGTGCTCGAACGCGCGGACTATGAAGTAAAGGTGACCGGCACCGGCGCCGAGGGCTTGGAACTGGCCGAGTCCTACAAGCCGGATGTCGTCATTCTGGACATCGGACTTCCCGACATTTCGGGTCTGGACGTCTGTACGTCGCTCTCGAATTCCAACAACGCCTTCGTGCTTATGGTCAGCGGCCATTCGCGCGAGCAAGATGTGCTGCTGGGACTGGGTCTCGGCGCCGACGATTACATCACCAAGCCGTTCTCCGGCAACGAACTGGTTGCGCGCGTGGCTTCGTTTTTGCGGCGACGCGAAAAATATCTCGAGAAGAAAGACGACGCCGGCGTGCTGCAGGTCGGAACCGCCAAGTTGGTGCGCGATTTCCATACGCTCAACAACGACGGTAGGAACGTCTCGCTGACCGCGCTGGAATTCCGGCTTCTCTGGTTCCTCGCGGAAGCGGAAGGGCGTCTGCTCACGCGCGCGCAGATTCTCGAACACGTGTGGAACGACACGTCGGGTGTTCCCACGCGCGTCGTCGACGTGCACATCGCCGCATTGCGCAAGAAACTCACGGAGGTTGGAGCACCCGTGGAGATTGCGAGCGTTCGCGGCATTGGCTATCGGCTCGACTCGAAGTAACGCAGCTCGCCTGGGCATCCGCCTCGAACCGGCCGACCCGCGTCCGTTGTACGTGCAGATCGCCGATCACGTCGTCGAAGCGATCGAAGCGCAGCTTCTGCAGCCCGGCGACCGGCTTCCGGCGATGCGCGATCTCTCGCGGGAGCTGGACTGCGCGCTCGTCACCGTTTCGCAAGCCTACGAGTTGCTGACCGCGCGCGGACGCACGACATCGCGCGTGGGCAAGGGCACGTTCGTCGCGCAGGCGCCCCCGGCGGGTGAACCGTTCGCGCGGCGCTGGGAACCCGATCTCGGGCGGCTCGCACGCGCGGAGCGCATGGAAGGCGTCGTCGAACAGCTCACGCGCGCCGATGCCCCCGGAACGATCACGTTTGCGAGCGGGCATCCCGCGCCGGAAACATTTCCGCTAGCCGACTTCGCGCGCGCGTTTCATCGCACGCTGCTCGAAGATCCGCCGCAGCTCATGCAGTATCGCGCCGCGAGCGGCGACCCGGACTTGTGTGAGACGCTTGCGGGGCTGCTGCGAACGCGCGGCTGCAATGCGAGCGCGGACGACATCATCGTCTGTTCGGGCGCGCAGCAAGCCGCCGATCTGGTGGCGACGGTTTTACTGGAAGCGCGCAGCGTCGTCGCCGCGGAGAGCCCGACGTACTCGGGAACGCTCGGCGTGTTCGACGCGCGCGGCGTGACGTACGTGGAAGTGGCAAGCGACGCGGACGGCGTGCGCACGGACGACGTGGAGCGCGTGTTCAGCGAATACCGGCCGCGCCTGTTTTACATCAATCCGATCGCGCAGAACCCCACGGGCGCCGTACTGCCGCAGCGGCGCGCGAAGCAGATCGTCGCGCTTGCGCGCCGGTACGACGCGGTCGTGCTGGAAGATCAAACCGGTTGGCAGTTGACGTACGGCGCCGCCGCGCCGCCGCCGCTCGCCGCATTCGACACGGACGGCCGCGTGATCGTTATGGAAAGCCTTTCGAAGTCGATCTTTCCGGCGCTTCGCATCGGATATTTGTACTGCAAAGGCGCGCTTGCGGACGCGCTGGAACTGGCGAAAGCTCGTACGGACGTTTTTACCTCGACGCTCACGCAGCGCGCGCTGTGGCGTTTCATGAACAGTCCCGCCTATGCGCGCCATCTGCGCTCCGCGCGCAACTTGTATCTCGAGCGCCGCAACGCGTTCATCGAAGCGCTCGCGCAGCAGGTTCCGTGGGCCGACGTTCGACCGCCCGCCGCGGGCTTGAACGTGTGGCTCGCGCTGCCGCCGCGCATTTCGACGCAAGCCGCATTCGATGCGTGCGCTCGCCAAGGCGTGCTCGTCATGCCGTCCGAGCCGTTTTATCCCACGCGCCAGGGAGCCCCGGCACTGCGTCTTTCCTTCGGACATCTGGATACGCAGGAGGCCAAAGAAGGCGTGCGCCGTCTCGCCGCCGCGCTGAGCAAGCTGACGGCATGACCGGCGAGCGGGTATACGGCAGTCATGGAGTTCGTGTCGAAACAGCAAACGTACGAAGCAACGCGCAAGCTGCTTCTGGAAACCTCGGCGCATACCGGTGACGCCGACATAGAAGACGTCGCGCGAAACATGCAGATGGACGGCGATCATTCGCGGCTCCCCGCATTGTATCAGCGCTTCCTCGATACCATTACCGCCGATCCGCTGGAGCCGCAAGACGCGCTGGCCGCAGCCGCGGAATTCATGGAAAAGAACGTGGACGCGCAAGGCAAGCCGCAGGTCGCGCAGCTGGTGCTTTCGGCAAAGACGACGGCCGAGGATCCCGAAAAAGGCGATACCGCGCTCTGGAATCACTGGATCGAGCTTTTGGCGTCCGTCTAAGGACGCCGCAAGGAGCCCTGCCAAGCCTTCGGCAGGGGTGTCGCGCCGTGCGTCCGTAACGCATCGAACGTGAAGTTGCCAGGTATCACTGCCGCGGCGCTGGTGTTTGCGCTCGCCGGCGCGGCTCCGCTGCCGACGGTTTATACCGCTCCCGCGGGTTCGCGCACAGCCGGAGCTCCGAATCCCTCCCGTCCCTATGACGTCATCCTGCCCAGCGGCAGAATCGTCGCGCCCGTCGGCAAGAGCGTGGTAGTGGGCATGAACGCGCTGGGCGTCACGATGACGCCCGACGGCAAATACGCAATCGTCAGCAACGACGACGAACGCGAAAGCAACGCGGTGAGCCGCATCGTTCCGGGCGTGCAAGGCGGCTATACGCTGACCGTCGTCAACACGTCTACGATGGCCGTGACGGATGTCTACCGCGGCGAGCATGAATCATTCTTTCTCGGCGTGGCCGCGCTGAAAGATCCGGCCGACCCCGCGCACACGCTGGTTCTCGCAGCGGGCGGCCCCAGCAACACGCTGCACTTTCTGCAGATCGACCCGCACGGCAAGTTACGTGAAACAGGCGCCGCGCTCACGATGCCCGAGGCGACGGACGCGCGATTTGCCAACGACGGTCATGCGTTTCCGGGCTGGATCGCGCTCGCGCCGAATCACCGCGTCGCGTACGTGGTCAATAATCTGGCAAACAGCGTTACCGCGGTCGATCTGCGCGCGCGCAGCGTCATGCACACCGTTCCGGTCGGTTATTTCCCATGGGCGGCGGCCGTGTCGGGACGCCGTTTATACGTCACCGATCCCGGTCTGATGAACTATGGTAATTTGCCGCAGCCGGTACGCTATCCGCAGTTCGCCAACGTGCCGTTCGCGCCCGGGTCGGCCTCGGCACTGAGCAGCGTGCCGTTGGCCGCGAACGGCGACGTGGTCGCGCAGGGCATCGCCTCGACCCGCATGGACGTGGCGCCGGACGGCGTGGAGAACGTGGGGGGAGCGAATCCCTCGGCAATTTCCGTTTCGAAGAACGGACGCTACGCGTACGTTTGCATGACCAACGTCGATCGTGTCGCGGTCGTCGACTTACTGGGCGCACCGCACGTCGTGAGCGGTCTGCAACTGCGCCTGTTCGACAAATCGCCGTACGGCACGCAGCCGGACGCGATCGTGGGCAGCCCCGACGGCAAGCGGCTGTACGTTGCGCTCGCGGGCATGGACGCCGTCGCCGTCATCGACTCGAGCAATCCGCGCAGACTGCACCGCTTGGGACTCATTCCCACGGGCTGGTATCCGGCCGCGCTCGCGATTTCTCCGACGGGCCGGTATTTGTACGTCGCCAATGCAAAGGGCATCGGGCAGGAACCGGGCTTTGAAGGCAATGGCGCAGGCGAAGACGGCAACGTCCTTTGGGCAACGCTGCAGCGTATCGACATGCACAAATTGCCGCTGCAGAAGACGACGATGTCGGCGCTGCGCTACCTGCGCGTCGCGCAACGCCCGCTGGCCAATGCCGTCGTTCCGCCGCTTCGCTCGATGCAGCGGAGCAGCGTCATCAAACACGTCGTGTTTATCTTGGAAGAGAACAAGACGTATGATTCGATGCTCGGCGATCTCACCGATACGCAAGGCCATGCGTACGGTACCGGCGATCCGGCGCTCGTGTCGTTCGGGCAAAGCGTTACCCCGAATCTGCACGCGCTCGCGCGCGAATTCGGTTTAGCGACCAACCTGTACGCGGATTCAGAAGAATCCGACGCGGGGCACCAGTTCGCGGCCGGCGGCATCGCGACCGCGTACACCGAGAAAACGCTGCTGGTGAAAAGCGGGCGCCGTCCGCTGGTCAACAAGAACGAGGATCCCGAGGACTATCCGCGCTCGGGATATATATTCAATGCCGCGGCCCGGGCAAACCTGAGCTATCGCGACTACGGCGATCTCGTTCGTCTGTCGGGGTACGACGAAGGCCGCGCCCTCGACGCGCGTTCCGACGACCCGAACTATCGCGGCGAGAACGATCAAGATGCGCCGGTCAGCGGTTTGGGCGGGTTGTATTCGCTCGACGTGCCGGCGCTCGGCGCGCTCAGCGGGCACATCGACACGAACTATCCCGGCTGGAATTTGCGCATTCGCGACGTGCGGCGCGCGAAAGAATTCATTCGCGACTACACCCAGCTCGAACGAGAGAACGCGGCGCCGGCCCTCACGTACATCTGGCTGCCGGACGATCACGGCGGATTCGGCCCCGGTATTCCGCCGCTTGCGGAAGAGGTTGCCGACGGCGATCGCGCGCTGGGTATGATCGTGGACTTTCTCACGCATCAGCCCACATGGGACTCGACCGCGATCTTCATCACGCCCGACGACGCGCAGAGCTCCCGCGATCACGTCAGCGAGCATCGCACGTACGCGATCGTGGTCTCGCCCTATGCCAAGCGGCATTACTTGGGGCAGGCGCATCTCTCCACGGTCAGCGTCCTCAAAACCGAAGAGGAACTGCTCGGCCTGCCGCCGCTCTCGCTGGGCGACCTCCTGGCAACCGACATGTCCGGTTTTTTCCAGGCCGCCGCCGACCCGGCGCCGTTCAGTGCCATTCCCGTGGCAACGCAAACGGCCAGTGCGGCCGGACGGCGTATCGCCGCGCTGCTGGCCCGCACCGACCAGAGTGGTCCGGACGCGGACGTCGAACGCTCCGCCCGAATCATCGACCTCGCGCGCCGGGCCGATGCGCTTGCGGCGCGCGCAGACGTGCTCGCTCCCCGGGTCTATGCCGCGCAGCAGTCGGCGCTTTACCAGGCGGCGCTGCGCGCACTCGACAACTGAAATAGGAACATGACGCAAACAGTAAGTTACGGACCGCGCCTGGCGGCGCACCCGACCGGCGCGCTGCGCGCCGCGGTGCTGGTCGCACCGACGCCCGCGATTGAGAACGCGCGCCCGCTGCACGGCGAGCCCAACGCCATCTATTCACGTGCGCGCGCGGCGCAAGAGATTTTGGCGAAAACGCTGCGCTACTTCGGCTGCGAGGTCACCATCCTCGAAGGTGCCGGCAGCGACCCGTATGCCAGTGCCGTGGTGGACGCGGCGGTCGTTTTTGAAAACGGCGCGGTCCTCATGCGTCCCAGTTCGATGACGCGCCGCCCCGAGAGCGCCTGGCTCGAGGCGCGGTTCGTCGAACGCGACATCCCGATCGCAGGGCATATCTCCGCGCCCGGCCTGATCGACGGTTCCGACGTGCTTCTGGCAGGCCAGGTCGCGTTCATCGGCGTGAGCAAGCGCAGCAACGCAATGGGCCGCAGCGGTTTCGCGCAGATAGCGAAGGCGCACGGTTTCGCGGTGCGCGAGGTTGAACTGCGCGATCCGGCCGCACCGCTGCGGGCCCTTGCGGGCGCGCTCTCTTCCGACTCGGTGGTGCTCGCCCCGCAGACGCACATCGATCATGCGCCGTTCAACGGTTTCAAGATTTTCACCGCACCGCTCGGTCACGAACGCGGCGCGGGTGTGCTCAACCTGGGCGAACATCACGTGCTTGCCAACATGCGCTATCCCAGCGTCGTCGACATGCTGCGGCACGGCGGCATCGTCGTAGAGGCGATAGATCTCCACGACTTTGGCCGCGCCGGCATCTCGCCGTCCATGCTTGCGCTCGATCTCAAGCGTCTTTAGGAGAACCCGCGCGCAATGCGCATCGCAATATTTTCGGACATTCACGGTAACCTGACGGGGTTGGACGCGTGCCTCGCCGATCTCCAGGCGCAGGGCGGCGCGGACGTCATCGCGGCCGCGGGCGACTTGTGCATGGACGGCCCGAAGCCCAAGAAAGTGCTGCAGCGCCTGCAAGACATCGGCGCGCAATGCCTGCGCGGCAATACCGACCGCTTTATTTGTGCGACCGAAGACTCGCAGATCACCGCTCTCGACGAGGCCGAACGCAAACAGCTCGCCTGGACGCGTGAGGAGCTGGGTGAGAAGTGGGTGGCGTGGCTCTCCGAATTGCCGTTCGCGCTGCGCTTCGGCGATCCGGACAACGAACTGCTGATCGTGCACGCAAATCCCACGAACGACGATGAGCATCTGTGGCCGGACGCGGACGATGCGACGCTCGAGCGTTTGGTCGGTGACGAAAAAGCGGCAGTCATTGCGTTCGGTCACCTGCATCTGCCGTACGTGCGAATCTGGCGAGGGAAACTGCTCGTGAACGTCGCTTCGGCGGGATTGCCGAAAGACGGGGACCCGCGAGCCGGCTATGCGATTCTCACGCGCAGCAGCGGCGGCTGGACGGTCAAGCACCGGCGCGTGGCGTTCGACGTGAAGAAAGTTGCAACCCAATTGGCCGCCTGCGGGATTCCGGAGAGTGCAGAACTGATTTCCACCCTTCGCCGCCACCGGTACAAACGATTAAAGACCACTATTCCATAAACCCGAACGGGCGCGCGCCCGCGATCGAACTCACGCACATCGTCAAGCGGTATGGAGATTTCACCGCCGTCGATGATATTTCGCTGCGCGTCCAGGCCGGCGATTTCTTCGGTTTTTTGGGCCCGAACGGAGCCGGCAAGACGACGACGATCAACGCCATCGTCGGCCTTGCGCGCTTGAACTCCGGTTCGATCGGCATCTTCGGCCACGACACGGTTCAGGATTGGCGCGCCGCGCGGAGTCTCATTGGACTTGCGCCGCAGGAATACAACTTCGATCGCTATCTCTCGATTCGCGACATCCTGATATACCAGGCCGGCTACTTCGGACTCAAACCGAAAGAAGTCACCGAGCGCGCCGACATGCTGCTCGATCGCTTTGGCCTGGCGTCGAAAGCGAAACAAGATTACATGAAGCTTTCGGGCGGCATGAAGCGCCGCCTCACGCTCGCGCGCGCGCTGATTCACTCGCCCAAGCTGCTGATTCTGGACGAGCCGACCGCGGGCGTCGACGTGGAACTGCGTTTGGAACTGTGGGACTTGCTGCGCGAACTCAACGGCGACGGCATGACGGTATTTCTCACGACGCATTATTTGGAAGAAGCCGAAGCGCTTTGCCGCAATCTGGGCATCATTCGCGCCGGCAAACTCGTGGCGCTCGAACCCACGCGCGATCTGCTCGAGCGTGAAGGCAAACGTCTGCAGGAAGTATTTCTGGAGTTGACCCGTTCGTGATTGACACGTTCAACGGCGTGGCGATGTTCACGCTCATCAAGCGTGAGATGGTGCGCAGCCTGAAGATTATCAACCAGGTCATTTGGCCGCCGGTGATTACGACGGTTCTGTACGTCACGATTTTCGGATTGGCGCTCGGCAGCCGCATCAAGACCGTGCAAGGCGTTTCCTATGCCGAGTTCTTGATTCCCGGACTCATCATGCTGCAGGTCATCGATTCATCGTACGGCGAGTGCAGCAGTTCCGTGTTTCAGGGCCGCTTCATGAACTCGATTCAGGAGATGCTGATCGCGCCGATGTCCGCAGCCGAGATGATCTTCGGGTACATCTTCGGCAGCGTCGCGCGCGCGCTGGTCATCGCCAACATCATCATGGTGCTCGGCTTTTTCTTCGTGCACACGTTTCCATCGAACTGGCTGCTCTATTTCGGCGTCATGATCGAAGTGTCTATCTTGTTCTCGGCGCTCGGCATCATCTTCGGACTGATGGCGGAAAAGTTCGATCACATCGCCATTTTGACCACGTTCGCCATCACGCCGCTCGTGTTCGTCGGCGGCGTGTTCACTTCGGCGCAGCTGCTTCCGCCGCAGCTGCGCAACTGGGAACTGGTCAATCCGATGTTCTATACGGTCGATGCGTTCCGGTACAGTTACACCGCCCATAGTTACCTGCCGCTCTGGCTCTCCGTGGGCGCGATAACCGTGCTTGCCGCGATTGCGCTCTCCGTGGCCTTGCGTATGGCGGCCGTGGGGTATAAACTGCGGACATGATGCTGCCGCTCGCGCTTATCACGCTCGCTCTTGGCCCGTGGCGCGGCCCGTCGCTGCCGACGACGGTCCGCAGCGCGGTCAAATATAAGCTCACGGTTCGCGGGCCCGCGGACGATCGCGTCGTGCTGCGCGCGGATGGCCTGCCGAAGGGCTGGGTCGCGTCATTCTGCACGCGATCGGTTTGCTCGCCGTTCCGCTACAGCATGGAACTGAACGATCGCGGCACCGGCGTCATCGAATTCCAAGCGATCCGCACGGACGATTCAGCTCCCAAACATCCCCGCGTCGTCATCACGACCACGGGCGCCAAACCCATCGACTTGAACATCTAGCGGCGC
>DASSZL010000122.1:0-14596 GCA_035713505.1 Vulcanimicrobiaceae bacterium | reverse complement strand
ACAAAGCCGCTACGCGAACGGCGGCAAGCTGATCGTTCCCCTCGATCTTCCGTCAGACGAGCATTATCGGGAGATCGCCGTGCCGGCAGGGACCACGCGGGAATCGGCGATGGAACGGCTGGGCGGCTATCTCGAGGACGCGCTGCTTCGCAACACCGCGCAGCAGAATCTGCGCATCTTCTGTCCGGACGAAACGCTCTCCAACAAACTCGGCGCAATCTTTAACGCGACCGACCGCGCGTTCATGGCTCCCATCGTCGAGAACGACGAGTATCTCTCGCCTGACGGGCGCGTCATCGAGATCCTGAGCGAACATTGCTGCGAAGGCTGGCTCGAAGGCTACGTGCTCACGGGACGCCACGGCTTACTGGCGTGCTACGAAGGCTTCGTGCCGATCGTCGATTCGATGGTGCACCAGTACGGCAAGTGGCTCAAGATGTCGCGCGAGGTCTCCTGGCGCGCTCCGGTGTCCTCGCTCAATATTCTGCTTACCTCGCACGTATGGCGCCAGGACCACAACGGCTTTTCGCACCAAGCGCCGGGATTCATCGACTCGCTGCTCACCAATAAAAGTGAAATCACGCGCGCGTATCTTCCGCCCGACGCAAACACGATGATCGCGACGATCGACCACTGCCTGCGCGGACGCGGCGAGATCAACCTCATCGTCGGCGGCAAGAACGAGATGCCGCAATGGCTGAGTCCGCAGCAGGCCAAGGAGCACTGCGCCGCGGGCATAGGCACGTGGGAATGGGCCGGCAACGACGCCGGCGATCCCAACATCGTTCTGGCGTGCTGCGGCGACGTACCGACGATGGAGACGATGGCGGCCGTCGCGATTTTGCGCGAACAGGTTCCGCAACTTCGCGTGCGCGTCGTGAACGTCGTGGATTTGATGCGCATCGCCTCCCCGTCGGCGCATCCGCACGGCGTTCCCGAGGCTGAATTCGACGCGACCTTCCCGCCCGACAGGCACGTCGTCTTCGCGTTCCACGGCTATCCTTCCGTCATTCACAAACTGCTGCATGGCCGCGTGCGGCAGGAGCGTTTTCACGTGCGCGGATACGAGGAAGAGGGCACGACCACCACGCCGTTCGACATGCTCGTGCGAAACCGCATCAGCCGGTATCATCTCGCCGCGCTGGCCGCTTCGCTCTCGTGCGACGTGTACACGGCGCAGCGTCTCACGGAGTTCTCCGACAAGCGTCTCGCGGAGCACCGGCGCTATATTCGCGAACACGGGATCGATCCGCCGGAGCTCCGAGTCTGACGTTGCGCATCCTCTGCTTTAACGTGGGGTCATCGGGCTTGCGCGTCGCGGCGTTCGAGGTCCGCGAAAACGAACTTCACGAGGTAATTCCGCGCACGAGCGTGGGGCGAGGGCCCTGGCAAGGCGCGCTCGATGCCTCATTCGTGCCCGACGCCGTGGCGCACCGCATCGTGCGCGGCGTCAAAACGGACGTGGCGGCCGAGCTCTGGACGCCGGCCGTAAACGCCGAAATCATCAGCACCGAAGATCTCGCGCCGACGCACGATCCGCAAGCGCTCGCACTGCTGGCGAACACGCAAGCCGCTTTTCCGCAGGCGGCGCAAATCGTCGTGTACGACAGCGCGTTTCACGCGACGATCGCGCCGAATCACGCGACGTACGCGGTGCCCGAAGACTGGCGCGCAAAGGGCATCCGCCGCGTCGGCTATCATGGATTGAGCTGCGCGTACGCGGCGCACTGGCTTTCGCTCTACGCGGGCAATCCGCGCCGCGCGATTCACGCGCACTTGGGAAACGGGTGCTCCGTGACCGCGCTGGTCAACGGGAAGAGCGTTGCGACGACGATGGGCTACACGCCTCTGGAAGGCGTGGTGATGGGCACGCGAAGCGGAAGCATCGATCCCGCGATCCTGCTGCATCTGCAAAATGCCGGAATGGACGCCGCCCAGTTGCGAAGCGCACTCTTTCGCGAATCCGGTTTGCGCGGATTGTGCGGCACCAACGACATGCGCGAAATCGAACGGCGCATGGCGCGCGGCAATGCCAAGGCGCTGCTCGCGTTCGAGGTGTTCATCGCCTCGGTGTGCGGCTCGATAGCGCAGATGGCGGCGGCAGCCGGCGGGGTAGACGTGCTCACGTTCGGCGGCGGAATCGGGCTGCATTCCGCTCCGGTGCGCGAGGCGGTTTGCACGAATCTTGCTTGGATGCTGCGCGATGCGGGCGTATACGCGATCGACGTTCAGGAAGAGCGCACGATGGCGCTTGCCGCACTGCACGCACAAATGCCGGCGTGACTGGTGGGGATACAGCACGCGCCGGCATTTCGTACTGCCGACTTTGCGCCTGTGGAGGAAGCGCAAGGCGGCTAACCCCGCGGGGCTTTAAGCGCCCACGAGGATCTTGTTTTCGACGGCGTTGACGCCGGGAACGCTCCAGGCCGCGCGTTCCGCTTCCTGGCGCTCGGTCCAGGAGCGGGCACGGCCCTGCAGCACGACGCTTGCCCCTTTCGTAACGACTTCGATGTCTTTTGCGTCGACGTGGGCGCAGCGCACGAACTCGCGCTCGATCTCGCCGCGTACGTCGCCGGGCGGCACGCGGGGACGCAGGCGCAGATCGTTATGCACGTCGCGTACGCCGCGCACCCGCGCAATCGCACGTACCGCGTCTTCCGCCTGGAAATTCCAATCGGCCTCACCCGCCAGAGTCACCCGCCCGTTTTCCACGAACAGCCGGATCGTATCCGGCATGTACGAATCCCACAATAAGATATTGCCGATTGCCGCGGCGATTTCCGAATCCGACGGAGAGCCGCCCAGCGCCCCGGCGACTTGCAGTTCCTGAGCAATGCCGCGCACGCCGTCGACTCGCTTGATCGCATCCTCGGCGGCCCATTTTTGAGCCAGTGAGGGTACCGTTCCGCGCAGCGTTACGATACCGTCGCGCACCGCGATGGCGATGTCGCGATGGTCGACGCGCGGTTCGAAAGCGAGTTCGTTCAGCACGTCCTCGTGCAGCTGGCGATCCGTCTTCAACATGCACGTAGTATGGCTGCGGCCTGTCCGAAAATTATGAACACGCAGGGAAGATTGCAGGAGAGCGTATTCCTACGAGCTTCGCCGGGAGCGTTTAGCCTTGACGAGTGAGGAACCCGATCGTGACCACCGTACGCGTGACGCGCTTCGTCAACTGCCCGTTCTCGGCCGTGATCGAGTTCGCGGAAGAGAGACTGCGCGGCCGCGGCGACATCATGCTTTCTCCCGCGCCGCCGCTTCGCCAGCACGCGCACCTGGACTCGCAGGTCACGGAAGACCTGACCGACACCTCGCGCAAACACGACGCGCTGCTGCTGGCATGGAAGCCGTCGTTGGCTAGGCTGTTTCCGGACTTTCACGGCGCGTTGACGGTTCGGCCAAAGGGCCGCGGCGCATGGCTTCGCATTCAGGGGTCGTACGAGCCGCCGTTCGGCGTGGCCGGGCGGATCTTCGATGCGGTCGCGGGGCGGCTCATCGCGCAACTCACGCTCACGCGCCTGCTGCGCGACATCGCACGGACCGCGGAGGAGCGCTGGCGCGCGTTCCGGGCGGAGCGTCCGGCGTGAGAGAGGTTCGCGAGAGCATCGCTTTGGACGTGCCCGCGGCGCAAGCCGAACAATGCATCCTGGAGTTCATCGAGCGGCATCGCCGCGACAACGCTGCGATAGAGTTTCCTCTGCGCGTGAGTCTGGAACAGTTCGGCGTACCGGGCGGCTTGCGGCTCGAACGCATGGTCAACGTGCACGTCACCCGGCAGCGCGACGCGCAAAATTTGAATGACGAGATCGGCATCCGCTGGGACCCCGGGACCGGCGAGCCGTTTCCGGCATTTTCCGGAAGCCTCACCGTGTGGAGCGAACAGGCCCAAACGTTCGTCGAGCTGCGCGGAACGTACGAGCCGCCGCTGGGGGCAGCCGGAAAGATGTTCGACGACGCCATTGGTCACATAGTGGCGCAGCGCACCGCACACCAATTTTTACTGACGCTTGCTCAAGGAGCTCAAGCATGCTTTCAACGTTGAACGAACGCCTCCGCGACGACGTGCTCGCGGAAATAGATCAAGATCCGAAGGTCAATGCGGCGCGCGTCGGCGTGGCCGTAGACGACGGCGTCGTGACACTCACCGGAACGGTTTCGAGTCTGGCGGAAAAATGGGCCGTCGAAGATGCCGTCAAGCGCGTCAAGGGCGTGCACGCCATCGCCGAGGAAATTACCGTCGACTTACCGAGCACGCACCGGCGCGACGACACGGACATTGCGCGGGCAGCCGCCGACGCTATCGCTTGGGACTCGCTGCTTCCGCGCGACATCCAAGCGACGGTGCAAGAAGCACGCGTTACGCTGCGCGGGGAGGTCGATTGGCAATACCAGCGCGCAGAGGCGGAGAAAATCGTCCGGCGCATCATCGGCGTGCGATCCGTCACCAACCTCATCAGTCTTCGTCCGGCGGTTGCCGGCGGCGACGTGCAGCGGGAGATCCAGCGCATCTTCGCGCGCGATGCGCAGATAGACGCGAACCGCGTCACCGTGCAAACCGACGGCGGCAAGGTGACGCTGACCGGCAGCGTGCGAAGCTGGCACGAATACAACGAAGCCTCCCGCGCGGCGTGGTCCGTTCCCGGCGTTACGTTTGTCGACAATCGCATCACCATCGAATAACGCGCCGGCCGATTACGACACGGAGGGCCGATTCAACTGAATCGGCCCTCCGCCTGTGCTGCTGCGAAATGAACGGCCGCTAAACCAGTTCTTTGATCGCGATCTTTTTCGCGGCAATCGGTTTGAGCGGCGTGAGCGTGAGCGTGAGCACACCCTTCTCCACCCTCGCCTCGACTTTGTCGGCGTCGATATCCTGCGGCAGCGTCACCGTACGGGTGAACGCGCCTTTGCGGATCTCTTTCCGATAGAACTTTGCGTCCTACTTTTCGGTCGCTTCGGCGTGGGTGCCGGTGACGGTCACCGTGCCGGCGTTCACTTCCGCGCTGATTTCCTTCGGTTCGTATCCCGGAACGGCTAGTTCTAAAATATACTTTCCGTCCTTTTCATAGAGATCCATCGCCGGAGCCGCGCTGAAAGCGGTCAGGCGGGGCTGAATCTCGGTGAAGAACGGAAACTCACCGAACATGCGATCGACGATTGCCGCAAACTCAGACTGAAGGTCTCTCGTTTGCTCGAGCAGAGGCATCTGGTACTCCTTTTCCCTTGGGGACGTCCATCGATGCTACTACGTTAACGCGCACGTGCGATGAAGCGGTGAACATTTCCGGAACGCGCGGAGCAGCACCGTTCACAAGCGACGAGCCTCACGGTCACGTGGGCTTGCGCTGCGTCGGCGGACGCGCCGTCCGCCGCCACGCGAAAACCGCCCCCGCATCGTGGGATTGGGGAGCCAGGCGCCGGCGAATCGCAACGTTTCGCGTGCGCAGCATGTACACGGCATGCGTGCGGTAGCCTTGCGGCGTGAGATAGAGAACCAAGTGCAACTCGCTGATCCCGCTGTCCTGGTAGAGTTTCGAGCATTTCATGAGCAAATGCACGAGCGTGCGATCGGCTTTCGGATCAACCGCGAGAAGATTCTCGGCGTGAAATTCCGCGACGAGCGTCTCGGCTTCGAATTCCGTAACGGGGACCATGCGTGCAGAGCGTTTTCCGGAAACCTTCAGGCGAATCGAGGGACCGAATTCCGGGTCCACCACGCCGTCGATTGTGACCGGAATACCGCTCTGGAGTTCATGATGCGCGAGAAAACGCTCATCGGTCACCGGCGGATTGATACCGTAGATGCGCAAGAGGCGGGTCGCGGTTTGGTTATCGACGGTGATGAGCATGTCCAGAGCCTACGCCTCGCGACGGAAGAAACGGTGAAGAAATGCCTCGTTTTTCTCGCAAAATCACGCGCAGCACCACGCCTGCCGCCGCCGCCCCCGGGACCGCTATATACAGTCCCGGCACGCCGAACAGCGCCGACCCGGCAAGCAGGGTCATAACGATTACCGAGGGCGGCAATCCGGTATTCGACCCGATGATCTGCGGGGAGAGCACCTGCGCCTCGAGCTCGAAGACGGCCGCCAAAAGCACGCCGACGAGCACCGCATGACCGATGCCGCCGTACGCGAGTGCGAACAGCAGCGAGGGGACGAACGCGGCAATTCCGCCCAAGTACGGGACCAAGTCGAGAATGGCAGTCGCCAGTGCGATGACGGCGGAGTACGGTACGCCCGTCGCGCGCAGGACGCCGTAAACGAGCAGCCCCACGATCGCGCTCACGATCACTTGACCGCGAACGAACCGTCCAACCACGGCCGAAATATCGCTCACCGCATCGCGCGCGTCGGAGTGGTAGCGTTTGGGCAAAAGCGCGAGCAGCGCGCGCTCGTAGCGCGGCGCGTCGAGTTGGAAGTATGCCGCAAGCACCGGCACGATGAACGCCATCGCCGCAAGCGAGACGGCCGAGCGCGCAAGCGCAACGCCCGCCTGAAGCGCTTGGCCCGCGTACCCCGCGAGGTTGACGTCGAACCGCGCGAGAAAGCCGGTGCCGATGTGCGAGAGTGCCGCAATCGACGCCTGCGCCTGCACGTACATCAGGGGCGCAAGCGCATACCCGATCGCTGCCAGTGCAAGCGCGATGCCGGCATCGATGAGCGCAATGGCCGCACCGCGGGCGATGTAGCGCTCCAGGCGGCGCACGAGCGGCCAGGTGAGAATCGCATATCCAATCGACAGCGCGATGATCGGCAGAATCATATTCATGCGCGCGCACTCCGCAGCGCGTACAGCGGCTGAGTCCAAAGCACCGCGGCGGCGCCGCAGCCTAGCGCGGCGGCGGCCGTCTCCCACGGCACGGGCGCGAGATGAAGCGCTTGCGCGACGGCCGGCACCAGTATCGCGGCGGCCAGGCTCGCCGCGGTTGAAAACACGATCGGCAAAACCGAACGGTTGTCGCGAACGGAAACGGACCACAGCGGACGTGACCCGGCGCGTTCGACGAACACGAGCAGCGTTTGTCCGGCGATCATCGTCATGAGGCCCGCTGCCCGCGCGGCCGGCTCCGCCGTGCCGTGCCAGAGCAAAAACAAGTACACCGCCAGTACGGCGCCCGCAAGCGAAATGCCCAGCGTGAGCGCGCGCCGCCAATCTTTGGCGCCGATCAGCGGAGCACGCGGATTGCGCGGGGGTGAAGTCATGAGGTCCGCCGCAGGCGGATCGTTTTCGAACACCAGCGCCGAGGTCGGGTGAACGATGAGCTCCAGCCAAATCAAGTGCACGGGAAAGAGCAGCAGCGGCGCTCCGAGCAGCGGAAGAACGAGCGCGCTCAGGAGCAGCGGCGCGTGAAAAGCATTCAGGTATGAAAATGCGTGCCGCAAATTGGCGAAAATGCGCCGCCCGTCGGCAACTGCGCGAACGATCGTCGTCACGTCATCGTCCAGCAGCACCAGATCCGCCGCCGCGCGCGCAACCTCCGTGCCGCCCTTGCCCATCGCGACGCCGATGTCGCTCTCACGAAGCGCAAGCGCGTCGTTCGTTCCGTCGCCGGTCATCGCAACGATTTCACCGCGCGCGTGCAGCGCTCGCACGATCCGCAGTTTTTCTTCGGGACGTATGCGCGCGAATACGTCGATATCGTCGATGCGGCTCGCGAGCTGCGCCTCGCTCCACCGCGTCAGATCTTCACCCGTGGCGATGCCCTCGCTGCGCAACCCCGCCTGCCGCGCGATCGCGGCGGCGGTTTCCGGATGGTCGCCGGTGATCATCACCAAACGCATTCCGGCTGCGCGGCAGCGCGTGACGGCCTCGCGCGCATCCTTGCGCACCGGATCGGCAAATGCGATCAGACCGGCGAGCTGCAGCGTCGAGCCTTCGATCGGCCCTTCGCCCTGCGCGATTGCCAGCACGCGCGCACCGCGGCCGCCCGCTCCGCGCAAAAACGCTTGTGCCGCCGCTTGCGCCTGCGTGCCGCCCCGGCGCGCAATCTCCTCATACGCGCCTTTCACGGCAAGATGCTGTTTGCCGCTGCCGTCCCACAGCGCGGCAGAGTAGCGATGTGCCGGATCGAACGGAACGATGGCGCGTTCGATCGATTGCAGCCGCGCGGGTTCGACGTGCGCGAGCAGCAGGCCGTCGATTGGATCGCCGCTGTGCGGATCGCTCGCGAACGCGCCGAGCGTCAGCACGTCCTGTTCGCTGAACCCCTCGCAGGCGAATACCGACTCGACCGCGAGTTTGCCGTACGTGAGCGTCCCCGTTTTGTCGACGCAGATGACCGTCGTCGCTCCGAGCGTTTCCACGCTCGAAAGCCGGCGTACCAGCGCGTCGTCTTTTGCCAACCGCCACGCGCCCAGCGCGAGATAGAGCGTGTACACCATCGGCAATTCTTCCGGAATTGCCGCCATGGCCAGGCTGACGCCGGCAATGACGGCGATCGGCCACGCGTCCCCGTGCCACCGTCCGATGGCGACCACTAAAATGCAGATGACTCCAACGGCGATACCGACCTGAAAAACCACACGATGAATGGCGCGTTCGATTGGCGTGGTCGAGCGGCGCAGCGTCGCCAGTTGCCGCCCGATGCGGCCGTATTCGGTGCGTCCGCCGGTTTGGAGAACGAGCGCCTGCGCACGTCCGGAGCGCACCACGGTTCCGGCGAGAACGCGATCGGCGCCGCTCGCGGTTTTTTCGACGGGAAGCGATTCGCCGGTCAGCGCGGATTCATCGACGAGCAGCCGCGTCGACTGCGAGATTTCACCATCCGCGGCGATGACGTCGCCTTCGCGCAAAACGAGCAGATCGCCCGGCACGACCTCGCGCGCCGGAATTTTCAACTCCGCCCCGTCGCGAATCACGCTCGCGCGAGGCGGCGCGAGCGCATTGAGCCGTTCGAGCGCGCGATCGGAGCGGTACTCGAGCAGCGAAGTCACGAGGAAGATCGGCAGCAGCGCGATGCCGACGATAATCGCGTCGAAGCGGTCGCCGAGCGCCGCGTACGTGCCGCCCGCGATCGCGAGCAGGAGCACCATGGGATCGCCGGCCAAGCGCAACACCCATGTCAGCGCGGACGTGGACGAGGCCCCGGGGACCAGGACGTTCGGGCCGGCGGATTGCAGGCGAGCCTGAGCCTCTTCGCGGCTCAGGCCCTGCGCAAGTACGGACGAAATCGTGGCGGACATCTGCACAAACGATAACGCGTCCGTGCAACGGGACGGTGAATCCGCCTTCCCGCTTTCTTCCTACGTTAGGACGGCATTGCGTCGAGTTTGTCTAGAACGCGGCCAAGGCGCTCGTTTACTTCGCGCGCTATCGGATCGAGCGCCGGATTGCCGACGACCGAAAGCATTTTGGAAGCATCGATGGCTCCGACTATCGTGGCTCCCTCTGCTTGACGCACGATGAGGTTGCAGGGCAAGAGCAGCCCAAGATTGGGGTCCGCTTGAAGCGAGGTGTTGGCGAATTGCGGATTGCACGCTCCGAGTATGACGTACGGCGGAACGTCGGCGCCGATTTTTTCCTTCAGCGTTTTCGCCACGTCGATCTCGCAGAGCACGCCGAAGCCTTCTTCTTTGAGCGCAGCCTTCGCGGCTTCGATGACCTGCACGGGACCCGCGTCAACCGCCACGACCCGGCCATAGTCACACACATTTTGCAGCATTTCCGGTCCTCCTAACATCCTTGATAGTACGCCGGGATTGGGAAGTCCTTATGAGTCACGGCGGTGCAGCGGCAGGACGGCGCGCACGATAAAACCATCGCATTCGGCGCGCTCATATGAGACTTGGTCGCACACGTTTTGCACGATGAACAAGCCTCGCCCGGATTCCGCTTCATCGCTTGGGACTGCGTGCACGTCACCCTCGCTGAAGCCGTCGCCCGCGTCGTTGATGCACAAGACAAACTTCTCGCGATGCGGTTCGAGCCACACGCGCACACCGCCGTCCGGCGCGTGCTTGATCACGTTGGATATGAGTTCGCCGTACACGAGCGAGGCGGGAAAGAGATCGCTCCCTTCGCGCGTATGGTCGGAAAGATAGCGTTCAAGCAGCGGACGGCCCGCCAGCGCGTCCCGGGGGCAGTCGGTTTCGAAGTACCAGGGGTGTGTGACTACCGCCATACCTATGGCTCATTCCCACTTTCGCACGGCGCTTCTATCGAAACGGTTCGCGGCAGAACTAATATTCCTCAATTTTTCGCAAATCGCGCAGCCCTGTTGCTACGTTGCGATCTCGATATGCCCGATTTCTTCTTTGGTCGCGGCGGGCAGCAGTTCCCGAATGCCCGCGAGGATCGTCGCCAGCTCCTCGCGATGGCGCCCGGACATCGCCGCTGTTGAGGAGTAGCCATGCGCACGAGCGGTGGTCTCGAGCATCAGCGCGCCGGCATGCGCAAGACTGAGCGCCGTGTAGTAATTTCGCAAAGAACGGGCAAGCGACCGAGCATTGAGCGACCGCGCCGCCGTGCGCATCAAATTGCTCGCTAAGGTCGGGGCAGAGTATTTCTGCGGCGCCGCTGCGCCGCCCAGCCGTGCCAGGTGTTCGGTCAATTCGTCGATGTGCGCGTTCAGGGTGCGCGCTAGACGTTCGAGCAGCCATCGCGCCTCCGGGAATTTCTCTACCTCCGGTGAACGCAGCTGCGCGGTCACCGGCGCGAGCATTGCGCGTCCGGCGGCGATCATATCGCAAACGTGTGAGCGAATCTCGAGAATGTCGTTGCCCATCAGGCCACCTCGCAGGCACTTCATTGCCGTGGCGCCGTGCGGGCAAACCTTGCAACCGGGGAAGCAAGCCCCGACTTTCGGCCCTTGGTTTCTTACCAGGAACGTTAGCGGGCCGGCCAAACGGCTAACCGGATGATCGGTTCGGAGCGTCGCTGGTTTGCCCCGCTGCTCTTCACCAGAGCGGTCCGCGGACTTGCATACGGCTCCTTGGGCGTGGTCGTCGGAATCGTTCTGGCGCGGGATGGATTCAGCACATTTCAGGTTGGCGCGCTGCTGTCGCTCACGCTTGCCACCGGCGCTGCGTTTTCGCTCTCCGCCGCCGCGATAGCGCGACGCATCGGTGAGCAGCCGGCGTTGATTGCGGGATGCGCCCTCATGGCAATCGCCGGCGCGCTGTTCGCGAGCGGAATTTCGGCCCCGCTGGTCACGGCCGCGTTTGCACTTGGAACGTT
The DNA here is from genome assembly GCA_035713505.1 of Vulcanimicrobiaceae bacterium. Classification (GTDB taxonomy): domain Bacteria; phylum Vulcanimicrobiota; class Vulcanimicrobiia; order Vulcanimicrobiales; family Vulcanimicrobiaceae; genus DATGJX01. The sequence continues at coordinate 3,418 of DASSZL010000122.1, read as the reverse complement.
GACCGCCGGCGGGCAAGACGTCGGGCCGTTCGCGCCGCTCGAACAAGCGATCATCGGATCACGGATGGCGCGAATCAGCAGCGACCGGTACGCCCTGTACAACACCGCCGGCGTCCTATGCGGCGCGCTCGGTGCCGCGCTCGTTGCCGTCGTGCCCGTCACGGCCGTGCTGTGGTTCTATGCGGCCGCATCGCTGTTGATGTGCGGCGCGTATGCGCTTCTTCCAGGGGTCCCGGCTGCGCCCGCTGTTTCAACAGTACCCGCGCCGCGATTCGGGGCGATCGAACAATTAGCGGCGCTGTTTGCGGTGGACGCTCTGGCCGGCGGTTTCGTCGTGCAGGCCGTTGTTGCGTACTGGTTTCACCTTCGCTTCGGAACGCCGCTTGCGGCGCTCGGACCGCTGCTGGCCGGGGCCAATCTGCTCTCCGCGCTCTCGTTTTTCGCCGCGGCAAAGCTCTCAAAACGTTTTGGTTTATTGAACACCATGGTCTTCACGCATCTGCCCTCGAACGTGCTGCTGCTTCTGGTGCCGTTCATGCCGTCGTTCGCATGGGCCGCCGCCGTGCTGCTCGGCAGGTTCGCGCTCTCGCAGATGGACGTGCCGACGCGCCAAGCGTATGTCATGGCGGCGGCACCCGCTCACGATCGCGCGCGCGCAGCGAGCTTGACGAACGCCGTACGTCCTGCGGCGGCGGCGATCGCTCCGCTGATCGCCGGCGCCGCAATGCAGACCGCCGCGTTCGGCGCGCCGTTTATTATCGCCGGCGCAATGAAAATCGCATACGACGTCACGCTATACTTCCGTTTTCGCGAATAGCGCGTCAGACACCGCTGTAGAAGCACGAACCGCACATCTGCACGTAGCGCGTCTCGCCTTCGATGGCGATTTGCTCGCCCGAGGTGATGCGGTTGCCGTGCTCGTCCACGCGCACGTTCATGGTCGCCTTTTTTCCACAGCCGCAAATGTTTTTGACTTCCTCGATGCTGTCGGCAAGCGTGAGCAGATACGCCGCTCCGGGAAACGGCTCGCCGCGAAAATCGCTCCGGATTCCGTAGCAAATCACCGGAATGTCGAGCACATGCGCGACGCGGTGCAGCTGACGCGCCTGCTCGGGCTGCACGAACTGCGCTTCGTCGAGCAGCACGCACGAGAGGTCGCGATCGCGGGAAAAACGCGTGAAGAAATCCGTATCCGCATCGAACGTTTCCACGGAGCGTTGGGGCCCCAGGCGCGACGTGACGACGCCCAGGCCGTAGCGGTTGTCGATCGCCGCGGTAAAGATCGCGACGCGGCGCCCGTTTTCCTCGTAATTGTGCGCGACTTGCAGCAGCGCGGTCGATTTGCCCGCGTTCATCGCGGAATAGCGGAAGTAGAGTTTGGCCATGAGCGTCGCAGACGATTCGCCGCACTGGGCGGCGAATCGTTCAACGCGCGGGATTAATGTGACGGAGCCGGGGTCGGACAGCCCGCGGGCGGCGGGTTCGAGCCGGGCGCAATCGGTGCGGGCGCGAACGCGGGCGGTCCGGCGCGGCCGCGCGAGACGAACACCGCGATGATCGGCAAGAGCAGCAGCGGCCGGGCCCGGAAATGATGCGGCGCGGGCCGGTGGACGCGCCCCTTCGCCGGTATGAGCACGTCGTGCAAAACGTGCACGCGACTGCCACTTCGCCGCGACATCGCATCCAGGCGGCGCGCAATGGTGACATACGTCATGTCGCGCGGCGTCAGCTCAGCGAGGCGCGCATCTCCTGCGCCACTGCGCGATCCATCGCCCGCGAGGACGCGCTGAGCGCATCGATCACGCGCCGGCGATCTTCGGGCGTGTGGTTTTGGCTGTATTTGAACGCGCCTTCGATCGAGGAAACCGCGATCTCGATGCCCACGACGGCCTGCTGCAGGCCTGCGATATATTCCGCGTCGGCCTGCTGCATGCGCCACGACGCCTCGAAGCGTTCCACCAAGCCCTGCAAAATACGAGCGGTTGCGGCGGCATCGGCCGTGCGCGCCCGGCCCGTGCAATGAACCGCCGCGTAGTCCCACGTCGGCACGTTATCGTGCGGCTGCGCATACCAGGCCGCCGAGATCATGGCGTGCGGACCCTGAAAAACCGCGAGCACTTCTTGCCCCTCGATGGAGCGCCAATGCGGATTGGCCTTGGCAACGTGAAGCGCTAACCGCAAATCCTCGCCGTCTTCCCAAACGATGAACGGAGCATGCGTGGCAAACGGCCTGCCGTCAACGCCGGAAACGAGTATTCCGAACGGTTCCCGTTCGATGAAGGCGACGAGCGCGCGGCGATCCGCCACCGCAAAAGGCTTGGGCGCATACATAGACTTATTTGTAGCACATAGAGTCAATAGCGCCTTGCGGGTTCCCAAACGGCGCCCGCGCGTGGGAAGAACCGGTGAAGAGGCGTTCGGTGCCGATTCACAGGCGGCGCGTACGCTGGTCAATCATGAACAGAAGCGTGCTTGCGTTCGCGGTGGTCGCGGTGCTTGCAGCCGCGGTGCTCCTCGCGTGGTTTTTCCGCCCGCGCGCTCCCGACGGCATTCAAGCCTCCGGAACGATTGAGGCGAGGGAAAGCGACGTCGCCGCGAAAGTGCAGGGGCGCCTGGTGAGTCTGGACGTTCACGACGGCGATGCGGTGCGCAAGGGGCAGATCGTCGCGACGCTCGAGCAGACGACGCCGGCTCTGGGCGTCGATCAGGCACGCGCGAACGTGAACGCGGCGGCGGCGCAGGTCGCAAACGCGCAATCCGCGCTCGAATTGCAGCGCGAGACGTACGCCATGCAAGTCGCACAGGCGGGCGCGGGTGTATCCATCGCTCGCGCAAACATGGGGCAGGCCGCGCAGACGCTCGGAATAGAGACCAGCGCTGCTGCACTGCGCGTCGATCAGGCAAAGGCGCAGCTAAGCGCGGCGGAGTCGGCGTACGTGCGCGCCCGTGCCGAGCTCGTGCGCACGCAGAACCTGGTGCACAGCGGCGACGAACCGCAGCGCGCTTTGGACGATGCTTCGGCCCAGTACGCCGCGGCATCGGCACAGCTGCGCGCAGCACGCGACGATCTCGCGCTTGCGCTGGCGAACCGCCGCAACGTGCAAATCCGGGAGTTCGGCGTGCAGGCGTCCGGATCGGCCCATCGTCAATCGGTCGCGGCGCTGGACGTTGCCACGGCGCAGTCCGAAGTGATCGCCGAGCGGCAAGCGCAGTTGCTCGCCGCGCGAGCGCAGCTCGCGCAGGCTCGCGCGGCACTCGGTCTTGCCCGCGATCAAGTTCGCGAAACGCGGCTCGTTGCGCCCTTTGACGGTTATATCGTCTCGCATAATTTCGAAGTCGGCGATCTCGTATCGCCCGGATCGGCGGTAATGACCATCGCGGACCTTCGCCGCCCGTACCTGTACGTGTACATCAATGA
>DASSZL010000121.1:0-4522 GCA_035713505.1 Vulcanimicrobiaceae bacterium | reverse complement strand
GAGCACGACACCAGAATCCCGTCCGGGGCCAGAACATTGAAGGCCAAGCGGTTGAGCCGTTCATAGTGCGACTGGCCGGCGGCGAGGTCTTTGCGCCGTTTGATGAGCGCGGGCGGATCGACGATGACGACGTCGTAGCGTTTGCCGTCTTGCGCTAACGATAACAGCACCTCGATTGCGTCGCCCAGGCGCGTCTGGATGTTCACACCGTTGCGCGCCGCGTTCTCCCCGGCATGGTCCAGCGCAAGCTGCGAACTGTCGGAGCACGTCACCTCGCTTGCGCCAAAACGCGCCGCGCGCACGCCCCACGATCCGATGTAGGAGTACATGTCCAGCACGCGTTTGCCATGCGCGTATCGCGCAAGACGCGAGCGGTTGTCGCGCTGGTCGAAAAAGTAGCCCGTCTTCTGCCCTTTGCGCAGCGGCGCCGAAAACGTAGCGTTGTCTTCTTCCACGTCGGCGACGTCCGGCACCTCACCGATCGCTTCGTCGAACTCGTCGATGCCCTCAATCTGCCGCACGGATCCCGCGCTGCGCAGCAGGATGCCCCGCGGTTTGACCGCGGACTGCAACGCGGCGACGATTTCGGCGCGCATCTTCACGATGCCGGCGGTGTTGAGCTGCGCGACGAGCACGTCGCCGTACCGGTCGACGACCAAACCGGGACAGCCGTCGGATTCTCCGTAAATCAGCCGGTAATGCGCAGTGGGATATACCTGCTCGCGAAGCTTCAGCGCGCGCCGAATCCTTCCGCTCCACCAGTTGACGTCAATCACCGCTTTTGCGTCGCTCGTCAGTATACGCGCACAAATCAGCGCTCCGGGATTTACGTATGCGGTGCCGACGGGTTTGCCGTAAGCGTCGCGCACCACAGTCAAGTCTCCGGGCAGAAAACCGGTCAGCGGCGAGCGCGACATATCGACTTCGTTGCTGAACACCCATGCATGACCCAGGCGCACGCGCCGGTCCGCGCGCGGCAGTAGAAACAGATCGCCCATATTATGCCGCCGGTTCTGACTCGTTCAGGCGCCGCAAGAGATCCGCTTCTTGGCGTTCCAGCGAATCGGCAACGGCGAACTGCGCTCGCGCGCGATCGAGATTTTGGCACTCGTGATGCACGCGGAAATACACATCGCCTTGCAGGTAATCGGTGAGGAAACGCACGCCGTTCTCGAACGCGAGCACTTTGCCCGCAGTGACGAACGCATCCCGTTCCGCCTCGCAGAGCATGCCGCCCGCTCCGGCGATGAAGCCGCTCGCGACGGCCGCAAACAGCTCCGGTTCCACATGGACTTTCGAGGCATCCGGCTCGTCTTCGGCAGCGCGCGTGCACGCCGTTCGAACTAACTCGCCGACGTCGTACAGCGTGAGCCCCGGCATGATGGTGTCGAGATCCAGGACGCAGATCGCTTCGCCGGTGAAGTCGTCGAACAAGACGTTCGTGATTTTCGTATCATTGTGTGTCGCCCGCAGGGGCAGGTTCGCTGCCGCGGCGACGTCGTGCAGCGCCGTGCAAAGCGATTCCAAGCGCAGTGCACGCTCGATTTCCCGTTTCGCAAGCGCAGCGCGGTTGTGAGAATCGGCACTTATCGCGCCGGCCAGCGAGTGAAATCGCGCTGCCGTGTCGTGGAAATGTGGAAGCGTTTCGTGCAGCGACTGCGCGGGAAAGTCGGCAAGGAGTGCCGTGAACTCGCCGAATGCGCGCGCCGCTGAGTACGCGTCGGCCGGTCCCCGAGCAATGCCGTACGAAACCGTTCGTTCGATGTATGGATACGTGCGCCAATAGTCGCCGTTCGCCGTAACCAGCATGTCGCCGCCGTCGCGTGTGGGAAGCAGCCGAAGCACGCGCCGATCGATATCGTCCGCACCGGACGCCAGCAGTTTCTCGCGAACGTGCGCGGTAACGGCGGCGATGTTCCGCGTGAGCGCCGCCGGATCGCGAAATATGCCCGCGTTGATTCGCTGGTGCACGTAGCGGCGCGGGCCTTCTTGGCCGGCGTAGGTTGCGAAATACGTATCGTTGATGTGCCCGCCGTGATAGCGTTCGCATCCCACGTAGGATCCGTCAATCTGAAAATGAGCGCCGATCTCCGCGAGCATCGGCTCTATATTTTACGCCCGCAGCGGCAACGCCTCGATGGTTCGCACTTCGAACGGCTCCAGCGTGCAAAGTTGCGGTTTACCCGCCGCGAGCGTCTGGGTGCCGGCACGATAGCGGCGGGGGGCGCCGTCCGGCAGTTCGAGCGCGGTGCCTATGTCAAGCGGATACTCCTGCCTGCGCGAACTGGGATTGCGAAGCGTAATGATGCCTTTGCGCCGGGACCACGCCGCCCAACCGTAGACGTCCAGCCGCCCCGGATTGCCGCCGATCCAATGCGTGTCGCGCAAGACGTCCGCATTTGCCGCGGACCACCGAGCCCATCGGGCAATGTCGTCCCAATCCCCCCGCGAAAGCAGCTGCGGCGTGCAGTACATCTCCTGCAACTGCGTGCCCGTCGCAAAGTATGAATGGACCTCGTTTGCGAAGTCGCCATGCGGGTCGTCGTTCAAATGCTTCGCATGCTGCGCGTAGATGAGGCCGTGCAGCATGAGCGAGTTGAGCGGGTACAGCGGGCCCTGCACCACGATGCCCGCATAGGTGTCGGCGTCGCGATACGTGATCCACCTCTGCCGGTGCGTGCCCACGCCCGCAAAGTCGTGGTCTTCGCCGCCGCGCCAAATCGAGTCACAGTAGCGCAGCCAAAACGGTGAGGGATACGTACCGGTCGTGAGATTGACGTAAATCTCCGGTTCCAGCCGGCGCATATCCGAGATGAGCGCGATCGCGGCCTCGAAGTCGCTGCCGAACTGGCTGCCGGGGAATACCTGCGCGGCGCTGCCCGTGCCGTCGATTTTGAACTGATTCACGCCCCCGCTGCGAATGAAGCGTTCGACGACGTCAACGAAGAGCTTGTCGTACTTCGGACCGGAGAGCGCCAGCCCGTCCTCATCGATCTCGTATCCAGCCGCACGTGCGGCGGCCAAGCGCTGCTCGCGGGGTTTTCCGTATCCGCCCCACGGCGAGAGCCACGCTCCCGGTGCCGCGCCGTACGAACGCGCGGCCGCGCCCAGAGGCGCAAATCCGCCGGGAAAGCCGGAATTGAACTGCCACAGATGATTCGGGTCATCCCAGCCGTCGTCGAACAGAAACGATTTGAGCGTGACCCCGCGCTGCATGTGCAGTGCCTGCCCAAACGCATGAATGCGATCCAGACATTCTGCCTGGTCATAGCGCGTGAAGTAACCGATGTCGTACCACGAGTTGTAATGCAGAAACGGGCTGTAGGGCCGGGCGCGTTCGGACTCCACGTACGTCAGAAAGTCGCGGCGGAGCTGACCCGGGCGAGTAACGCCGATGACGCCGGAAACGGCAAGCGGCGCCTGCGCCCGAAGCGGTACGCGGCGGGGAAGCCACGCGCTCGCGCGATCGTAGATCGCCTCGGACTGCGAGAGCGGATGCTCAACTGCGCCAAAGATCGTCCGCGACACGATTGGCGAGCCGTCCACGCGCCCCGCGACGTACGCGTCCGGCAAGAACGGAAAATCGAACATGCGCACTTCGCGCAGGTCGACGTCTCGATCGAGTGCGTGAATTTCAAGTTCCTGGCGGACGTAGAGCGCAGCGCCGTGCGCCAGGCCTCGCCAGTCAACCCGTATGCCCGCGCCGCGATGAACCAGCGTGACGCTTTCGGCGCTCGTCTGCGCCACCTCGAATGCCGAACCCGGAATCGTGTCCTCACCGATGCGCAGCGAAAAGACCTCGCGCGGAAGTGGAATCGACCGGCCGGCGATGCGATCGTAAAGCGACACGTACCGAAAACGTCCTGCGTCCACCGTCCATTTCGCCTCGACACCCGCGCAGCGCAGCCAGAGCTCAGGACCCGCGGCACGCACGCGCGCGGATGGAAAAAGCGCCGCGGCCGCACCGGCCGCAGCGCCTTTCACGAACGTCCGCCTGCGCAGTGTTATTGCACCTTGCGCGAAATCGATTTCGCTTGCAGGAAGAGCAGCAGGTAATCGCTGCCGCCGGCCTTGCTGTCGGTGCCCGACATGTTGAATCCGCCGAACGGATTGCCGCCCACGAGCGCACCGGTACACTTGCGGTTGAGGTACAAGTTTCCGACGAAGAATTCGTTCTTCGCGCGCTCGAGCTTGCTCTCGTCCTTCGAATAGACGGCGCCGGTGAGGCCGAACTCCGTGTTGTTCGCGATTTCGAGCGCGTGATCGTAGTCGCGTGCTTTGATCACGGCAAGCACCGGACCGAATATCTCTTCCTGGGAGATGACGGCGTCCGGAGCGACATCGGCGATAACCGTCGGCTCGAGAAAGTATCCGCTGCTGCCGATGCGATTGCCGCCGGTCAGGAGGCGTCCTTCTTTCTTGCCCGTCTCGATGTACTTCTGAATGGATTTCATCGCACGTTCGTTCACGACCGGCCCCATCCAATGGTGCTGTTCGCTGACGTCGCCGACGGTGATCTTGG
>DASSZL010000120.1:0-7260 GCA_035713505.1 Vulcanimicrobiaceae bacterium | reverse complement strand
GCATTCGCCGCGCCGCGGTCGAGGCGAACATCGCGTGTCTGACGAGTCTAGACACCGCGGGCGCCCTCGCCGAAGCGTTGGAAAACACGGCGGGGCCGCCGCGTTCACTGCAAGAGTACCGATGCGCACAAACGGAAGTTCGCTCGTAGAACTGGGCGCTAAGGCGCCCAGCGCATTCATTCTCGGCGGCAACGCCAGCACGCTCGCGTTCGTCACGAGCCTGCGTGCCGATGCGCCGAGCGTCACCGCGCAGCTGGTCCCCGTCGCGCAGACGCCCGTCGGCACGGTCGCGGGAGATGCGTGGCAGACTGTGACGATCGCTACCGCCGGCCTGCTGGACTGGCTCGACAAGACGTTCTCGCCGGAAGACGAGCGCGCGTTCGTCGCGCCGCTGCGCGATATCGAACTGCTCGCGCGCATCAATTGGCAAGCCGAAACCCCGTCGAGTCTGGATGAGGCCAGCGTTCTGAATATCGAAGACGTGCCCGAGGAAATCACCGATGCGCTCACGCACGCGCCCGAGCCGCTCGTACAGTGCGGCGCGTGCCGGCGGCTGTGCGTTCGCGATCATTTCGTGTGGCGCGAGAAGCAGCTCTGCGCGTGGGACTACCACCGCCAGGTGTTCGGGAAGCGCGGGCCGTGGCATAGCGGCGCGTACGAGGCGCGGCACTTCCAGACGATTCCGCAAGCCGCGTACGTCGCACCGCCGTTGCTCGAGGAAGCCGGAGTGGACGTAGTGTTAGCGGTCGCCGGCGTCGATGACGCTATCGCACAGGACGTGCTCAACGTGGTTCTCGCAAGCGACGGGGAGCGCGCGTATCTCGCCGTACGCACGCCAGACGGATATACGCTGCTGCGCGAGCGTTCCGGCGCCGCGGCGTGACGCCGGCGACCGTTTCACGCTTACGCGCCGTTTTCGCGATTCTCTTCGCCATGCTCGTCGTGCGCCAAGCATACGTGCAGGTGATCGCGCGTCCGCAGATTGCGGCAAATCCGTATAATCCCCGCCACGCGCTTCTTGGCGCGCATCGCGGGCGCATACTCGCGAGCGACGGAACGGTCCTCGCGCAAAGCGCCGGCGAGAAACGCGCGTACCCGCTCGGGCCTTCGCTCGCGCAAACGGTCGGTTACGTGTCGCAGCGATACGGCACCAGCGGACTGGAGGACGCATACGACCGTGCGCTCACGCCGCCCGACACGACCGGCGACTTCGGCGCGCAGATCGGGCAGATTGTCGAAGCGCTCAGTGGAAAAAGCTCGGTATCGCGCGGCGCGGACGTCGTCACGACCATAGATCCCGCCATTCAAAACGAATTGTACGGCGAACTCAATAGCTACTCACGCGGGGCCGGCGTCGTGCTGGATCCGCGCACCGGTGCGGTTCTGGCGCTCGCGAGCGTGCCGAGCTTCAATCCGAACGAACTCGCGGCCGAGTTTCCATCGCTCGCACACGATCGCAGCAGCCCGCTGCTCAACCGCGCGATCGACGGGCTGTATCCGCCCGGATCGACGTTCAAGATATTCACCGCCGCATCGGCGCTCGACTCGGGCACGGTGACCATGCAGTCGACGTTTTACGATCCGGGGTACTCCACGATCGGTAACTTCACGCTGCACGACGACGAAGGTGAGGCAACCGGCACGCAAGACCTCACGGGGGCTTTCGCGCTATCGAGCAACGTCGACTTCGGACAGATCGCAATGAAGATGGGAACGGACACGTTTTATCGCTATCTGGGCCGATGGGGCATTGGCGGCTCGCTCGATTTTCAGCTTCCCGCGTCGCGCGATCACGTGCCGCCGCAGGCCGGCATCCTTCCAGGCGAACTCGCGCAGATGGGCTTCGGCCAAGGCGCGCTGCTGATGTCGCCGCTGCAGATGGCGCTGCTGGCCGCAACGATTGCGGACGGCGGCTCGGAACCGCGGCCGTACATCGTACGGCAGGTCACCTGGCCCGGCGCCCCCGGAAGCAGTTACGGCCCCGCGGAGCTCGCGACGCCCGTGTCGGCGGATACCGCAGCAAGCGTGAAGAAGATGATGATTGCGGTGGTTGAGCGCGGAACGGGCACCTCGGCGCAGCTCGCGGGCGTGACCGTGGCCGGGAAGACCGGCACGGCGACGAATCCCTTCGGCGCGGCGCATTCCTGGTTCGTCTGCTTTGCGCCGGCCGAGAATCCGCGCGTCGTCGTTGCCGTCATCGTCGAAAACGGCGGATACGGCGCCGCCGTCGCCGCCCCAATAGCAAGAAATGTACTCCGCGTTGCACTATCACACACAAAGTAGAATGAACGACGTACTGCGGCGCCCTCGGGGAGCATCTAAGCTGAGATCACATCAAGGCGCCATGAGGCGTCCGGGGCCCCTCGCTCCAGCGTGGGGGGCGCCCTTCGACTACGCTCAGGACAGGCTCCGGCTAGGCCGGAGCGCCTTTTAACGTGATAGACGAAGCGCACGTATTCAATAATCGCTACCGGCTCGACGGCAAGCTCGGCGAGGGCGGCATGGCGACGGTATATTGCGGTACGGACACGCTGCTGCGGCGGCGCGTGGCGATCAAGGTGCTGCGCCCGCAGTATGCTTCCGATCAGGAATTCGTGCGGCGTTTTTATCAAGAGGCAGAGTCGGCGGCGCGTCTTTCACATCCGAACATCGTCAACACGTATGACGTCGGGCGCGAAGGCGAGACGTACTACATCGTGATGGAACTGGTGGACGGTCCTTCGCTGGGCGAGATGATCGCCTCCGACGGCAAACTGCCCGAGCCCGTCGCCATCGATTACGCCGCGCAAATCTGCAACGGCCTGGCGTACGCGCACCGGCAAGGACTGCTGCACCGCGACATCAAGCCGGCGAACATTCTCATTACCAAGGACGACGTCGTCAAGCTTTCCGACTTCGGCATCGCGCGGGCCATGTCGCAGCAAACCATGGCCATGACTCGCCCCGGCCTCATCATGGGCAGCGTCTATTACCTTTCTCCCGAGCAGGCGCAAGGGCACGAACTGCACGAGACCTCGGATCTCTACAGCGTGGGCGTTGTGCTCTACCAAATGCTGACCGGCAGTCTGCCGTATACCGGTGATTCGCCGGTAACCGTCGCGCTCAAGCACGTATCGGATCCCGTGCCGGTCATCGATCCCGACCAAATCGGCGTGAGCCCGGCGCTCGCCGCAATCGTCAACCGGCTGCTGCAGAAAAAGCCCGAGCATCGCTTTCAATCCGCGAGCGAGGTCGCCTCCGCGCTGCGAGAAGCGCGCGAACGTCCCGCGGTCGCCGCGTATTCGATGCAGGACGATGCACCGGCGCAGCCGGTTTCGGGGCCGCTTTCACCGCCCCCGCGCCCATCGCGCATGCCCGATCGCCGTACGATCGCCGACGAAGAAGAGCAGCGTCCGCGATCCGTTGGTCCGTTTATTCTGCTGGTCGTCGTGGCGCTCGTCATCGCTGCCGCCGCGGGATATTTCGCGACCCGCCCGGGCGCGCCGCGCGTCACGCTCGACAACTACGTCGGCATGAGCGACGCGCAGGCGCAGCAAGCGATCGTCAATACGGGACTCAACTATAAAGTGACGCGGCAAACCAGCGACACCGTCGCCGCGAACCATATCATCAGCCAGGATCCCGCGCCGAACACGCAGGCGATCAAGGGCAGCACGGTTGCCCTGGTCGTTAGCAGCGGCAAGCCGACCGTTGGGCTGCGCGACGTCACGGGCTACACGGTCACGGACGCGCAAAAAGATTTGACCTTCGATAAGTTCCAGGTCAAAGTCGATCGCAAATTCGATCCGTCACCGAAGGATACGGTGATCGCCGAGAAACCGAAGGCCGGGACGAAGCTGCGTGAAGGTTCCAGCGTCACGCTCGTGGTTTCCGACGGGCCGCAGCCGATAAAAATGCCGCGTCTGCAAGGGATCACGCTCGACAAAGCCCGTGAAATCGCCGCACGCGACGGTTTCACCATCAATGTGACCGAAACAGCGGCAATCAATAACATTCCGCCCAATGTGATCGCCTCGCAAGATATCGCACCGGGGACCACCATCCCGTCCGATCATTCGCAGACCGTCAATGTCGTCGTGAGTACGGGCGGCGGTCTGGCAACGGTTCCGTCCATCGTCAATGACGACTACGTGAGCGCCAATCAGGCGCTGCTCAAGGCGGGCTTCAGCGTCGATATCACGTATCTCGTGCACCCGGCCTCCGCCGACAACGGCCTGGTGATTCAGCAAGACCCCGCGGGCGGAACGCCGCTCGAGAAGGGCAACACCGTCAAGATTACGGTCTCCGTTCCGGGCGAGGTGCCCGACACCGAGGGGATGTCGCTCGCGGATGCCGAGCATGCGCTGCTCAACGCAGGATACACCGTCGGCAATATGACCCCGACGACCGAAGGCGCGGACGGCAAAGTCGTGCGCACCGAGCCCTTTGCGGGCACTGCGGCACGACCCGGCACGCCGGTCAGCATCTACATCAACAGCGCGAGCGCGCAGCCGCCAGCGCCATGACGCAGCGGATCCTCGGCATCGATCCGGGCCTGCGCACGACGGGCTACGGCGTCGTCGAATTTCTCTGCGGGCGTTCGCGCCTGATCGAAGCGGGGGTCGTTTCGCCGAAGACCTCGGGTACGCTCGAACAGCGTTTGCATGAGCTGCATGAGGGGATCAGCGCCGTCGTCGCCTCGACCAATCCAACCGTGATGGTGATCGAAGAGCTCTACACGACGTACAAAAATCCCATGACCGCGATCATGATGGGCCACGCCCGCGGCGTGCTCTGTCTTGCCGGCGCACAGCACAACGTGCCGGTACATACGCTCGCGCATTCCCTGGTCAAGCGCGCGCTGATCGGGTCCGGAGCCGCGCGTAAGGACCAGGTCAACCAAATGGTCACGCAGATGCTCGGCCTTCGCCGCCGCCCGCAGCCCAACGACGTCTCCGATGCGCTGGCTCTGGCCCTGGCCTTCTGCAATAGGAACTATCAGTAGTGTTCTCGCGCATACGCGGCACGCTCGTCGAGCGCGGTGAAGGCAGCGTCATGCTGGACGTGCACGGCCTTTCGTACGAGATCTTTCTGCCGCCGTGTGTCGCCGAGAAAATCACCGCACATGAGGGCGAAGAAGTCGCGCTCGAAATCTACGCGGTCCTGAACATCGACGGCAACACCGCGCACTACACGTTTTACGGTTTCGGCAACGCCGTCGAACGCGAGTTTTTCGAAGCGCTGATCAGCGTCGCGAGCATCGGCCCGCGGTCGGCTGCCCGGGCGTTCTCGCAGCCGATGTCACGCATCGCCGGCGCCATCGACCGCGGCGACCACGTGTTCCTGCGGACGCTCCCGGGTATCGGCCAGCAGAAAGCACGCGACATCGTCGCGAAACTGCAGGGTAAAGTGACCAAGTTTTTACTCATCCAAGAGGCGCAAACCGCCCCCGCCGCGCAGATGCCGGACTTTGCCGGCGAGGCGCTCGCGGTGCTGCTGCAGCTGGAGTACAAGCGCGGCGAAGCGGAAGAGATGATTCGCTCGACGCTCGATGCCTCGCCGAAGATCGCCGACGCGGAAACGCTGCTGGCGGAAATTTACCGGCGCAAGGCGGCTGCCAATGTCTGACGAGGCCCGCAAGAAATTATTCGGGCCGGAAGACGCGGCGATCGACGATCGGATTGTCAGCGCGGAAGATTCGCTGGAAGACGAAGTGTACGGCGCGAGTCTGCGCCCGCGCTCGTTCGACGAATACGTCGGCCAGAACACCGTCGTCGAGAATTTGAAGATCGCCATCGATGCGGCGCGGCGCCGCGGCGAGCCGCTCGAACACGTCCTGTTTTACGGACCGCCGGGCCTGGGGAAGACGACGCTCGCGGCGCTCATCGCCAAAGACCTGGGACGCTCGCTGCATCCGACCAGCGGGCCGACGCTCGAGAAGCCCAAGGACTTGGTCGGCATTCTGACCTCGCTCGAGGAAGGCGACATTCTGTTCATCGACGAGATTCATCGCCTCGGACGCGTCGTCGAAGAGTTTCTCTATCCCGCGATGGAGGACTATCAAATCGATTTTGTCGTCGACCGCGGCGCGTACGCCAAAACGATCAAACTTCCGCTCAAGCGATTCACGCTGGTCGGAGCTACGACGCGTGCGGGCATGCTCTCGGCGCCGCTGCGCGAGCGCTTCGGCATCATGCACCACCTCGATTACTACAGTGTCGATGAACTCATGCGCATCGTTTTACGTTCATCGGATGTGTTGAACGTGCCGATCGACGACGAAGGCGCGCGGATGATCGCCTCACGAAGCCGCGGAACGCCGCGCATCGCGAACCGCCTGCTGCGCCGCGTGCGCGACTATGCGGAGGTGCGCGCGGACGGCCGCATTACCAAAGCCGTCGCCGATGAGGCCCTGCGCCGCGAAGGCGTTGACGAGCTGGGCCTCGATCGGCTTGACCGCGCGTTCTTGCGCACGATAGTCGAACAGTACAAGGGCGGTCCCGCCGGGATCGCCGCAATCGCCGCGACGCTGACCGAAGATGCCGAGACGCTCGAGGACGTCGTCGAGCCGTATCTGCTCAAATGCGGCTTCGTCGTTCGCACGGCAAGCGGCCGAAAAGCGACGGCGCTCGCATACGCGCATCTCGGTGCGAAAGGGGCTTCGCAGCCGGCGCAGGAGCGGCTTCTGTGAACCGGCTCGAGTTTGTGGGCGTCATTGCGGCCGCAATGGCCGCTCGGCAAACTCGGGGCCCTTCGATACCTGGGAATAATGACCTCACCGATCCCGCGGCGGAAGCGCAGTCGCAAGCGCTTCGCGTTTTGCTCGGACGCGGGCAGGCGCAAAAAATCGACGAGCGCACGTTTTTATTCGAAGGGCGGCGCTACCGCGGCAGCTTCGCGGCGATGCCCGGCGGCGAGATCGTTACGACGGTTCCGCTCGAGCAGTACTTGTACGGCGTCGTCTCTCGCGAGATGCCGCCCTCATGGCCGGCGGCAGCGCTTCAGGCGCAGGCAATCGTCGCGCGCACCTACGTGCTGCAGCGCAGCAACCCCGATCGCCCGTACGATCTGGTGCCGTCGGAGGCGGACCAAGTCTACACGGGCGTCGACGCCGAGCACCCGCAGAGCAGTTCCGCGGTAGATGCCACCGCGGGAGCGGTGCTGCGTTATCGATCCGGTTTCGCGCAAGTCATGTATTCCTCGTGCTGCGGCGGCCACACCGAATCGAACGGCGAGGCTTGGGGCGGCCCGCAGCTTCCGTATCTTGCCGGCGTTACTTGC
>DASSZL010000119.1:0-3805 GCA_035713505.1 Vulcanimicrobiaceae bacterium | reverse complement strand
GCCGTGACCTTCGCGCATTTGGATGCAACGACCGCGCTCTCGCGTCCGATCTCCGAGCTGGGCATCTACCCCGCCGTCGATCCGCTCGCATCGAGCTCGCGCATTCTGGATCCGCAGATCATCGGCGAAGAGCACTACGCGGTCGCCCGCGGCGTTCAGGAAACGCTGCAGCGCTACAAAGACCTGCAGGACATCATCGCGATTCTCGGCGTCGAAGAGCTCTCGGAAGAAGACAAGATCGTCGTCGGACGCGCGCGCCGCATGCAGCGCATGTTCTCGCAGCCGTTCTTCGTCGCCGAACAGTTCACGGGCGCGCCGGGCAAGTACGTCAAGCTGACCGACACGATCGCGGCATTCAAGGAAATCCTCGAGGGCAAGGTCGATCATCTGCCCGAGCAGGCGTTCTTCTACGCCGGCGGCATCGACGACGTCAAAGCCGCGGCGGAGAAACTGGGCGCAGCGGTCTAATCATGTCAACCGTTCCGTTCAAGCTCATCACGCCGACGAAGGTGATCTTCGACGGAGATGCGGAGCTGGTGATCGCGGTCACGACCGAAGGCGAAGAAGGCATTCTCGCGCATCACGCGCCGTTCTTGAGTGCGCTCAAGCCCGGCGTGCTGCGCGCCAACATCGTCGAGAGCGGCGCGCCGAAGCGCCTGGAGCTCGCGACGAGCGAAGGCTTCATGCAGGCGCTTCCCGATCGCGTGATCGTGCTGGTCGATGACGCGCTCACGTTCGAAGAAGTCGACGTGGCGGGCGCTCGCAGCGAACTGGCCGAGGCGACGGAACGGCAAAAAACCGCAGCCGAGCCGCACGTCTTCGCGCGGGAGCAGGCGATCATCGACTTTGCAAACGCGAAACTGCGCCTAACCGGACACCACTAAGCGCCCGTAGAACCCTGGCAGCGTGCGACGCGCTCCCGGCTGGATTCGACTCGCGGGCATCGCGCTGGAGCTGACGGCTCTGGCGTATATCGGCTATGTGGTGATGGGCCGCGAGGGTAAGCGGCCTCGATACCTCGGCCATCCGGAGCCTGTCCCCGGCGAGGTCGAAGCGATACCTGCGGACGACACCGATGCGCCTGCGGATGACGCTGGCGCACGTGAGTCCGGTATGGAGCCGATGGAGTTTCTCAAGGAATCCGCGGACGAAGACGCGCGCTTTTATCGTGCGCTGGATGAAACCGGTGAGGTGCTCGCGGGATTCTATGCGGATGGGCGTGTGCGTTTGGCGGACACGCGGCATCGCCTCGCGGGCATGCTGCAAAGCGGCTGCGCGGATCTGCTCGAGATCGACAACAACCAGTGGAGTCAATTGTTTGTGCGCACGACGCCGACGGGAAGAATGCAACTGGAGCTTCGCGGCGGTCCGTATGACGCTCGCGTGCTGACCTGCGAGACGCTGAAATAGTGAATACGCTCGATCGCCTGGAAACCACGCTTCGCGTGCGCGGAGGCGCGCCGCTCGAAGGCTCCGTGCGCACGCATGGCGCCAAGAACGCCGCGCTGCCGATCATGGCTGCGACGCTGCTGGCCAAAGGCAAAATAACGCTGCACCGCGTGCCGCGCATTACCGACGTCTCGGTGATGTGGTCGCTGCTCGAAGCGCTCGGCGCGCGCCTGCGCTACGAAGGCGACGGCACAGTGACGATCGACACGAGCAACGTGGCTTCGCACCGCGCGCCGTATACGCTCGTGCGCAAACTGGCCGCAAGTTTCGACGTGGTCGGGCCGCTGCTCGGGCGTTTCGGGCGCGCGGAAGTTCCGCTTCCCGGCGGGTGCGTGCTGGGTACGCGCGCCACGGACATGCACGAACAGGCATTTCGCGCGCTCGGCTGCGAGGTGAAAAACGCGCACGGCTATTTGATCGCCACCTCCAAGAAGAGACGGCTGCAGGGCGCGGATGTCGAGTTTCGCATGCCCAGCGTGGGCGCGACGAAGAACGCGATGCTCGCGTCGGTCGTTGCGGACGGCACGACGACGGTGCGCAACGCCGCGATGGAGCCCGAGGTCACGGACCTCGCCGATTTCCTGTGCGCCATGGGAGCGCGCATTCAGGGTGCCGGTTCCGATACGATCGTGATCGAGGGCGTGCCTGAACTGCACGGCGTGGAGTACACGATCATTCCCGATCGCATCGTCACCGGAACGCTGCTGCTTTGCGGCGCCGCCACGCGCGGAGACGTCACGGTCACGCAGTGCGTTCCCGATCACCTGCACGCGCTGGGGCTCAAACTCCAAGAGTGCGGGGCGGTCGTCACCTCGGGCGAGGACTGGATTCGCGTGCAAGCCGATGCGCTGACCGGCGGAACGGACATTCTCACGGCGCCCTATCCCGGATTTCCAACGGATTTGCAGCCGCAGATGGTCTCCTTCTTGTGCACCGCGCCCGGCAACAGCGTGGTAGAGGAGTCGATTTTCAACGCCCGCTTCTCGTACGTGAACGAACTGGCGCGCATGGGCGCGGACGTGCGTGTCTCGATGGAGAGCAACACGGCCGTCGTCAAAGGCGGCGCTCCGCTCTCGGGCGCGCCGGTCGAGGCCCCGGACATCCGCGCCGGCGCGGCGCTCGTGGTCGCAGGTTTAGCCGCCGCGGGCGAAACGGAGATTATCGGACTGGAGTACATCGACCGCGGTTACGAGCGGCTGGAGGAGATGCTCTCCGCGCTCGGCGGGCAAGTTCAGCGGGCAAGCGGCATCACGCCGCTGGTCGAACCGAACGGACTTTTCGAAACGAGCGAGTATCCTACAACTCGCGCAAAAACAAGCTAAAACAATTGCGGCGCCCCCGGGGAGCTTTTGCAGAGCTCATACATTCAGGCGCCATGAGGTTTATGGGGGCCCCACGAAGTGGGGGGCGCGCAGGCTAGGCCGGAGCGCCTTTTAAACTAGGAGCAGGAATTGGATATCGGGATCGATTTGGGCACTGCCAACGTGCTGGTGCATGTAAAAGGCAGAGGCATCGTATTACGTGAGCCGTCCGTTGTGGCCAAAGACATGAACAACGGCAGAACGCTCGCCGTCGGTGAAGAAGCGCGGCAAATGCTCGGAAAAACGCCGGCGCATATTCAAGCGATTCGTCCGCTGCGCGACGGCGTCATCGCGGACTTCGAGGTGACCGAAGCGATGCTCAGTTACTTCATCAAGAAAGTGATGCGCGATCGCTCCTGGCTTTCTTCGCTCTTCAAGCCAAAACCGAACGTCGTGATTTGCGTGCCTGCGGAGATCACGAGCGTCGAAGAGCGCGCGGTCAAAGACGCGGCCAAACTCGCCGGCGCAAAACACGTTGAGATCATCGAAGAGCCAATGGCTGCCGCAATCGGCGCCGGTCTGCCGATCGACGGTCCGTCGGGAAGCATGGTCGTCGACATCGGCGGCGGCACGACCGACGTCGCGGTGATTTCACTGGGCGGAATCGTGGTCTCGCAATCGCTGCGCGTTGCCGGCAATAAGCTCGATGAAGCGATCATTCGTTACATTCGCCGCGTCTACAACTTGATGATTGGCGAGCGCACCGCCGAAGAGATCAAGATAAAAATCGGTTCGGCCTATCGCCTGGAATCCGAACTCGCGATGGAGATTCGCGGACGCGATCTCATCAACGGCTTGCCGAAGACGGTGAAAATTACGAGCGAAGAGATTCGCGAAGCGCTCTCCGAGCCGGTGGGCGCAATCGTCGAAGCGGTCAAATCAGTGCTCGAAAAGACGCCTCCGGAGCTGGCGGCGGACATCATCGATCGCGGCGTCATCCTCACCGGCGGCGGCGCTCTGCTGCGCGGCCTGGACAAGTTGCTGGCCGAAGTCTG
>DASSZL010000118.1:0-9680 GCA_035713505.1 Vulcanimicrobiaceae bacterium | reverse complement strand
GGATCCGCCCATGAGCGGCGGACACTGGACGCCCGGTCTGGTCGAACTCGCCGGGGGAATTCCGGTGCTCGGCAATCCCGGCCAAAATTCGCGCGTGCTGACCTGGGACGAAATTCGCCAGGCCAATCCGGACCGGGTAATCGTCGCCCCGTGCGGATTCAATCTCGAGCGAACGCGCGAAGCTGTCCGAGAACTTCCGGAGCTTGCCGGCTACTCCGTACACTTGGTCGACGGCAATGCCTACGTCAACCGGCCCGGCCCGCGCCTGGTCGATACGATCGAGATTTTCTCCGAGCTACTCCATGGTCAAATGCGCGACGTCGTTCAGCGCAACTAATTGCGCGCGCCCCCCGGCAACTTCCACGCGTGTCACGCTCGCGGGCGAAAAGCGGACCGCCAGCACTTCCTGGTACTCCGATTCACGGTTACCGAAAAACGTGTGCAGCATCGCATGCAGCGGTCCGGCGTGCGTCACGATCAGCACGTTCGCGTGTCCGCTTGCAGCCAGGTCGTCCAGCGCGTGCGACACGCGCGCCTGCACGCTCTCGAACGTTTCACCGCCCGGCGGAGCGTAGCGTTTGGCAACGGACCACTGTTGATCCGCCGCCTCGGGAAAGCGTTCGAGGATCTGCTCCCAGGTCAGACCCTCCCAGGCTCCGAACGCGAATTCGCGCCACCGCTCGTCGCGCTCCAACGGCAGATCGCCGCGAATCGCTCGCGCCGTGTCGTAGGCGCGCGACAGATCGCTCGAGACGGCATGATCGAAGTCTTCGCCGCGCAGCAACGCCGCCAGAGCCTGCGCTTGCGCGCGGCCCCGTTCGTCGAGCGGAATATCCGATTGGCCTTGGAAGCGGCGCTGGCTATTCCATTGCGTGCTTCCATGGCGAACAAACGTAAACTGGATGGTTAAGTTTCGCCTCGAACAGCGGTTCCGTGCTGTTCGAGCAAATCCACCATGTCGTTGGCGTGCTCCTCTTCCACCGCCAGAATCTGCTCCAGCATGCGGCGCGTGGTCGGATCGTTCTCGCCGAAGAAGCGTATCATCTCGCGATAGGATTCGATCGCAACCCGTTCCGCGATCAGGTTCTCCTTGATCATGTCGACCATGCTGTCACCCTCGCGATATTCCGAGTGGCTGCGGCTGGTCATGCCTTCAGGATTGAGATCCGGTTCGCCGCCGAGTTGCGTGATGCGCTCGGCGATCATGTCGGCGTGTTCTTGCTCTTGGTTTGCATGTTCGAGGAATTCGGCCGCGACCGCGTCTTTGTAGATGCCGCGCGACATGTAATAGTGGCGCTTGTAGCGCAGAACGCACACGATCTCGGTCGCGAGGGCCTGATTCAAAATGTCGACGGACTGCTTGACGTCACCGCGGTAATCGCTGGTGACCGGCCCCCGCATCATGTTTTCACGCGCCCGGCGGCGAAGTTCCTGAACGTCCGACAGAAACGGCGTTGATGTCGTCATAAGGGCCTTATACCCCGGTGTGGACCCCGGCTACAGCGCCTGGCGTTCCGGGTCCGCCGCCAAGCCCGCCAGATGCGCCGCCGCGCACTCCTCGCGCAGCGTCCAGAGGCCGTCCGCGACCTCGAAGTGCGCGTAGGCAGCATTCAGCGCGTGGACGTGGCGCAGTTCTTCCATCGGGCGCCCCGCACGCTCGAGCAGGGCAATGCGCACGACGATGTCATGCGTGAGCAGCAGCGTGTCGACGCGCCAATCGAACTGCTCGACGAATTTTTGCCAGCGCGCGAGCACGTCCGCCAGACTCTCGCCGCCCTCGAACTTCACGACTTCCGGGTGCTCTTTCCAGGTACGGTATAACCCGGGTTCGGTCGCGGCAATCTCGTCGCGGTAGCGCCCTTCCCACGTGCCGTGCGCGATTTCCAACAGCAGCGGCTCTTGTTCGATCGGTACGCCGGTTTTCAGCGAGAGCGGCACTGCAGTTTGCATGCACCGCGAAAGCGGACTGGAGATAATGCGTTCGACGTTCTTCGGTTCCAGTGCGCCCGCGAGTGCCTGAGCCTGCGCCTGGCCCAGCGGTGAGAGCGGCGTTTCCAAGCGCCCTTGATAACGGCCGACCGCATTCCACGTGGTCTCGCCATGCCGCGCGATGTAGATATTCGCCGGCACGCGTTTAAAAGACCGGGGCGTCGACGCGCTGCATGCCCGAGACGGCGCGCAGCCGTTCGAGATGTTCGCGGCTGATCGGGCGATCGATCGCGAGCACCATGAGCGCCGAGCCGCCTTGCGGATTGCGCGAGACTTGCATCGTCGAGATGTTCACGCCCGCATTGCCGAGTATCGTTCCCACGCGCCCAACCATGCCGGGCACGTCTTCGTGCCGCGTAACGATCCACGCGCCTTGCGGAATCGCGTCGAGTTCGTAATCGTCGATTTGCACGACGCGCGGGCCGCCCGAGAGCACCGTCGCGCCCAGGCGGTGCGGGCCGGCCCAAATAGCGAGCAGCGAGGCAAACGGCGCGGGCTGCGGATCGGCGACGACCTCGAGCGTGACGCCGATTTCGCGCGCGACGGCTTCCGCGTTGACGATCGAAACCCGCCGCTCCGTCGTGGTTTGCAGAAGCGCGGCGAGAAACGCCGTACGCAGCGGCTGCGAATCGGCAGCAGCGATTTCGCCGCTCACGTGCATGCGCAGCGGCATGCGCAGCGCGTCGTCGAAGAGTTGCGGCAGCAAGCGCCCGAGGCGATCGGCCGCTCCGACGTACGCGCGAATGCGTTCCGCTTGCGCGCCGGTCGGCGCAGGTGCGTTCACCGCGCCGGCGGCGGGACGTCCGCCGAGCGCGTCGGCAACGTCGCGCGCAAGTTCGATTGCGATGCGCTCCAGCGCTTCGCGCGTCGAACCCCCCAAATGCGGCGTCGCCAGCACACGGGGATGGCGATGGAGTTTGGCTCCCGGAGAATCTGCGGAGGGCGGCTCTTGCGCGACGACGTCGATCGCCGCGGCGCGTATCTTCTGCGCGTCGAGCGCTTCGAGCAGCGCGGTCTCCTCAATCACGCCGCCGCGCGCGCAGTTGATGAGGGCTGCCGCGCGTTTCATGCGATCGATTTCGCGCGCGCCGATCATGCCGCGCGTTTGCGTCGTAAGCGGCACGTGCAGCGTCACGATGTCGGCGCGTTCCAGCAATTCTTCGAGCGTCACCAACTCCGCGCCGAGCGCTTCCGCGCGCGATTCGGGAATGAACGGATCGTGCGCGAGCACATCCATGCCGAAGGCGCGCGCACGCGAGGCGACGCCGCCGCCGATACGGCCCAAGCCGATGATGCCCAGCGTCTTGCCGAACAGTTCGGTGCCGATGAACGGCGAGCGCTCCCAGCGCCCTTCCCGAATCGATGCGTTTGCGGCCGCGACGTTGCGAACCAGCCCGAGCATCAGCGCAAGCGTTTGTTCCGTTGCGGCAATCGTGTTCGCCGCCGGCGTATTGACGACGACTATGCCGGCTTCCGTTGCCGCATCGACGTCGATTGCGTCGACGCCGACGCCCGCACGTCCGACGACGCGTATGCGCGGCGCATGCGAGAGCAGATCGCGATCGACGCGTGTCTCGGAACGGACGATGAGGCCGTCGGCGTCCTGCAGCGCGCTCAGCAACTCGTCGCGCGAACGTCCGACGCACGATACGACGTCGATCCCGTGCTCGTGCAATACGGCCTGACCGAGATCCGCGAACGGTTCCGCGATGACGACGCGCATGGCTGGCGGGGACATGGCGCGAGCTTCCACCCAGGGCCTCGCGGCCCTTGCGTCGTAGGTCGATTTTTGTGGGAAAAAGCGAGCAGCCGCGCCTGCAGGTCCGGAAAATGTACAAACTTTTCATAAACGGAGCCTTCGTGCGTTCCGAATCCGGCCGCAGCGATCCGATCTCAGAGGGCAAGGAGTTCACGGCGAACGTCGCGCGCGGATCGCGCAAGGATGTTCGCGACGCCGTGGTCGCCGCACGTACCGCTCAAGCGAAATGGTGGAAGACCGCTCCCGGAACGCGCGGTCTCGTGCTTTACCGGCTCGCCGAGATGATGGAAGCGCGCCGCGCGGAGTTCGTCGATCGCACGGGCGACGAAGACGAGGTCACCGCGGCAATAGATCGCGTCGTTTGGTACGCCGGCTGGTGCGATAAATACGCGGCGCTCCTCTCGACCCGCAATCCCGTCGGCGGCCCGCACTTCAACTTCTCAACTCCCGAGCCGACGGGCGTGGTCGGCATACTCGCGCCGGACGCGCCGCCGCTGCTCGGCTTGGTTTCCGTGCTGATGCCCGCGCTCGTCGCGGGCAATGCCGTCGTGCTGGTCGCCTCGCAGAGCGATCCGCGCACGGCCATCGTTTTTGCCGAAGCGCTCGCAACGAGCGACATCCCCGCGGGCGTGGTCAACATCATCACCGGAACGCGCGCGGAACTCGCACCGGTGCTCGCGAGTCATATGGACGTCAACGCGATTGCGTTCACCGACGGCGATCAAACCGCGGAATTGCAGACCGCCGCGGCCGAGAACGTGAAACGCACGCGGGTGCTGCCTGCGCGCGGCGCACGCGACTGGTTCTCGCCCGCCGCACAGAGTTTGGACGATATCGCGGCTTACAGCGAAATCAAAACGATTTGGCATCCCGCGGGTATTTGAGCGAAGCGCAAACGCGCGAGCAGATCGCCCACTATTGCACGCTCCTGTGGGCACGGCGCCTCGTGACCGGCAGCAGCGGAAACGTCAGCATGCGTTTGGAGGACGGCGATTTGATCGTCACGCCGACCCTCGCGTCGCTGCGCGCGCTGGAGCCAGGCGATCTCGTGCGGACCGATGCCGCCGGCGTCCCTCGCGATCCCGCGCGGCGGCCAACCAGCGAAGTGCCGCTCCACGTTGCGGCCTATGCGGCTAGGCCCGACATCCGCACCGTGATTCACACCCACCCGACGTTTTGCGTCGTCTGCTCTAAAACGGGCCGCGTCTTCGAGCGCGATACGGTCGGCGCGCGCGAAACGCTGGGCGAGGTAGTGTGGACGCCGTATCGCGCCCCGGGCTCCGCCGAGCTCGCGGCGGTGACGGCGGCGGAGTTCTCCCGCGGAATCGACATCGTGCTCATGGAGCGCCACGGACTCTCTGCGCTCGGCGAGACCCTCGAACAGGCGTTCATCAGCACGGACCTGGCCGAGGAGGCCGCCCGAATCGCTTTTTTCAGCATGCTCTTGCCATCCGGTAGGCCAGACGACCCAGCGCATCCAACGTAGGCCGCGTGAGTTACCGCTTGGTACCCATGCACCAGCGCTTGGCCAACGCGCTCAGCTATGGCGAATTCAAAATCTTCTATCAGCCGGTCGTGAATTTGAACGACGGCGAGATTGTGGGAGTTGAAGCGCTTTGCCGCTGGCCCCAGCGCGACCAAACGGTCACGATGCCGGAGACGTTCATCGCGCACGCGGAAACGTCCGGATTCATCATTCAGCTGGGGCAGTGGGTGCTGCGCACCTCCGCCGAACAAGTCCGCCGCTGGCAGCTGCTCTTTCGCACCCCGCTGCGCTTGGCGGTCAACCTCTCCGGACGGCAGTTTCTGCATTTCAATTTGATCAAGCAAGTCGAGGAAGCGTTGTCCGCCAGCAACCTCGATCCCGCCGATCTCGATTTTGAAATCACCGAGACGATCGCCATGCACAATGCCGAGGAAAGCGTCGGCGTGATGCGTCAGCTAAAGTCGCTGGGCATCGGCCTCTCGCTCGATGACTTCGGCACCGGATACTCCTCGCTCAGTTATCTCAAACGCTTTCCGATCGACGTGTTGAAAATCGACAAGTCGTTCGTGCGCGACATTCCGGAAGACGCGAACGATTTGGCGATCGTCTCGGCGATCATCGCCATGTCGCATGCGCTCGGTCTCAAAGTCGTCGCGGAAGGCGTCGAAACCGACGCGCAGTGGCACTTCCTGCGCGACTGCGGCACCCAGTTCGCGCAGGGCTACTATTTCGGCCGGCCGCTGCCCGCCTCCGAGTTCGAAGACATTCTGGCCCGCCGCTCGAGCGCGCAACCACTCCCACAGGCGGCCGAACGCTCGTAGCCCGGAGGCATTTGGACCGCCCCCGTTTAATCGACGGGGCTGACCACGAAGTGGTTTCTGGGGTACCCTATCGGCTTTGCGGGTAGGGGGTGCGCAGCCATCCATGGCGCAGCACCGGTTAAACCTCTCCAGAAATCGCACGGCGATTTCTGGAGAGGTGGCAGAGTGGTCGAATGCACTCGCTTGGAAAGCGAGCAGACGTGATAAGCGTCTCGGGAGTTCGAATCTCCCCCTCTCCGAATTTTTTTAGCAAGCCGCCGCTCATAAGCGAACCCGATCTGGGGAAATGTCGTTCATACTACAATAGCGTTAACGACATTCGAGGAATTGGGATGGCTACTATCCTGGTGCAGGCGACACTGCGTGAAGGCGAAGGCGAGTGGCAAATCGAGCGGTTTTCTTCGCTCGTTTTGCTGCTGCGCGCCGAAGGCCACACCGTCGTCCCACGCAATCGTGAGCCGGGTCCGGACGGGAGCGATCCGGTGCTCTCGACACTTGATACGTCGGACTTCGATGAGCTTTGGCTGTTCGCAGCGGACCGCGGAAACGGTCTGGCGCCCAGCGACGTGCGCGGCATTCTGCGTTTTCGCGAACGGGGCGGCGGCATCTTTACCTCGCGCGATCAAGAGAACATCGGCGTTTCGCTGCTGAATCTCGGCAGCGTCGGCCGCGTCAATCATTTTCGAACCTACAATCGCCAGGCGCGGCGCCGCGGCTTTCGCACGACGGCGCGCGGCACCATACCGCCCGAACCCTACGAGCGCATCGTCCCGCTCGAACCGGTGCACGAGCTGCTCCGTTCCCGACGCTCGCCAAGCGGCGTCATCGAGTATTTTCCGGCACACGCGCATGAAGCGGCGATCTCGGTACCGCCGTATACGCCGTTCGCCCGCGTCATCGCCGTGGCGGCTGACGGCGAAACCGGGGGCGCCGCCAACGTCGCGATCGCGATCGACGATGAACCTTGTCACGATGGGCGCGTGTGCGGACGAGCGGTAGCGACATCATGCCTGCATCACTTCGCGGACGGCCGCTGGAACGGCCAGACTGCCGACGGCGCGTCCGAAAATTTCAAGGATTTCGCGAGAAATATCGCTCGTTGGCTCGCGCCCGTCGATTAGAGCTGTTCTTCGACCAGCGCTTGCGCGTGCGCGAGCCAGAAGTCGAATGACGCGCGCGCCTGCGCTTCCAGCATCAGATCGCCCTTGACGATCTCGCGATGCACTTGGCGCTCGAGCGTCGAGCGCTCGCCGTAATTCGTGTCCATCACGCAATCCGCGCTCAACAGCTGCTCGACCAGTTCTTCCGGCAGTTTCACGCCGTTCGGCAGCGTCGAAATGACGATCTCCGGCGCGCCCTGCGGCCACGCCTGTGCCTCGAATCGCTCACAAATCTCGGCAACCTTTTCACGATCGCGCCCCCACACGTACGTGTAGGCGTCGGTTTCGCGCAATTGCGCGAGAATCGCACGCGCCGTCGCGCCGGTTCCCAGCACGCCGATGCGTTCCAACGCGACCGGCTGCGTGAGAATCGTTTCGAGCGCGACGCGAGCGCCGATGCCGTCGGTGTTATGCCCGAGTATCGTGCGACCGAAGAAAATCGTATTGACGGCTCCCACCAACTCCGCTTCCTGCGTGAGCTCGTCGCACGCGCGCAGTACTTCTTCTTTCAGCGGCGTCGTGACGTTGATGCCGGTATAGCCGTCCATGCGCATGCGGCGCACAACGTCGATGCCGTTGCCTTTGGGAACGCGTATCGCGACGTAACTGCCGTCCTCGATGCCGGCTTCTTCCATGAAGGCGCGATGCAGCCGCGGGCTGCGGCTGTGCTCGACCGGATCGCCGATCAGCGCCAGCTTCAACGGCGGCGCTCCGGCAGCATCAAACGTTCGAAAAAGCGGAACATTTGCGTGATCGCAAAGTCCTTATTCTCGATCGGTTCCGTCAGAATTGTGTACAAACCGCCGCTGAGCTTGGCGCCCAAGACGTCGGTAAAGAGTTGATCGCCGACGACCGCCACCTGTTTGCGCGGCAGGTTCAAATGCCGCATGGCGCGCCAAAACCCGAACGGCAGCGGTTTGAGCGCATTGGGAATGCACTCGATGCGAAGCTGCCGGGCAATGCCGCGCACGCGCTCACTGAAGTTGTTCGAGACCATCACCATCGCAAATCCACGCTCGTGCGCTTCTTCTACCCAAGCAAGGTGTTCGGCGGCAAGTTCCGTCTCGCGAAAGCCGAGCAGCGTGTTGTCGAGATCGACGATGAGACCGCGGATGCCCAAGGCCGAGAGTTCGGCCAGCGGTATGTCGTGCAGGCGGGGCGCAAAGCGGTCCGGTCCGAGCATGCTCAGCTCCGATTGCGCCACTTCTCCCCGCTATCCTCGGAAGTTTCCACAGTGCCCACACGCAGGACGCACCTTTTCCACCGAAGCAAGCGTCCCCGTGCACAAGAATTTTGCGTTGTCAACATCTTGCGCACAAGGTGGCAAATACTATATCTTGTATCTCCCACACCCCGGTAGTACAATCTATGGGCACTCTATTCCGCAGAAGGCCCCGTACCACCGAACAGGTGTTCGATATAAGCCGCTCGAAGTGAACGGGTCCTCCACGCATCGGAGGAAGGAGCCTCGATGAAGTTTCGCCGCACCTACTCGGCCCCCGGCGACCCCTACGCCGGTCTAACCTTCGAACCCCGCACCTCACGCATCGTCAACCCGGACGGCTCGGTCATCTTCGAGGCCAAGGACGTCATGGTTCCGACGGGCTGGAGCCAGGTCGCGGTGGACGTCCTCGCCCAGAAATACTGCCGCAAGGCGGGCGTTCCCAAGAACCTCAAACGCGTGCCCGAGCACGACGTGCCGGAATGGCTCTGGCGCTCCGAGCCGGCCGACAGCGCCGCGTTCGAGGCCGAGCGGGACTCGCGCGAGGTCTTCAACCGTCTTTCCGGGTGCTGGACGTATTGGGGCTACAAGAACGGCTATTTCGACTCCGAAGCGGACGCTCAGATTTATTACGACGAGATGTGCGCGATGCTCGCGCGCCAGATCGGCGCGCCCAACTCGCCGCAGTGGTTCAACACCGGCCTGCATTGGGCGTACGGCATTGCCGGCCCGGCCCAGGGCCACTATTTCGTCGACGCCAAAACCGGCGAACTCCAGGCCTCGCCGAACGCGTACGAACACCCGCAGGTTTCCGCGTGCTTCATCCTCTCTATCGAGGACGATCTGGTCAACCCGGGCGGACTCTTCGACGGCGTGGTGCGCGAAGCGCGCATTTTTAAGGGCGGTTCCGGAAGCGGCGCGAACTTTTCGAAGATTCGCGGCGCCGGCGAGAAGCTCAGCGGCGGCGGCACGAGCTCCGGGCTGATGTCGTTCCTCAAAGTGTTCGATCGCGCCGCGGGCGCCATCAAGTCCGGCGGCACGACGCGGCGCGCGGCCAAAATGGTGGTCCTCAACGCCGATCATCCCGACATCGAAGAGTTCATGAACTGGAAGGTCCGCGAAGAGCGCAAAGTCGCGGATCTCGTCATCGGCTCGCGCATGTTCGAAAAGCAGATGAACGGCATCATCTCGGCCGCGCATGATACGCGCATTCCCGAGAACGCCCGGCTCGATCCCTACACGA
>DASSZL010000117.1:0-3180 GCA_035713505.1 Vulcanimicrobiaceae bacterium | reverse complement strand
GTATCGCGTTTTGGTCGTCGAAGACGACGCCGCAATCAGCCGGGTTTTGCAACTCGAACTCGAGCATGAAGGCTATACGGTAGAAGTCGCGCGCGACGGTCTCACGGGTTTGGAGCGCGCGCTCAAAGAGCCCGACTTGGTGCTGCTGGATCTGATGCTGCCCCGCATGGACGGCATGGAGATCTGCAAGCGCGTGCGCGCGAAGAGCCGCGTGCCGATCATCATGCTCACGGCCAAAGATCGCGTGCCGGAACGCGTCGCGGGTTTGGACATGGGCGCCGATGACTATCTCACCAAGCCGTTCTCGACCGAAGAACTGCTGGCTCGCGTGCGCGCCCGGCTGCGCGAGCGGGAGCCGGTCGACAACGTCGTCGTCTATCGCGATCTGATCATGGATCGCGACCGGCACGAAGTGCGCCGCGGCGATAAAGAAATCAGCCTGACCGCCAAGGAGTATGCGCTGCTCGAATACCTGCTGCTGCACCGCAACAAAGTGCACACGCGCGACGAACTCTTCAACGGCGTCTGGGGCAGCGATTTTCTGGGCGACTCGAATCTCATCGACGTCTATATCCGCTATCTGCGCGGCAAAATCGACGACGGTTTCGATGAAAAACTCATCACGACCGTACGCGGCGTCGGCTACACGATAAAAGATTAGGAGCCCGTCGGAGCATGGCCGTTTTCGTATTCGGCGCCGCATTTTCTTCGAAGACGGGAACGCGCCATACTCCGACGGGCTCCTAGGCCATGACGTCTTTACGGTGGCGCATTGCCGGCTGGTATGCGCTGCTTCTCGTCGTCGTCACCATCGCGCTGGGCGTGGCCATCACGCGGCGGTTCGAGGGCATCCTGCGCGCGCAGGCACAAGAACACGTTCTCACCACGCTCGCGGACATCCGCGCCGCCGCCGCGCCCTCGCCGAATTCGTTTCTGTTTTCCGAAGGCGCCGATTCACTGCTCATGCTCGAGAATCCAGACAATCTCGAACGCTGGGCCTCCACGAGCACGTTCATCGAAGTGGACGACACGCGCGGTTATCCCGTGGCTAAAAGTTTCAACATGGGCGCGCTCGCGACGTTCGGCAATCCGAACCTCACACCGGCGCAGCCGCAGACGGTACGGGAAGTCACGGTGCAGGGGCGCCCGTTTTTGGTCGCCGCGCAAGTGCTCGTCGCCGGCAATCGCGCGCTCATCGTGCAGGCCGGCGATCCGCTGGACCAGCTGTACCGGGCATTCCGGCAAACGGAGTGGTCGATCGTAACCATCTTACTCATCGCCGTGATAGCCGTCACGCTGGCCTCGTTCGCACTCGCGGCGCAAATTACGACGCCGATCAATCAGCTCGCGGAGGCAATGCGCGAGATTGGCTCGGAAGGGTTGCACCGCCGCCTGCGCTGGAAGGGCCGCCGCGACGAGGTCGGCAGATTGGCGGAGAATTTCGACGATTTGCTGGCGCGTTTGGAGGAAGCGTTCGCGCGCGAACGTCAGTTCATCTCGGACGCATCGCACGAGCTGAAAACGCCGCTCACCTCGATTAATGCAAACGCGCAAATGCTGGCGCGCTGGGGCGATCGCGACGAGCAGATCCGGCAAGAAAGTCTGCGGACGATCATCGACGAGAGCGCGTCTCTCGCCGACATGGTCAACGGCATGCTCACGCTCGCCAAGGCCGACTCCGGCGACGCGATCCCGAAAGAGCCGCTTTCGCTGGACGCCGTCGCGCAGGAAGCGGTGAACGCCACCGCGCAGCGCGCGGCCGACAAGGGGTTGACCCTCAAACTGGAAGCGGGCGAATCCCCCATCATCGAAGGCGACGCCTCGCTGGCGCGCCAGATGATCACCAACCTCATCGACAACGCGATAAAATTCACCGAGCGCGGCGGCGTCACCGTGCGCGTCCACTCGGCGAACGGCGAAGCGCTCGTCGAGGTGGAAGACACCGGTCCCGGCATCGATCCGCAAGAACTGCCGCTGATCTTCGACCGGTTCTACCGTACCGATAAATCACGCACCCGCGACGTACCGGGCACGGGCCTTGGCCTTGCGATCGTGCGTTCCATCGCCCGCGTGCACAAAGGGCGCGTCGAGGCGGAACGCCCGGAGAGCGGAGGTACGCTCATCCGCGTCCGCCTGCCGCGTATTCATTGAATTTTCATTCGCGGCGCAAGCCCGCACCGTACAATCGACCTGTGATGCGCTTCACCCTCATCGTGCTCCTGGCGCTGCTGGCGAGCTGGCCCGCGCATGCACGCGCCCAGCAAGTTTTCAACGTTGCGCGCTCGCCGGTGATTCGCATGCAGATGCGCTCTGGAAGACTGACGATCCGCACGTGGGACAAAGCGGTCGTGCAGGTGCAGTCGAGCGTACCCGTTCGCGCACGGCAGTTCGGACCGCAAGCGGTTGCCGACGCATTGCCGCCCGAGCTCATGATACCGTCGACGGTAATTCAAACTATCAACGGCCCGGCGCTCTTGCCCCCGGAAAGTTTCCCGCTCGGTTCGGTGCTTGACTCGCCGCACGACGGCGTGGTGATCTTCGGCGGCGATCAAGACGCGGACGTAACGCTCACCATACCGCAGTCCACGGCGCTGGTTTGGGCCGTCGTCGGCCGCGGCGGCATCACGATGCAAGGCTACCGGAGCGGCACCTTCGTCACGCTCGTGCACACCGGCGGCATTCTTCTGGACAATGCGGGCGGAAACGGATACGCCGAAGTTGCGCGCGGCCCCATATTCGTACGAAACTCCGCGTTCAACCTGATCCGCACGCGCACGGCGGCCGGAAACATCGTGTTCGGAAATTGCAACGTGCGGCAGATTGAGGCGAGCAGCATCAACGGCAGCATCGCGTACGACAACGGCACCTTCGTGCCGGGCGTCGCTCGCTTCGAGTCGCAAAACGGCAACGTCGCGATCGGCGTAGCGGGCGGCGGCGCGCGCATCGACGCGCATAGTTCGGGCGGCAGAATCTTCGCCGGCTTCGAAGGCGGCGCCGCAGTCAGCGGCTCGCCGACGGACGCGCAAGTTCTCATCGGCAGCGGCGGCCCCGTCGTTACCGCCAACTCGCAGCGAGGAGGCGTGTATCTCTACAACGGCTCACTGCGCGCACACGGCCGTCTTCAGGGCGCCTGGCAGCCTATCGGGCGAATCTTGCGCGTTCGGCCCTCAGAGCAGAAAT
>DASSZL010000116.1:0-3925 GCA_035713505.1 Vulcanimicrobiaceae bacterium | reverse complement strand
CTGCGGGGGCGGCGTCGGCTCGGGCGGGGGCGTCGGCCTGATATTTCCGATGTTGTATCGGCGAACGGGCGGGGCGGGCGTGAACGAGGGGCCCGCCGTCGGAATGAGATTCTGCAAGCGCTCGTTCAGTGAGGGCTTGTGCTTGCCGCCGGCGGGACGTGCCGGCGCGGGGCGCGGCGTGGCCGGCAAGGCCTGAACCGGGCGCGGAATCGCCGACGTCTTCACGGGCGCGGCGCCCCGCGGTCCCGGCGAACCGACCGGCTTGGGACCGGGCGTGGGAGCGCTGCCATGCTGCTGCGGCCGCGCGGCGGCGATTTTCACGGGGCCGATGGAGCCGGGAGTCGTTACGGGTATCGGACTGGCCATCGCGGCGTTCGGCGCGGCGGTCACCGCGATAGCGGTGGGCTCGGGCAGCGGCGTTGCCGGCGGCGCCTTTGGGGCGGCGGTAGGCTGCGGCTGCGGCGTGCGCGGGACTTGGGTCGGCGCGACGCTCGGCTTCGGCAAGGGCGCCGCAGTCGGCGGGATGCGAATCGACGCCGCGACGACGGCGGCCGTGGGAACACTGGTCGGGACGGTCAACGGCAGCGGCGCCGGTGAGACCGCGATGACCGCCTGCGTCGGCACGGGATTGGGAGCGAGCGAACTCTCGGGCGCGGGCGTGGGATTCGGGGGAGCGGTCGGCGCGAATTTCGAGAGCACGTGCAGAACGCGGGGGTGCGGCGGTGCCGACCGAGGCTGGGCAAGCGCACGCGTCTTCGGCTGAACCGGAGCGTGCGGCGCGGGTGGAGCGACTTTCGGGACCGGGGACGCGGGGGCGCTCGAAGGCACCGGCTGCGAACTCACGGTCATGACGACGCCGCCCGCAACGGATTCGGTCGATTGTTCCGACGACGAGGTCACAACGGAAAATAAGAAGAGCGCGATGAGCGCATGCACGAGCGCCGAGGCCAGAAAGCTGACCGCGGTGCGTTCAGGGCGGCGCCGATCGAGCGGATCACGTCTCAACAAACGCAGGAGCCTTCGGGAATTCTCGCGCACGAGCCTGGAGCCGATGGAAAAAATTCAAAAACGCACGAAGATCGTTGCGACGCTTGGGCCTGCCTCGCGCGATCCGGAAATCATTCGATCGCTGGTCTTATCGGGAGCGAACGTCTTCCGCCTGAACTTCTCGCATGGAGCGCCGAAAGAGCACGGCGAGACCATCGCCTCGATACGCAAGATCGCAAAAGAGCTCGATCAGCACATCGCGGTGCTGCAAGACTTGCCCGGTCCCAAAGTCAGAACGGGCAAGCTCGCCGACGGCCAGCCGTCGGTGTATCTGGATCGCGGCGCGCCGTTCACGCTGACGACGGATGACGTTCCCGGCACCGCCGAACGCATATCCGTTTCGTATCGCGATTTGCCCGCGGACGTCGCGGTCGGCACGCGTCTGTATTTGCAGGACGGCGCGATCACACTACGCATTCTCGATAAAACCGCCACGGAAATCACGACGACGATCGAGGTCGGCGGCGATTTGCGGCCGCAGCAGGGCATCAATTATCCGGACGGCACCCTCAATATCGCCGCCGTCTCCGATCGCGATCTGGACTTTTTGGCGTTCGGCTTGGAGAAACACGTCGACTATGTCGCCGTTTCGTTCGTGCGCAGCGCCGACGACATCCATCGCGTCAAACAATTCATTCGTGAAAAAGGCAAGAACACGCACGTTCTGGCAAAGATCGAAAAGCACGAAGCGCTCGACGATATCGAGAACATCATCGCGGCGGCGGACGGTATCATGGTCGCTCGCGGAGATCTCGGCATCGAGGTGCCGCTCGAACAAGTGCCGATGATCCAAAAGGATTTGATCGCGCGCTGCAATCGAGCCAGCAAGCCGGTCGTCACGGCGACGCAGATGCTCGAATCGATGACGTTCAACTCGCGGCCCACGCGCGCTGAGACGACGGACGTAGCCAACGCGATTCTCGACGGAACCGACGCGGTGATGTTATCGGGCGAAACGGCGCGCGGCCAGTATCCGACCGAAGCGGTGCGCGTCATGGCCGAGATCGCGCGCGAAGTCGAGAAGCAGTATCCGCACGAAGTGCTGCAACTGCGCCGTCTCGAGGGCGCGACCCGCAACATCGCGACGTCGATTGCCGAAGCAGCCACGCGTTCGAGCGCCGAGCTCGCGCTTCCGTACATCGTCACGGGAACCACGACGGGAAATGCGGCGCACCATATCTCCGCATTCCGTCCGAAAGCGCAAATCATCGCGCTCACCCCGGTGCCCGAAGTGGCACGCCGTCTCGCGCTGCTCTGGGGCATCGAATCGATCCTGATCGAACGCTACAACTCGATCGACGTGCTGCTGCACATCATGGAGCAGCGCATGATCGCCGAAGGCCTGGCCATGCGGGGCGACTGCGTCGCGTTCACCACCGGCATGCCGGTCGGCGCCGGCGGCACGAATCTGCTCAAGATTCACGAAATCGCGTAACCCCTATCGCAATCAGGTGAGACCGCGCCTTGCACTTATTGCGACAATCCTCGCCGCAGGCTGCGTCGCACTTTTCGGGCGCATGGGCCTCGCCAAGCGCTCATGCGGCCGCCGCCCGCGCCCGGCAGGTCGCTGGTGTACGGCATCCCCGCGAACAACTTGAACGCGCCGGTCTCCGTGCTCTCATGTCAAGCGGCGTATCACGGAACCGGCGTGAAGGCATGGTCCACGATTCGCTTCACCGTCCTGAATCAAACGCCGTATCATCTGCGATACACGCGAATCGCTTACCGGCGTCAATACGGCGGGGCCTATTCGGACGCGATACTCTTCGATCTCAAACCGCACGAGACACGCGCATGTTCACGCTGACCGACTCCGATCCGGTCATGGGCTTTGCCCCCGGGCAATATCCGCAGTGGCTGCTCTGCGGCGCGGGTCCGGCGCAGCGCGCCGACGGCACGATGCTTGAGTTCGAACCGGAATTCCTTAAGTAGGCGGCATGAGCACGCGAAGGGTTCGCGTCGCCGGGGTGTCCGGCGAATGCAGCGGGCGCATCCGTACCGGCGTGCCGTGCATCGCCGATTGAATGGCGAAAATCTCGGCGGCACGCAGTGCGGTTCCCTGGGTAGCGAGCATCTGCTGATCGCCGGTGCGCCATGCATAGTGGCGGTGTTTGATGAGAATGGGACGCCCATTGCGCGCGATGCCGCCCGGTTCAAACACATATTCGCCCGGACGTTCGCCGTGCGCATCGTAGCGATCCGCAACGAGCGTAAACGCCCGCCCGTTTGCACGGCGATACCAGAACGTCACCTCCTGCGGTCCAACGCTCCACGAATGCGTGCGCGTATTCAAAATGCCCGTCGGTGCGACGACAATTTTCGATGACACGACGTCCTTCGGCAATCCGCCGGGCGGGACAATCGTAAACGACACCCGCGACTGAGCCTGCGCGAGCGTAACCGTTTCTGATTTGAACTGCGAGATGAGCGTGCGGGGCGCCGGGGGCGGCGCGATGCCGCCGAGCGCCTGCAGTGCGGCGCGATACCGCGTTTCCAGGCCCTGCATCACGGCCGGCGAGATGAGCGGAATGATACTGAGCGCCGCGGCTGCCGCGACCGCCGCGCCCACGGCAAAGCGGCCGGTGCGGCCCGGTTGGTTCAACGAGCGCGGCGCCTGCGGCATCCGCTCTCGAATAGCAGACAGCGGCACGGCCGGAGTTTCCATAGCGTGCATCATCGAATCTATGGCCGTTTTGATGGTCACATCAGTGGACATTGCGTCAAACCTCTTTCGTGCGAGAGCGCCTTGCGCAGCGTCTTGCGAGCCAGCATCAAATGAAAGCGCACCGTCGAGCCCGGCAGTCCCGTCGCACAGGCTATTTCGGCGCTGTTGAAGCCGGCATAATAATGCAGGATCACCGCTGCGCGCTGCGCGGGC
>DASSZL010000115.1:0-7681 GCA_035713505.1 Vulcanimicrobiaceae bacterium | reverse complement strand
ATGAGCTGCAGCACGCCGATCGGCTTTCCGGTGTAGCTCATGAGCGGCACGACGAGCATCGACTTGGTGCGATAACCGGTTTTCTCATCGAACGAGCGGTCGAAGTTGAGCATGCGCGCCGCCGCGTCTTTGTAGACGTCGTCCAGCCGGAATGCCTTGCCGTTCATCGCGACGTTGCCGGCGATCGACTTGTTGTTCAGCGGCAGCGTGCCGCCGGCGTATGTTTCTTTGTGCTGCGGACCGGTCTGCGCGATCGCGAAGCGCAGCACATCCTGACCGTCGGCTTGCTCGATGACGAACAGCGTGCCGGAATCCGCTTTCGTGAGTTCGCGCGCCTTGAGCACGATGGCGCTGTAGAGTTTGTTTTTGTCGTGCTCGGAGCCGAGCAATCGCGCGATCTCGAGCAGTTCTTTCGCTTCGCGCACGGCGCGCCGCGTTTCGTTCAGTTCATGCGCGACGCGAATCGCACCAACAAGCGCTTTGGCATCGAGCGGCATACCCAAGTACAGTGCGGGCAGCCCCTCCGGATCGGGAATCACGCCGACGCTATCGCCGTAGCGCATCAAATGAATCGCACCCGCTTCGGCCTGCGGTATGACGCGGATGCCGGCAACGTTGAGCGCAGCCCCGAGCGCGGGCAGAAGCTCGACGTCATGCGAGTACACGGCCATTGTTGAGCCGGCTCTATCCATGGCGCAAGATTACCGCCGGCCCGAACCGGAACCTTCATCACGCCGGCTCATGCGTGCCGCGAACGATGCCTCCAGCCTCGGCGCGAGCGCGAGCGTCTCGCCCTGCTCACACCCAGGATCGCCGCCGCGCTCACGGACCGCGATAGCGGCGAGCGCGGTGAATAACGCATTGCGCAGTTCACGCGCGAAAAGCAGCGCACGCCGCGCATGATCCAGGCCTTCTCGATCGTCCGCGCGCGCCGCCGCCAGCAGATGCGCAATGATCAGACGCCGCAACGGCTCCAAACCTGTCGCATCGGATGGTTCGCGAAGCCCGGCCGCCCCGAGGAGATGATCGAAGGCGGACGTGCGGTACGCGCGAGCGCGCGCGTCCACGCGCCTGATCGATTCCTCGTACATAAGGTCATCGCCGAGCGCCCACCCCGCGAACGCTTGGTTTGTGTCCAGGTCGATGAGTGCGATATCGAGCCCGGCCCGCTTGAGCGACTCGCGAGCGCGCGCGCAGTGCGATTGAATCAGGCGAACATCGCCGCGAATCAGGCCGATTGGCAGCCATCCGTCGGCCGTCGCGCTCAGGGCCATCATCGAGAACTGCCCGGTCGCGAAATGCGCGCGTTTGAGCAATCGCTCCCCACGGTCCACTTCACCGATCGCGACAGCCAACGCGCCCCGCAGGGCGTCAACGAATCGCGCGGCGACGTGCGCGCGCAGCGCATTGACGATTCCGCCGCGTTTGAGCGCCGTCAGCAGAGTATCGAGCTCTTGTAATCCCTCTTGCACCTGCTCGAGGAAACCGCAATGCAGCAACTGATGTGTTTCAAGCGCACCGATCGCAAACCGGGCCGCCGCGTCGCCGGTTTTTTCGACCCGCGCCCGGTGAGCTTGCACGAATGCGAGATTTTCGCCCGGCGGCACATCGTACCGGCGCAAAAGTGCCGTGAGGACGAACCAGCGAGGATGGCGCTCCAAGATCCGGCGATCGAACCATACCGCCGCCGCAGCCACCGAGGCCTTGGATCCGTGCTCGAGCGCGTCGTCGAGTACCTTTGTGGCTTCAAGACGGTCGCCGCACGCGATAAACCGCTCCACGGCCACGCCGCACTCGTCGCGCCGCAATGCCGCACGCGCCCCAGCTCGCAAGTCTTCCACGGCGTGCTGATTTGCAGGGGCCATCGCCGTGCGCAGCAACGGGTGCACCTCGACTCGCTCGTTTTCAACTCGAATCAGCGGAACCGAACCGGCCGCGGCGTACAGCGCTTGCACCGCCGGCGATCCTAAGCATACTCGCAGATCGCTTACTTGAACGTCAGGTACGGCGGCGCAGAACTCGAGTACCCGGCGCTGGTCCCCCGGCAATGATTCGATGACCAGACCTTGGACGAATTGGTAGAACCCTTCCAGACCCCCCATTTTCTGCGCACCTGTCAGCGCGGCCGACAAACGCCCTTTGGAGTGAAGATACCGTAAGAGAAGCGCCGCAAGCGGCCAGCCCTGCGTAAGATTGATTATGTTGCGTAACTGCTCGCCGGGTAGTGCGCTGTCCGCGAAAAGCGCGCGAGTTTGCTCCTCGCTGAGCGCCAAATCTCCGGCGGTCACGTGCATCATCTCCGACGGCGATGAGATCGCCGGGGTTCGGAGCGCGAGCGGCGTGTCCGAGCAGACGATGCACGCGCGCTGAGCGGGGCGACGCTCTATTATCCGGTTGAAAAGCGGCAACGTCTGCGGCGAAAGCCGTTCGGCGTTGTCGAACACAACCGCCGCGGGTGTGCCGGGATCGCGCCACATATCCAGTACGCGCTCCGCGAGCGTGGCCGGCACGGTTTCATCCGCCGCGAGCGACAACTGCGCTTGCCGAAGGTATGCCGAGTCGCCGGCGCTTCCGGACGAGAGCGCATTCAACAGCGCGAGGAGTAATGCGCGCGCACTCGGCGTGCGCTCCAAATCCACGCAGGCATGGCTCTTGTGAGCGCTCGCATACGCCAGGGCCGTCGTGGTCTTGCAGTAACCCGCCGGCGCGGTAAGCACGAATAGGCGCGGCATTGTACGAAGCGACCGCTCCAATACTGCGTTCATTGCTGCGATAAGATTAAGGACAGCCGGTTGGCTGCCCTTTACCGAACGCGCTCTCCCCTAAGGGTTTACACAAACACCGGTTCGGTTGAGGATTGTGAAGTGAATGTAAGCTCGCCGCGCACGTCGTCGTAGTCCACGACGACCTTCTCGTCATCGCGGATTTCGCCCGCGAGGATTTTGCGGCCGAGCGGCGTCTCCAGCTCTTTCTGAATCGCGCGTTTGAGCGGACGTGCGCCGTACACCGGATCGTAGCCGGTCTTCACCAGGTGGCGTTTCGCCGTATCGGTGAGTTCGAGCGTGATGCGCCGGTGCGCGAGGCGCTCGCGGACGCGTTTGAGCTGAATCTCGATGATCTGCGTGAGCTCGTCCTCGGTGAGGGCGTGGAAGACGATCACTTCGTCGACGCGGTTCAAGAACTCCGGACGGAAGTGCTGCCGCAATTCGTCGAGCACGGTCGCACGCATGATCGCGTATTCCGCTCCGCCCATGTCGCCCTTGTAGTCTAGGATGCGATGGCTGCCGATGTTCGAGGTCATGATGACGATCGTGTTGCGGAAATCGACCGTACGGCCCTGGCCGTCGGTCAGGCGCCCATCGTCCAATATCTGCAAAAACACGTTGAAAACGTCGGGGTGCGCCTTCTCGATCTCGTCGAACAGAATGACGCTGTACGGGCGCCGGCGCACCGCTTCGGTCAGCTGGCCGCCTTCTTCAAACCCGATGTATCCCGGGGGTGCGCCGAGCAGGCGCGCCACCGTGTGTTTCTCTTGATACTCGGACATGTCGATCCGAATCATCGCCCGTTCGTCGTCGAACAGGTACTCCGCGAGCGCACGCGCGAGCTCGGTTTTGCCCACGCCGGTCGGGCCTAGGAAGATGAACGAACCAATCGGACGATTCGGGTCCGCCAGGCCCGAGCGCGAACGCACGACCGCTTCCGCGACCGCGTCGACCGCCTCATCCTGACCGATGACGCGCTTGTGCAGCTCTTCGTCGAGATGGAGCAGCTTCTGCACTTCTCCTTCAAGCATTTTCGCGACCGGAACGCCCGTCCAGCGGCTGATGACCTCCGCGATGTCTTCTTCGTCGACTTCCTCTTTGGAAAGTCGCGCTTTTCCATCGCGAGTGCTCAGCTGATGCTCTTCCGCCTGCAGCTGTTTTTCCAGACTCGCCAGTTTGCCGTAACGCAGTTCGGCGACGCGATTGAGATCGTACTGGCGTTCCGCCTGCTCGATCTGCACCTTCGTCGCCTCAATCTGCTCGCGCAGTTCGCGCAGTCTGACCGCCGCGCTCTTCTCGGTTTGCCAGCGGGCCTGCAGCTCGCGCTGGTCTTCTTTGAGATCGGCCAGGTCGCGTTCGAGTTGATCAAAACGCCGCTTGCTGGCGTCGTCCGTTTCCTTGCGCAGCGCTTCGCGCTCGATTTCCATCTGCATCACGCGACGCGTGAGTTCGTCGAGCTCTTGCGGCATCGAATCGATTTCCGTGCGCAGCTTCGCCGCCGCTTCGTCGACGAGGTCGATGGCCTTGTCCGGCAAGAAGCGGTCGCTGATGTAGCGATTCGAAAGCGTCGCGGCGCCGACAAGCGCGGAATCCTTGATGCGCACGCCGTGGTGCGCCTCATATTTTTCTTTGAGTCCGCGCAGAATCGAGATCGTATCCTCGACGCTGGGCTGATCGACGAACACCGGCTGGAAACGGCGTTCGAGCGCCGCGTCTTTTTCGATGTACTTGCGGTATTCGTCCAGCGTGGTCGCACCGATCATGTGCAGCTCGCCGCGTGCCAGCATCGGCTTGAGCAGATTGCCGGCATCCATCGCGCCTTCCGCTTTGCCCGCGCCCACGACCGTATGCAGCTCGTCGACGAAGAGCAGAATCTGCCCCTCGGAGTTTTGCACGTCTTTGAGCACGGCTTTGAGCCGCTCTTCGAATTCACCGCGATATTTCGCGCCCGCAATCAAGGACCCCATGTCGAGTGCGACCACGCGTTTGTCTTTCAAGCCTTCGGGCACGTCGCGGCGCACGATCCGCTGCGCGAGCCCTTCGACGATCGCGGTTTTTCCGACGCCCGGCTCGCCGATGAGCACCGGGTTGTTTTTCGTGCGGCGGGACAGTACTTGTATGACGCGCCGAATTTCGTCGTCGCGGCCAATGACCGGATCGAGCTTGCCGCGTTCCGCTTCAAGCGTGAGATCGCGGCCGTAGCGTTCCAGGCTCTTGTAGGTGCCCTCGGGATTTTGCGTGGTGACTCGCTGGTTGCCGCGCACGGCGCGCAATGCAACCAGCAACTTGTCGCGCGTGAGCCCGAGCTCGCGGAAAACATGGCCGACCGCGCCCGAACTCTGCGTCATCGCGAGCAGCAGGTGCTCGACGGAAACATAGTCGTCTTGCAGGTGTTTGGCGTCTGTTTCGGCCTGGGCAAAGAGACGCGTCAGGTCCGGCGCGACGGTCACGGTCGCCTGGTCGGCGCTCGAGCCGGTCAGCCGCGGCAGGCGGCCGATAGCCTCGTCGGCCTTCGCGGCCAAAGCCTTGGGGTCGACGCCGGCTTGCTTGACGATGTCCGGCGCGATACCCCGGTCCTGATCGAGCAGCGCCGCGAGCAAGTGCTCGGGCGTCGTCTGCGTGTTGTGTTCACTGAGCGCGCGCGTATACGCGGCGTTGAGCGCGTCTTGAACGCGCTCCGTCATGCGATCTACATTCATCGGTTCACTATCTCAGACAGCAGGAACACCCTTTCGGGTTGCGGCTTGGGTCGCCTACGTTAGGTACCCAGGGCGGCTTCGAAGGATTCACCTCCGCCCGTAACCGCGGCATGCACGGCGTCATAGTACCGCTGCCGGGTCCCGTCGTCGATGAATGCCGCCTCGAACGAGTTGCAGGCCAGCTGAACCAGCTGTTCGCCCGTGAGGTTGAGCGCCTGCGTGACCTTCTCGTAATTGGCGCTCACGTAGCCGCCGAAATATGCCGGATCGTCGGAATTGACCGTAGCGACGAGCCCCGCCTCGAGCATGCGCCGCAGCGGATGTTCGGCAAGCGAGGGAACCACACGCAAGCGCAGATTCGAAAGCGGACACACCGTGAGGGGCATGCGCGTGCGGCGCAGCCGTTCCACCAAACGCGCATCTTCCATGCTGCGCACGCCGTGATCGATGCGCGAAACTTTCAGGTTGTCCAGCGCATCCCACACGTACGACGGCGGCCCTTCTTCGCCCGCATGCGCGACGGTCAAAAATCCGTGTGCCCGCGCGCGTTCGAATACCGTGATGAACTTGGACGGCGGGTTGCCGAGTTCGGCGGAATCCAATCCGACGGCGACGATGCGCTCCTGAAACGGCAGCGCGAGATCGAGCGTCTCCATCGCCGAACGCTGCGGCTGATCGCGCAGAAAACACATGATGAGTTTGGTCGTGACGCCGAAGTCCTGCTCGCTGCGGCGCAGCGCCGACCACAAGCCGTCGATGACGGTTTCAAACCGTAAACCGCGCTGCAGATGCGCTTGCGGATCGAAAAATATCTCCGCGTGTTTGACGTTCTGCGCTTGCGCGCGCCGCAAGTACGCGAGCGCGAGTTCTTCGAAGTCCCGCTCCGTACGCAGCACCGACATCGCCTCGTAATACAAATCGAGGAACGACTGCAAATCGGTGAAGTGATAGGCGGCTCGCAGGGCTTCAACGCTGGGATACTTGAGCTTAACGCGATTACGCTGCGCGAACGCAAAGATCTGCTCGGGCTCAAACGTCCCTTCGATATGGACGTGAAGTTCCGCCTTCGGCAGTACACCCGGGTCGATGGGCTCCCACGTCCTCATGGCGCCTACATGTTCGTGTTTCATCCAGCGTTCCCCGTGGGCGCCGCCTTACTTCGTAACATCCGATAATCTCCGCTGCGCAGGGTGATGCCGCGGGCGTCGAACCATTCCAGGAGCGGCACGGCATATTTGCGCGAGGTGCCGACGAGGTCGCGGAACTGCGCCATGGTCATCTGCCTGTTCGCGCGCAAGAATTGCTCGACCCGCGCGCGGATCTGCGCGATTTGCGTCCCGCGGTACAGGTCGTCGCCCACTTTCACGAGCGCGCCTTTGGCCAGAAGCGTATCGAAGGCTTTGCCGATTCCCGTGATGCGCGACTGCTTTACCGCCGCGACGACCTGGGCGAGCGGGGCCGGCGTGAATGGGCTGGCCGGATCGGCGGGTACTTGCCGATCGAAGAACGCCTGCTGTTCGGCGGAAAGTGTGGGCGTGTGTTCGGGAAGCGCGAAATAACCGGCCCGGTGCGCGATACGGCCTTCCTCCGCATATGCGTTGAGCACGCGAAGCAAAAGCGGTTCGTCCATGTTGAGCGCTCGCGTCAATGCGAGCGAGGTGCTGCCCATGGCCCACGGTTCGCTGCGATGCTGCTGCGAGAAGTGTTCGCAAACACGATCGAGCAATGTTTGCGCGCTGCGCGCATCCACGTACGCCGGTGGGCGCGCTACCTGCAGTACTTCGCCTCGCTCGACAAGCGCACGCAGGGCGGGTTCGATCGCGTCCTCGCGGACGTTTGCCTCGCGCGCAATTTCCGCCGCGGTCGCCGGTTTGACTCCGGCTTTGCGCAAGACGGCGAGCGCGAGCGCTTCATGCGGATTGCCGTCCGCTTCGGCCGCATGAGCCTCAACGTAGGACGCACCGGCGTGCCCTTCGATGCGGCCGCCGCCGAGCAAGTTCTTCGGCGAGAGCCGGCGCACGACGAACGCGGTACCGGGATATGCGACGGTTGGTCGGCGTAAGAAGAGTTGCGCCCGCAGCTCCGCCGGCTCTTGCGGAACCTCGTCGAGCACCATCGTTCCGAGGATTTCCGCCGAACCGATGTAGGCGCGCACGGCGTTGCGCCGGCGCAATATCGGCAACGCGTCGGCAAGGGGCGTAAAGCGCACGGCAAAAG
>DASSZL010000114.1:0-2177 GCA_035713505.1 Vulcanimicrobiaceae bacterium | reverse complement strand
GCCGCCCAATTCCGCGGCGCTTCACCTCGTGATGCGCATCCGCGACGAGGCGCACCGCTTCGCCGTCACCTATCACCGCCAGCGGCGCGCCAAGGCGATGACGCATTCGGCGCTCGACGCGCTGGCAGGGGTTGGTCCGGTACGCAAGAAGCGGCTGCTTACCGCGTTCGGATCGCTGGCGGCCATCAAGCGCGCCGGCGTCGACGAAATCGCGGCGGTCAAAGGGATGACACCGGCCTTGGCCGCGCAGGTCAAAGCTGCGCTAGGGGAGTGAGACCATGCATTTTCTGCTCCGGCTCATCATCAACGGCATCGTGTTCTACCTCATCGCGATGTACGTGCCCGGAATTCACGCGAACAGTTTTGGTGCCGCGGTTCTGGCCGCGTTCATCTTCGGCATCGTCAATGCGATTATCAGACCGATTGTCTTGCTGCTGACGCTGCCCTTCACGATTCTCACCTTGGGCCTGTTCATCATCATCGTGAACGCGCTGATGTTCTGGCTCGCGACCTGGATCGCGCCCGGCTTTAAAGTCGACGGGTTCACGCCCGCGCTCATCGGCGGCATTATCATGATGATCGTCGGGTTCATTACGAACCACCTGCTGCGCGAGCAGCCCGTAAGAACTACGGCGCGGCCTTAAATCCCGCGCCGGGGCAGCCGAATAGCAGTAGGTATGGCAATTCAACCGTCCGGCACGGACGGCGTTTCGCGTTTTCGGCAAGCGGTTCGGCGGGCTCAGCGCAGTCAATTGCGCACCGCGTTGGCCTCGCTTCCGGCCACCGTCCTCATCGCCACGATCTTCGGCACGTTCACGCCGGTACAACTTGCGTGGATGGTCGTCGGCGTTGCGATAATCGGTTCCGCCATGCTTTTTGGCGCGCATACGCTGGACCGCCGTTTTCTGCGGCCGGTGCGCAAGGCTATTGCTGAGCCGCAGGTCTACGATGCCGCTCCCGCGATAGCGCGAGCACGCCGCCTGCCGCTGCGAATTTTCGCGCTGTACGTCTCGCTGTATCTGTGCGGCGGCGTCTTTTCAACCGTCTTCGGCAACGCCATGGCGCACCTGGCGCTTTGGGAGAACGTCGCGGCGATTTTGCTCGCCGCGCTCGTGGGCGGATGCGTGGACGGAACGCTCAATTTCTTTTCCGCCGAAGTACTTTCCGCTCAAATCGTGGGGCTCGTTTGCGAGGCGCACGGCACGCTGCCGACGCCGGTGCAAGGGGCGCGCGGCGGCATCGGCCGCCGGTTCACCTCGGCGCTGCTCGTCGTCATCGGCGTCACCGTGGTCGCGATGGGCGGCGGCAGCGTGCACCTGCTGATGGAGATTTCGCAAGGAGCGATCAAGCCGGGTGATGCGCTGCATCTCGGTACGATCTACACGGGGTGCGCGCTTGCC
The DNA here is from genome assembly GCA_035713505.1 of Vulcanimicrobiaceae bacterium. Lineage (GTDB taxonomy): Bacteria > Vulcanimicrobiota > Vulcanimicrobiia > Vulcanimicrobiales > Vulcanimicrobiaceae > DATGJX01. The sequence goes on along the minus strand of DASSZL010000114.1, from coordinate 777 downwards.
GTCGCGATTCTGTTTGCCGCGCTTGCCAGCACGATTTTGAGCAAAGGCATCGCGCGCCCCATTTTGCATACGGTCGAATTGATGGATCGTTTGCGCGAAGGCGATCTGCTGCGCGGGGGCGAGCTGTACAGCGAGCCGGTGCTCGCGCACGAAGCGGGGCTGCTCGTCTCCGCGTTTGCCGAAGCGAACATCGGACTCGGACGGCTCGCGAACAGCGGCGAACGGCTCGCGTCGGGCGATCTCTCCGTGCAGGTGCAGCCGAACTCCGACCGGGATATCGTGGCGGTCGCCTTTGCGAAGGTCGTCGAAGCGATTCGCTCGGTCGTCGAAGACGTCGCCACGACGGTCAATCTGCTCGAACGCTCCTCGAGCGCTCTTTCGACGCGCGCCGAGCAATTCTCGGCTGACGCCGGCGCGAACGCGCGCGACCTCGAGGCCGCGGCTGCGTCGATGCGCACGCTGGACGGTGAAGTCGTCACCGTGTCGAGCGGCGCGAACGATCTCTCGCGCATGGCCGAACGCTCGCGCGAAACGGCGGAGCGTTTAGGGAACGCGGCGCAAACGAATGCCGCCGGTCTGGAAGAGTTGGCGCAAACCGCGAAGGCGACCATCGACGCGGCAAACGAGGTGATCGATCTCTCGTCTTCCACCGGACGCAGCGCCGACGATGCGAACACCGCGATCATGGCCGCCGAACGCACCTCGGAGGAAGCCGGGCGCGTCATGCACGACCTGGTCAGCGCCATCGAATCACTGCGCTTGAGCTCGCGGCAAATC